>NZ_JBSHBJ010000004.1:29321-124799 GCF_053611945.1 Kribbella sp. NPDC054772 | reverse complement strand
GGGTGACACAGGTTTCTGGTGGGGGGCGTACTGGTTTGTCGCGGGGAGGTTTGTCGACTGGTTTTTCGGGGCGACCCCCCGCCCGCGCGGGGCTAACCGCACCAGGCGGCCGGTCGACGACCGGCTGCCGGTCGTCTTCAACGACTACATGAACACCCTGCAGGGTGACCCGACGACCGACAAGCTGCTGCCGCTGATCGACGCCGCCGCGGAGGTCGGCGCGGACTACTTCTGCATCGACGCCGGCTGGTACGCCGACGGCGACTGGTGGAACACCGTCGGTGCATGGCAGCCCTCGGCCACCCGGTTCCCGAGCGGACTCGCCGAGGTGATCGACCGGATCCACCGCCGGCGCATGGTGCCCGGGCTCTGGCTGGAACCCGAGGTCATCGGCGTCCGATCACCGATCGCCCAGGAACTACCCGACGAGGCGTTCCTCACCCGGCACGGTCGACGCATCGCCGAAAAGGGTCGCCACCTGCTCGACCTGCGCAGCCTCATCGCTCGCAAGCACCTCGACACGACTGTCGACCGGTTGGTCGGCGATTTCGGCATCGGCTTCTTCAAGTTCGACAACAACACGATGACGGGACCGGGAACGGACAAGGACGGTACGTCGCTGGGCCAGGGACTCCTGGAGCACAACCGTGCCCTGCTGGACTGGCTGGACGGCCTCCAGGAACGCCATCCGGAGCTGCTGATCGAGAATTGCGCCTCCGGCGCGATGCGGATGGACTATGCCATGCTGTCCCGACTGCACCTGCAGTCGACCTCGGACCAGGAACATCCGTTGCTCTACGCACCCATCACCGCCGCCGCACCCGCCGCGGTGCTTCCCGAGCAGTCCGGTCACTGGGCCTACCCGATCACCGGCAGCACCCGCGAGGAGTTCGTTCTCGCCCTGATCAACGGCATCCCGGGCCGGCTGTATCTCTCGGGTCACCTGAACCACATGACGCCGGGAGAGCTCGATCTCGTACGCGGCGCCCTCACCGCTCATCGCGCCGTACTCGCTGATCTGCCGTCACTCGTGCCTGCCTGGCCGCTCGGTCTGCCGACGTGGACCGACGAGTGGATCGCACTCGCTCTCAACGGTCCTGACGTGTCCTACCTGACGCTTTGGCACCGCTCCCCCGGGCCGTCCACCATCACCGTCCCGATTCCCCGCTCGAGGCTCACACCACACTTCCCGTCCGATCTCGGCGGCTGGTCGTACGCCTGGAACGACGATGACGTTCTGACGGTCACCGCCAACACACCCGAACCCGCGGCCCGCGTCCTCCGCCTGGAATAACCCCGATGCTCACGACTTCACCGCCCGGCTACAGTGCCGAGATGACCATCATCAGGCTTCCCGGCGGCGGTTTCCGGGTCTCGCGGGCGGCCCGGGAATCATGACTGCGAGCCCGAACAAGGCGGCCGCCCAGCCCCGCACACCCGGCGTCTCGCAGACCGACGTCGTTGTACAGGCCATCCGGCAGATGATCGTCGACGGACGCCTCCGGCCCGGTGACCGGCTCCCGATCGAGAGGGATCTCGCCGCCGCCCTCGGCGTGTCTCGGAACCCGCTCCGCGAAGGCGTCCGGGCGCTGTCGATGATGGGCGTCCTCGAGACCCGCCAGGGTGACGGTACCTACGTCACCACCCTCGATCCGTCCCTGCTGCTCGCCCCGATGGGGTTCGTCGTGGACCTCCAGGACGTCAACGGAACCCATCACGTGCACGCCGTACGACGCATGCTGGAGACGGAGGCCGCCGCGCTGGCGGCGCGCGACATCACCGTCGACAAGCTGGCCGCCGCCGAGGACCTACTAGGACGCAACGAGAGCGAACTCGCGCTGCCCGACCCCGATCACGAGGCGGTGATCGAGAACGACATCGCCTTCCACCGCATCATCGCCGACGCCTCGGGCAACCCGGTGCTCGCGGCCCTCATCCACGCCCTCGGCGGACGCACGATGCGCGACCGGCTCCGCCGCTCCATCGCCCAGCCCGGCGCCGACGACACCGCACACCGCGAGCACCTGTCCATCCTCGCGGCCCTCACCACCCACGACCCCGACCGCGCCCGCACCCGGATGTCCGCGCACCTCTTCACCGTCGAGGACTTCCTGCTCAGCCGGCCGGCCGCGACCGACACCGAAGGATGACTCTGCCCAGATGAGCTCGAACTACGCGGGTTACCTGTACGCACACTTCAAACGCGAATCCGCCGACGGTGAGCAGATCCACTTCGCCTTGAGCGACGGCAACGACCCCCTGCGCTTCATCGACCTCAACGCAGGCAGGCCGGTGCTGTACTCGACGCTCGGCGAACGTGGCGTTCGCGACCCGCACATCGTCCGGGCTCCAGCCGGTGACCGGTTCTACCTGGTCGCCACCGACCTGCGTCTCTACTCCAGCCTGGACTGGGACCGCCATCAGCGCCGGGGCAGCCGCTCGATCATGATCTGGGAGTCGCCGGATCTGGTGAACTGGGATCACGGACGACTCGTCGAGGTCGCACCGCCGGAGGCCGGCAACACCTGGGCGCCCGAGGCCGTCTGGGACCCCGAACAGAATGCCTACCTCGTCCACTGGTCGTCGACGCTGTACGACAACCCCGAACACGCCGGTGACAGCTACAACCGGATCATGTACGCGACCACCCGCGACTTCCGCGAGTTCTCCGAACCGCGCGTCTGGATCGACCGTGGCTGGCAGACGATCGACACCACAGTGATCGATCACAACTGCGTGTACTACCGATTCCTCAAGGACGAACGCAGCCGCAGCGGCGAGGCGCCGTACGGCAAGTCGATCTTCTCGGAGACGTCACCCTCGCTGACGGCCTCCGACTGGAAGCCACTGGCCGAAGGCATCGGTCTCGGAAGTGTCATCCGGGGCGAAGGACCGCTGGTGTACAAGTCGAACACCGAGGACAAGTGGTACCTCTGGATCGACGAGTTCACCCCCGAACGTCGTTACGTCCCCTTCGAAACCACCGACCTGGCCGGCGGCCGATGGGTTCCGTCCCAGAATCACCAACTCCCGAAAGACCCCTGCCACGGCGTCGTACTGCCAGTAACCGCGGACGAACACGAGCGTCTCCGCTCCGCTTGGGTCTAAAGGGTTTCAGGCTCCCGTCAGTGTCGCCAGGGCGCGGTCCATTGCCGTGGTGAACTCTTCCGGCGTCAGCGGTAGCCGGGACTTCACGTCCCGGCTCCACTGATCCGCGAGTACCTCTGCCGAACCCGCCTCCACACCGTCGAGTGCAGCATCGACCAGTTGCGACGGTGCCAGCTTGGCCACGGACCAGCCCGCGGACATGTCGGTGTCGGCGAGACCGAGGTGGACCGCCGTCACCAGCGTTCCCTGCTCGGCCAACTCCAGGCGGACACCATTGGTCATGGCCCAAGCGGCCGCCTTGGTCACGTGGTAGGCGTTGGCGCCTTTCGTACCGAACCACGACATGGCGGAAAGGATGTTCACGATCGCTCCCCCGCCGTTCCTGGCCAGACCCGGCGCGAACTCGCGGATCATCCCCAGGTGGCCGAACAGGTTGGTTTCCAGCTCGTGCCGAACCGCGTCCAGCGAGCCGGTCAGCAGATCGGTCCCCGTCTGGATCCCCGCGTTGTTCACGAGCAGCGAGACGTCACGGGCAGCATCGGCCGCGGCCTTCACCGATGCCGGGCGTGCGATGTCGAGGGCCAGTACCTCGACCCCGGGCAGGTCGACGGTTTCCGGCCGGCGGGCCGTGGCATAGACCTTGCGGGCGCCCCGTTCGAGCAGGCGCTGGGCGAAGGCGCGACCGAGGCCGCGGTTGGCTCCGGTGACGAGAGCAACTGAGTTGTCGATGTCCATGTCCGCTACGCTAAGACCTGACGTTGACGTCAGAGGCAAGTATTCGTCGCACGCACCGAAGTGAGAGGAGTCACGGTTGACCACCACGGCGACCACCGCCGAGCAGCTGATCCGGATAGGCGAGGTGGCTCGGGGCGCCGGCGTCTCGGTGCGCGCCGTGCGCTACTACGAACAGCAAGGCCTGCTCACCCCGGAGCGCAGCCCTTCCGGCCAACGCCTGTACCGGCAGGACGCCGTCACGCTGGTGCGCTTCTTCCAGCAGATGTACGCCGCCGGTCTGACCAGCCAGCGGATCGCAGAACTCCTTCCGTGCTGGGACTCCGGCCACACCGACACCGAACAGCGAGCCATGCTGCACGCCGAGCGCGACCGCATCCAAGCCAAGGTCGACGACCTGCAAGCCGCCCTCGACCGCCTCGACGAAGTCATCAAAATCACGGACACCCACCCGTAGGCACGATCACAGCCAACTGCGAGCGCTCGAAGCCGGGAACCTTCTGCAGGCCGCCGGGCGCTCACTTCACGTGCTTCTGAGCTGGGCGCAGGTGATGCAGGTGCGGGCTGCGGGTCTGGCTTGCAGGCGGGCTGGGGAGATGGGTTGCGCGCAGTGTTCGCACGTGCCATAGGTGCCGACTGATAGTCGGTCGAACGCTGCGTCGATCTCCGCCAGCTGCTGCTGAACCTCTTGCACGAGCGACGTGACCTGGGATCTCTCGAAGGCGATCGTGGCGCCCTCGGGGTCGTGTTCGTCGTCGGCGTTGGAGTCTCGTGAGGCGGCGACCACCTCGTGAAAGTCTCCCGTCAGGCTCGCCAGCCGGCGGAGCGCTTGTCGCCGTTGCGCCTCCAGCAGTTCGCGAGCTTCCTCCACGACAGTTATGCCAGGGCTGTGTTGAGGGCCGCGAGGAGATGCTCCTGCTGCCTCGCCGGAACGGCCAGGAGGTCAGGAGAGCCGCTGCGGCGGATCACGACCCACCGCATCCCGCGGCCCAGCCGCCCCCACGCGCCGCCGACGATACGGACACCGGTGTCCCCGACCACATCGCTCGCGGTCTGCGTGTTGAGCCTGTCCAGCTGAACCTTGCTCAGCACCGCCTCCGCCGGGTGTGCACCGAACGACCGATCCAGCTCACGCAGCGCGAGAGTGTGCTTGCCGATGGTCAGGTTTTGACGAGTCACCATGACATTCCCGTAGCGCGCCTGGGCGAAGAAGTAGATCGCCACCGGAAGCGCTACAACACCGGTCACGAGAAGCACCGGCTGAGCGAGCAGAGCACCACCGCCAATGAGCGCGAGCGCCACGATGGAGAGTCCGCCGTAAACCCACTGATTGCCACTGCTGTTCCGGTACAGCGACTCAGCCATGGCGCCAAGCCTAACCGGCCGGTCTGACATCGATTCTCCAATCTCGCCTGACAACCCGTACCGGCCTCACCTCACTCGGAACCGCCGTCGCCGTGGGCCTAGAGGCCGGTGGAGCCGACGAGTTGGCCCAGGCCGAACGTGACCACCATCGCGAGCGCACCGCCCACCAGCAAGCGAATCACTGCACGGGTCTTGCGTGACTCACCCAGATGCGCGCTCAAGGCACCGGTTCCAGCGAGTGCCAGCAGGACGACGCCGAAGGTCACCGGGACCCGGATACCAGGTGGTGGGAGCAGGATCGCGATGACGGGTAGCAGAGCCCCGGCTGTGAACGCCAGAGCGGAGGCTCCGGCCGCGTGCCACGGATTGCTCAGCTCATCCGGATCGATACCAAGCTCCGCCTCAGCATGCGCCGCCAAAGCGTCCTTTTCGGTCAGCTCGGCCGCGACCAACGCCGCTGTCTCGGGGCGCAGACCTTTACTCCTGTAGATAGCGGTCAGCTCGGCCAACTCATCGTTGGGTGAGGCGGTCAACTCGGCCCGTTCCTTGGCCAGCAGCGACCGTTCGGTGTCCCGCTGACTGCTCACGGAGACGTACTCGCCGAGCGCCATCGACACCGCGCCCGCCGTCACGCCCGCAACGGCTGCTGTCAGGATTGCGGCGGTCGACGTCGTCGCTCCGGCGACGCCGACCACCAGACCGGCCGTCGAGACAATGCCGTCGTTCGCACCCAGGACCCCAGCCCGTAGCCAGTTCAACCGGCCGGCCAGACCCCCGCGATGCGGCTCACCGGGATGGTCGGGCACGTCGTCAAAGCGCGACATACAGATCAGCCTCCGAATTCGCTCGCGAACACTGCAGATCCCACCTCAGGTACACATCATCATGATCGATCCGCGGAGCCAGGGCATGACGGACAAGACCGACCTGACCGCAGTCGGCCGGTACGTCGACTTCTGGAACGCCACTGCCGACGCAGACTTCGCCGAGCAGGTCAGGTACCACGCACCGATCGGCGTTCTGCACGGTGTCGGCGAGCTGATCGACTTCCGCGGCCAGTTCGCGGAGCACCAACCCGGCTACGTCGTTCGCCACCGGGACCGACTTCCTCGAACTCGACGGGCACGACCGGATCGCCACGGTCGCCGGGTTCCTCCACAGGGCCCCGGAAGGCTTCCATCACGCCGATACTGATCACCTGCCAGCCATACACTGCACTCATGTGTTGAGCACAGTTTGAGAGTTCATGACGGTCAACTGCTGGCCGACGACTCCGGTGCCGCACCGGATTACCGTCTGTGCAGCACCACCGAGTGGAGGCGGGTGATGTCTCGGGCCGGGGAGCATCCCTATCCGGCCGGAGCGGATCGCCTGCGAAGGCCATGGTCCGGACGGCATTCGAGCAGGTGGTGTCCTGCTCGAATCAACTTCGCAGCCACTCCGATCATGGCCTGGCCCAGCCGGTCGTGCAGACTCGGGTGCCGGTGACGGTTGACTGGTGGGGGGACGCCGTCGCCGGCATCCGGTCGGTCATCGGCGAGGTGCTTCACGCACCACGGAGATGCCTGCCAGTGCGCCAGATACGTCGCGTCGACTCAGTCCAGATGCGCTTCGAAATCGATGTCGGCGGCGATGTCGAGGGCGATGATCGCGCAGTCGAGTGCTTCGAGTGTCGGATTCTCAGCCGTCGGCTGACCGTAGATGCACAGGGCCTGGCGTCCAACTGCCGTCCTGCCGGCGATCTCGACGCGGCCCTCCTCGTCGTACAGCAGCGCCCAGCCTTGCTCTCCGAGCTGGGCGAGAGCACGTTCGCGATCGGCGCTGTGCAGCGACAGGTGCACCGGTCGTTCGAGATCGTGCAGCCGCTCCGACCAGGCGGCTTCGACCAATGGGTCCGCCAACGCAGCGACATCGGTCCCGGGGCGTGGTGTCAGCAGATATCCGATCCCGGTCAGGGGGTCGAGGTAGGCGGTGTGGGCCGCGAACTCGACGATTGTGACGTCGACGTACCGCGGCGCGGCCTGTTCGTTGTCGGGCGGGTTCATGTCCTCAGTTGTTCTTGGTCAAACGGAGCGTGTTGATCAGGCGGCTTCGACGTCGAACACTCGGTCGAGGCCGGTACGACGCAGGACGTCGCCCATCTTCTTGCTCGCGTGCCGGATCACCACGCCGCCGCCACGTCGGCGGCACACGCGATGCGTGTCGAGCAACGCGGCCAGCACTGTCGAGGAGATCTGGTCGGCATCGGACACGTCCACGATCACCAGGCATACCCCGTCCATCACCAGATCACGCAAGCGCCAGCGAAGCGACGCCGGCCCACCGGCCAGCTCTGTGTCGGACAGCGTCACGATCGCCCGCTGCGGATGTGGGCTGTGAGCTGTGTCGGTCATCGGGGTCCTTTGTGCCGGCTGCAAGGGTGCTCTTACCACTGTGGTGCCCCGAGTTTGAGATCGGAGCTGCGCGCAGTTGACGATCGGATGACGGACCACGCACGGCCGCCACGGTTCTTTACGATCGGATGACTTGAGCGACCCCGAGGTCACGACCCGGCGGCGGGGTTGCCAAGATGGGATGATGCCGATGCTGGTCCTGGTCGTCGAGGACGACGACCGTATCCGTACCGTGCTGCGGCTGGCCCTGGAGGACGAGGGGTACCGGGTCGCCGAGGCCGCCGACACGTCCACCGCGCTCGAACTGGCCCGGGCCGAGCTGCCGGATCTGATGATGGTCGACCTGATGCTCGGCGAGGTCGACGGGTACACCTGCATCCGGGAGGTACGGCGGATCAGCGACATCCCGATCGTCATCGTGAGCGCGCGTTCCGACACGCACGACATCGTCGCCGGCCTGGAGGCGGGCGCGGACGACTATGTCACGAAACCCTTCCAGGTGAAGGAGATCACCGCGCGGCTGCGGGCGTTGCGCCGCCGGCTGCGGACGAGTACGGACGCGGTCGAGCCGGACATCGTGCTCGACCGGGACCCGGAGCACTACCTGGTGCTGTCCACCGCGCGCGGTGCCGCCGTACTCGAAGGGAAGGATGTCCCGCTGACCGTCACGGAGTACCGGCTGCTGGCTGAGCTCGCGCAGCCGACCGGGCGGGTGCTCAGCCGGCCGTCGCTGCTGGAGTCGGTCTGGGAGCACGGGTACTACGGTGACGAGCGAATCGTCGACGTCCACATCCGGAGGCTGCGCACGAAGATCGAGCGCGACCCGGGCAAGCCGCAGATCGTTGTCACGGTCCGCGGGATGGGTTACCGGCTGGATCCCCGATGAGGCTCGGGTTGCGCCGCCGGTTGACGCTCGCCTTCGGGTTGATGGCGTTGCTGGTGTCGGCGGTGTTCGCGACGAGTACGTACCTGCTGGCGCGCGGGTACCTGCTCGCGCAGCGCGAGCGCGTCGTACGGCATCAGGCGTTCGAGGACGCAATCTTCGTCCAGCGCCGGCTGGAGAGCGCGGGCGCTGACGTGTCGGACATCCTGACCGCGTCCGGTACGCCGGCGGGGCACACAATCATCCTGCAGTGGCGCGGGCAGTGGTACGCGTCGGCGCTCGATCAGGGACGGGACGTCGTACCGGCCGGTGTACGGCAGCAGGTCGGGAACGGACAGGCAGCCGTGCAACGGTTCCGGAACAGCGACGGCCCGGCGATTGTGATCGGCGTACCGGTGCCGTCAGTGGATGCGGGCTTCTACGAGATCGCGCCGTTGACGGAGCTGGACGGAACGCTGCGGTTGCTCTCCAGCATCCTGATCGGCGGTGCGTTGCTGGCCACGACTGCCGGTGCGGTGCTGGGTGCGTGGGCCAGCCGGTCGGTGGTGACGCCGCTGAATCGGGTGGCGGTGACGGCCGCGTCGATCGCGGGTGGTGAGCTGGACGATCGGCTGTCGGCGACGGACGATCCGGAGCTCGCGACGATCGTTGGTTCGTTCAACAGCATGGTCGACACGTTGCAGCAGCGGATCAATCGGGATGCACGGCTGGCGGCGGATGTGAGTCATGAGCTTCGGTCGCCGTTGACGACGCTGGTCGGAAGCGTCGACCTGTTGAACGCGCGACGCGACGAACTGTCCGAACGCTCGCAACGGGTCCTCGACCTGGTAACGGCTGATCTGCAACGCTTCCGGCGCCTGCTCGACGACCTCCTGGAGCTCGCCCGCGCCGACGCCGGCCTCGACCGCCGGCCGACCACCCTCGTCGATCTCGACGAACTGCTGCGACAGGTACTCGGCGAGGTCGGCTGCAATCCATCGGCCCTGGACGGGGCTGGGCAAGTCTTCGTGGCCGCGGACAAACCACGCCTCAGCCGTCTGTTCCGCAATCTCTTCGAGAACGCGGCAACTCACGGCGGCGGCCTCACTAGCGTGCAGGTCACCCGAGCCGACAGCGACGTACTGATCCTGGTCGACGACTCCGGTGCCGGAATCCGGCCCGACGATCGCGAGCGCGTCTTCGAGCGTTTCGCCACCGGTGCTACCCAACGCCGTTCCTCGTCGGGCACGGGCCTCGGTCTGGCGCTGGTCGCGGAAACCGCGGCCGCCCACGGCGGAGCCGTGTGGTGCTCCGCCGCGCCCGGAGGCGGGGCCCGGTTCGTCGTACGACTCCCCGAGGCTCAGCCGCTGCCGGAGGCGACATCATGAGAGCCGTGTCGCAAGCGGTCGCCGGCTTGCTCACAGCGATCCTGACACTTGCGGCCTGCGGCGTTCCCGTCCAGTCGGGGCCCGAGCCCATTGAGCCCGGATCTGTCCCGTCGCAGCTACGCGACAGCGGACAGGCCCCGTTGCCACAGCCAACCGCAACGACCCGCAAGTTCCCGCTGCAGGTCAACTTCGTCCGCAACGACCAGCTGGTCAGCATCCGGCGAGATGTGCCGGCTGGGACACCGGCCGATCGCCTGTCGACCGTGATCGACGACCTGATCGCCGGTCCGACGAAGACCGAACAAGCCAACGGCATCACCACCGCCTTGCCGCCCGGCCTCACGCTTTCGATCGCCAAGATCCAGGGTACCCAGGTCGTCCTCGAACTTTCCGGGGACACAGAGGGACGCTCGGCAGCCGAGAACGTCCTGGCAGTCGGTCAGATCGTGCTCTCTGCAACCGCGTTGCCGTCCGTCGACGAGGTCACGTTCTCCAGAGACGGCGTGCCCGTCGAGGCACTGCTCGCCGACGGCGCGCTGACGACCGATCCGTTGAGGGCAGCCGACTATGCATCGCTGCGCGCGCGGTGACGGACCAACGGAGTTACCAGCCGAGGCGGCTCGCGGCCTCCGCAACGACGGCCGGCTCGTCTGCGGCACCCGCGAACGACAGCAGCGCCCGGACCAGCTCTCGCCGTCGGCCGACGGGCATCCCGAGCACGATTCGCTCGATCTCCGTCCGGCGTTTCCTGGTGACCTTGCGTACCAGCTTCCGCCCCTCGGCGGTCAGGTCGATGACGACCTCACGGCGGTCCTGCACGTTCTCCCGGCGGTCGACCAGACCGGCCGCGATCAGCCGGTCGACCATACGCAGCGCGGTCGACGCAGTGACGTCGAGCCGTTCCGCCAGCAGGTTGAGCCGGCTCGGTCCGTGACCGTCGAGGACGACGAGGGTACGGAACTGGGTCAGCGTCACCGACTCCTCGACCTGAGCCAGCGACCTGGCCGAGACACCGACCAGCACGCGTGACGCGGTCAGGACAGCGGCCACCACCTCGTCGACTGTCTCTTCGGACGCAGCATGGGACGCAGCGTCGGCCGCCCGGTTGGCTGCACCGGTCACGGATCCACCTCCACGACTCGTTCTGGCTGATCCTTGCAGAGGCTAATCGATCGGCTCACCGGGTTCCGAACTCGATCCGCACCAGCGGCAACCTCGACCCGACATCTGCGGGCACCGGGCCGTCACCCGCGAGATCCGGTAGCTCAAGGGTCCGCCCGAGCGCCTTCGCCGCTCGCCGATGGTGCTCGCGATACCGCTCCAGCCGCACCGGGACCTCATCGGCGGGTACCGGTTCACCGGTCGCCTGCGCTCCACGTCGAAATCCGGTCCACACCCGCACCCCTGGATGCGCCAGGACGTTGCGGTACCACTGCGAGTCGCGGCCGTACCCGGACACGATCACCAGCCCGTGCGCATCGCGTTCCAGCACCTCGAGTACGACGTACCGCCGCAACCCGCTGCTCCGTCCGACGTGCTCCAGCATCATCAGCCGCCGCCCGAACACGAAACCGAACCCGGCCCGGAACACCGGGATCGGCGACCGCGCGAGTCCGCGAGGAATCCGCCGTGTCATGGCTGCACCTCGATCGTCTTCGTGACCGGTCTTGTTCGTATCCTCGCCAGCGCGACACGGTAGCTGATCCACCCGGCGATCCGCCGGTCCTGGAGAACCGGAACAGCGGCACATCCACTACCGTCGAGCGCCTCTATCGCCTGGTCGAGGTGATCGTCGGGGGTGACCACGATCGGCAGTTCGAGTACCAGCGACGCCGGCGCGGTGTCGTGGCGCCCGTCGGCCAGCGCCTCGGCGACCACGCGTGCCGTCACGATGCCGACGTACTCACCGCCGTCGTCGACAACGGGCAGCACACCGGACACCGAACGCGCCAGTACTGCCGCGACGTCCCGCAGCGGGCTGTCGCCGCGGACAGCGTCGGGTACGTCGGTCATCACGTCGGCGACCACGATCCGCGGCGCCGCGGAGATAGTCTCGGAGCGGCCGAGGTCGACACCCCGACGGCGCAGCTTCAACGTGTAGATCGTGTCGCCCGACAGCAGATGGCTGACGCCGGTGGCCAGCACGATCGCGGTCATCAGCGGCAGGATGATCGAGTACTCGCCGGTCAGCTCGAACATGATCACCACCGCGGTGATCGGAGCCCGCGCCGCCCCCGCGAAGACCGCACCCATCCCGATCAACCCGTACGCGCCGGCGGCCCCCGCCGTCCCCGGCAGCGCCTGGTGCGCCACCGCACCGAAAGCCGACCCGACCATGGCGCCGACGAACAGGCTCGGCGCGAACACACCGCCCGACCCGCCGATCCCGATCGTCAGGCTGGTGGCGACCATCTTCCCCACCGCCAGCAGCAGCAGGAACGCCACGCCGTACACACCCACGATCGCGTGCCCCAGCACCGGGTAGCCCACGCCGTACATCTCGGGCAAGGCGATCAGCAGCAACCCCAGCAGCACACCACCGACCGCCGGCCGCAGCCATTCCGGACCGCGCCACAGCGCATCGCAGATGTCCTCGATCTGATAGAGCACCCGCGTGAAGATCACGCCGACCACTCCGGCGACGAGTCCGAGGACTGCGAAGAGCCCGTACTGCGCGACGTGGTCGAGGTGGAACTGCGGCAGGGCAAGGAACGGCACGTCACCCAGCACCGCCCGGCCGATCGCAGCCGACGTGACCGCGGCGATGACCACCATCCCGAACGACTGCGCGGTGAAATCGGCCAGGATCAGCTCCATCGCGAAGAACACGCCCGCCAGCGGCGCGTTGAAGGTCGCCGCGATCCCGCCCGCCGCACCACACGCGACCAGCACCCGCAACCGCGGCTCCGGCACCCGCACCAGCCGACCGATCGTCGACCCGAGCGCCGAACCGATCTGCACGATCGGTCCTTCCCGGCCCACCGATCCCCCGCCGCCAATACACAACGCCGAGGCCAGCGCCTTCACCGCCGCCACCTGAGGCGGGATCCGGGCGCCGTTCCGGCTCACCGCATACATCACCTCCGGCACACCGTGCCCACGCGCCTCCCGCGCGAAGAAGTGCACCAACGGCCCATACAGCAGCCCGGCCAGCACCGGTACAACCAGCAGAAACCAACGCCCCAGCCCGAGCAACCCAGGATGCGCCGCACCCGGTGACGCCGCGTAATCGGCGTGCCCGGTCGCGAGTGTCGTGAAGGTCGTGATCAACCAACGGAACAACACCGCGAAGCCCGCCGCACCAGCACCCACCACCAGCGCCAGCACCAGCAGCCCCGAGTTCTCGACCCGCAACGACTGGCGCAGGCCGGCTCGGTACGACGCACCACGGGCAACGGTCAACATATCGGCGGACATGAATTGCATTATGCAACAGTTAGCCCTACTAACTCCAACCGTCTCGCCCCTGGCCTGAGTTGGCGACGACACTGCGGTGACTTTGAGATCAGATGACGTTCGGCGCCGGCAGCGGGACCGAACACGCCGGCCGGGCTAGACAGATGGCGAGAACATCGTGGGAGCGGTCTCAGGCACAGGCGGGAGCAGTGGAGCGGAAGATGGGATCTCGCCGTACGATTCGCTCGAGGCTCGCTGCGGCGACCCGGTCGCTGATGCGAGGACGCCCCAGGCGGCCTCAGGCCGACCCGTCGAAATACGGCGTACTGTCGGACTGGACGGACGCGGAGCTCTACAAGGTCTGGTGCGCAACCGCGGCGGAGCTTCTCAAGGCGTTGCGCACCGAAGAAGCCGACCACACCGACACGGCCGCCGAGGCTCGGCGGTACCTACTGGCCGAGATCGAACACCGCCATCCCGCGGCAACGGCTGCCTGGCTCGCCTCCGACGCCATCCTGTACGGCGAACCGCCGAAGTTCCTGCTGCGCGACAGCTGAGCACATCCAGAAGACCCGGACCGGCCGCTACGGGGAAACGCGGCCAGCCTGGGCAGCCAGAAACCGCTCGTGCCGGAGGTCGGCACTCACATGCAGAGCCGTGACCGCGTACTGCAGGTCTTCCAACATGAGCGGACGGCCGGCACCTGGCCCGGCGCTCAGACACAGGGCCAGGCGACCTCGATGAACCAGTCATCAGGAGCTGCCACATCCGTGTCAGGTCGGGGCGCCACGAGCAGGCCGATTCCGGTCTCCGGCTCCAGATAGGCAACGTGCGCAGCGAACTCAGCTACCGTCACGACTGTTTCCGCCCGCATGCCGTCGAAGGTCACACAGACGGTACGCCGACGCCCGGCGATCTGCGCTCCACGACTGGGCGCAGCGTCGCCGGTCAGGTTCCGCCGGTAGTAGTGCGTCAGCGCGGACAGCGGAATCCTGCACGTCGACAGACTGTGGACACGCTCCGCCATCAACATCCTTCCGTTCGAGACCCCTCCAACCTTCTCCACCGCGCTTTGAGATCGCCCGGTCACGCTCTTTACGATCCGATGACTCCACGTGGCCGCGGCTGCCGGTGAATTGGCCTGTGGAGCATCGACCGCCACCGGTATCGAAGCCCTCACCGATATTGCCGGCCTCTCCCGTTCCGCAGCCGCCGCTCTGATGCGCAGTTCAGCCCGCGCTCTACTACGCGACGCTCTGCGCCCGGACTAGGCCTGGGGCATGTCGCGGCGATTGAAGGTGATGAAGCCGAGGTACAGGAGTGCCGCGGCCACGATGGTCAGCGCGGACATACCGCCGGCGTCGATCGTGCCGAGCGGAGGGTTTCCGACGTGGGCCGTCGGTGCGATGTCGAGCACCCACTGCGAGAGCTTGAGTCCCGGCCCCAGGAAGGCGATGAAGGTGACGACGGCGTACGCCGCCCAGGCGAGCCCGAAGCGGCGGGGCCATGATCCGAACAGGAACAGTGCGAGACCTGCGAGGACGAGTTCGGCCGGCAGATAGTCGAGGCCGGCCGTGATGAACGCGCCGATATCGTGGGTGTCCCCAACGGACCAGGCAGTCGTGAACGCGAGCATGCAGGACCCAACGACGACGATGAGTACGAGTCCGGCTGCGACGACGGCGGCGTGGACGGTCAGCCAGCGGATCCTGGACAGTGTGCCGGCGAGACGCGTCTCCAGGCGTCCGTCAGCTTCTTCGGCACGGAGTGTCCCGACGGCCTGGATCACGTACCCGCCGGCGAGGACGGCCAGGTACAGCTGAGTCGCCGCGATCAGACCGTCGAGGGGGCGGCCGCCTTGGACGCCCATGGACTCGGCCAACGCGGGATTCCCGGCCATTGCTCCGAGCAACTGGTTGGCCAGGGAGCCCATCATCGCGGCCAGCAGGACGCCGCCGGCCAGCCAGCCCAGCGCCGCCGGGCGGTGGATCCAGATCGCGAGACCGGCCGGCCGCCGCAGCCAGGTCGCCCGGGCAGGCCCGGCACCTTCCCGCAGCAGGGCGCTACCGAGGTCGCGTCCGGCTGCCAGCCACACCGCCGAGCCGCCGAGTACGACCCCGACGAGCAGTGGAATCGCGAGCGCCCACCACCGCTGGACTCCGAACGGCGCCGTCTTCTCCGCCCACCCCAGCGGAGACAACCAGGTCAACCAGGTCTTGGTCACGTCGCCGATGCCCCGGAGCACATACGCGACGGCCAGCACGATCAAGCTCCAGAGATAGACCCCACGCGAATGCAGTACGAGCTGCGCCACCAGTGCGGCGAAGCCTGCGAACACGAAGGCCAGTCCGCCGAGTGCCGCGCCGTACAGGATCGCCCTGGACTCCTGCACTCCCGCTAGAACGAGTCCGCCCGCGAACAGCATCGCCGTCGCCAGGATCGCGCCGGTCGCGAGCCCGAGCGCTGCGAGCGTGGGCTGGTAGCGCGCGATCCGGCCACCGAGCGTGGTCTCCAACCGGCCGGACTCCTCCTCACGCCGCGTCGAGCCGACGACCAACCCGATACCCAGCAGCGGCAGCAGGAAGGACGCCAGGAACCCGAACTCGTCCTGGATGACGCCGCCCAGGCTGTCGATGCCCTCGACGTGCCCGTTGATCGCGGCCAGCGCGCTGCCCGCGGTGACCGCCGCGGCGTAGGTATGGATCTTGGCCGGAGTGTCGTACATGCCCGCGACCGCCGCGGCCGTCGCGGCCATGCCGGCCGCCAAGGCGATCACCCACCAGGATGCTTCGCCGGCGTGTACGCCAGACGATCGCAGTCATCACGCCCAGGCCGCCGCGACGGGCCGGTCGGCCGGCGACGTTCATTGCGCTGCCCCGGCGAGCTTCTCGCCGGCCTCCACCGTGTCCGCATAATTGCGCAGGAACAGTGCGTCCAGACTCGGCGGCGTGACGGTCAACGTGTGGATGCGCGCGGCGTACAGCAGGCCGATCGCCTCGTCCAGGTGATCCGCGTCGATCGTGAACCGGGTGTCGGTCTGTTCGGCCACTCGCTCCGAGACGCAGTCGGCGACCCCGGCAGCGCTGGCCAGTCCGTCGGGTTGAGCGCCAGTGACCGCATGGACCGCCGTACGGGTGTGACGTCGCAGGTCCGCGAGACTGCCGGTGGTGACCGTACGCCCGCGCCGGACGATGCTGACTCGGTCGGCCAGCGCCTCGACCTCACCGAGGATGTGACTGGACAACAACACGGTCACGTCGGCCGCTCTCCGCTCGCGCACACACTGCTGGAAGGCCTGCTCCATCAGCGGATCCAGCCCGGCCGTGGGTTCGTCGAGGACGAGCAGTTCAGCCTCCGCAGACAGTGCGGCCACCAGGGCGACCTTCTGCCGGTTGCCTTTGGAGTAGTCGCGGATCCGCTTCGTCGGATCGAGTTCGAAGCGCTCGATCAACTGTTCGCGGCGCTTCAGGTCGACGCCGCCGTAGGTCGTACCGATCACGTCGAGGCACTGACCCCCGGTCAGACCGGGCCAGAGCGCGACATCCCCGGCGACGTACGCAAGGCGCTCGTGAAGACCGGCAGCTGCTCGCCAAGGATCGGCGCCGAACAGTTCGACGTGGCCGCTGGTGGCCCGGATCAGGCCGAGCAGGATCCGGATGGTCGTCGACTTGCCCGCCCCGTTCGGACCGAGGAAGCCATGCACCTCCCCCGGCCGAACAGTCAGGTTCAGGCCGTCGAGAGCGCGCACTTTCCCGAAGGTCTTGGTCAGTTCGCGGACCATGATGACGTCGCTCACGACTTCTCCTTCTCAGGTACAGCCAGGAACACGCCGTCCTGGTAGATGGCGGCCACCTCTCTGGCCCAGCGGGACATCCCCTCCGGGGTGAGCGGGTCGACCCCGATCGCGGCGGCGACGTGATTGCGCAGCAGCAGTACCGCCAGATCGTTGGCCAGCAGAAACGCCGCACGAACCGCCGGATCCTCACCCGGCCGGGTGGCACCGAGATCGGCCATGGTGTCCATCAGTTGGCACGTCTGCGCGAACCAGCGTCCGAACAACGCCGCACCCGCCGGATCGTTGGTGAGCAACAGACGACCCAGGTACGCCGGCAACGGCGAACCCGGCGGGAACGCACGAGCGAACATCTCCGCAACCGACGTCCAGTTGTCGCCGGTCATCGCGTCGACCAGGACCCCCTCGTCCATCGCGAACAACGAGTCGAAGGCCCTCCCGGCATACTCGTCCACGGCGGCCCGCAACCCTTCCTTGCTGCCGAAGTGATGGACGACGAGGGCCGGCGAAACGCCCGCCGCGGAGGCGATCTCCCGCATCGTGACGGCATCGTGCCCACGCTCGGCGAAAAGCCGCAGCGCGGCGTTTCGGATGTTCGCCTTGCCAGTCAGATCACCGTCATCCATGACTGAACTCATGTTCAGCACACTAAACACATGAACAGCTTCGGTCAAGGGATCAGCGGCCCGCACCGGTGAGCTCACCCCGATCAGTCGCCGGCCCGGGGTGGCGCCAAGGCGTTCAAGGGTTCGGCATGTGTTGCGTCGGCGGAGCGCAGCAGCAACACCGCTTTTGTGATGAGCGCGTGGAACACGCCCAGGCTCACCGAGCACCAGAACGACTCGCCGTACCACCACCTGAACCGCACCGCGAGCAGCAGCGCAACCGCACTCCGTCACCAGGCTGAGCCGGATCCGCTGGACTGTCGTCCAGTCGTACGACGTGAGACCCGCGAGCCACAGTCCGCCCTGGCTGACGCGGAGTGCGACCTTGGGCAGGTGGCCATCGGTCCAGACCTGGCATCGCGCAAGCGCTGCGAAACACTTGCCGCTGACAACGGCCACCGCAGCCACGAGAAGCAACCGCACCGCCGTCAGGACAGGCAACTCGTCGCTGCGGAGCGTTCGGATCGTTTGCGCTCGCACCGGCCCATGAGGGAGGCTTGGGCCCGGTGCGCCGGGAAGTCTGGTCGGCAGTGCCCGTCTCCGACCGGGGTGCGGGCTGGTCGACGACCCTGGAGGCGGCGTGGCGCTGACGTGCGGCAAGTCAGGTTCCCGGCCCGGCTCCGGCGTATCCTGCCAGTGTGCATGCAGAGCAGATGGCCGAGGACTACCCGGTGGTCAGCCTCGACACCACCGCTCAGGAGGCTCTGGAGCAGCTGGCGTCCCGGCGTCTCCCGGGCCTGATCGTCGTGGACGAGAAGGGCAAGCCGCATTCGGTCCTGCCGGCCTCGCAGGTTGTCCGTTGCCTCGTGCCGACGTACGTGCAGGACGACCCCTCGCTGGCCCGGGTCATGGACGAGACGCTCGCCGACGAGACCGCGAAGAAGCTGGCGGCCGTCACGGTCCGCAAGCTGCTGCCGTCCGAGCCGGTCGAGCTGCCGGTGGTGGAATACGACGACACGGTGATCGAGGTGGCCGCGATCATGGCCCGGCTCCGCTCACCGCTGGTCGCGGTCATGAAGGACAACAAGATCATCGGCGCGATCACCGCCTCCCGGCTCCTGGAAACGGTCAGCGCAACGAACTGAGCTCCAAGTCGGTGATCGCGTGACCGTGATCGCCGTGGCGGTCTTCGTGGTCGCGTACGTGCTGATCGCGACCGAGTGGACGCACAAGCTCATCGCAGCGCTGGGCGGCGCGGGTCTGCTGTTCGCGCTCGGCGTGACCGACACCGGCCACGCGTTCTACTCCGAAGACACCGGGATCGACTGGAACGTCGTGTTCCTGCTGCTCGGGATGATGATCATCGTCGGCATCCTCCGCCGTACCGGTGTCTTCGAGTACGTCGCGATCTGGGCTGCGAAGCGCGCGAAGGGATCGCCGCTGCGGGTGATGATCCTGCTGACGCTGATCACCGCGACCGCGTCGGCCTTCCTCGACAACGTCACCACCGTCCTGCTGATCGCCCCGGTCACCCTGCTGGTCTGCGACCGGCTCGGCGTCAAACCCGTACCGTTCCTGGTCGCCGAGGTGATGGCATCGAACATCGGCGGCGCCGCGACGCTGATCGGTGACCCGCCGAACATCATCATCGCGAGCCGCTCGGGCCTGACGTTCAACGACTTCCTGATTCACATGACGCCGCTGGTGGTCATCGAACTGGTGGCATTCACGCTCGTGCTGCCCAGACTGTTCAAGGGCGCGTTCGACGCCGACCCCGACAAGGTCGAGGACGTCCTGCGGCTGAACGAACGCGAAGCGATCCACGACACCCAACTGCTGATCAAGTGCGGAGTGGTGCTGCTCGCGGTCTTCACCGGCTTCATCGGCCACGCCCTGTTCCATCTCGAGCCCGCTGTCGTGGCATTACTCGGTGCGGGGGTCCTCGTACTCATCTCGCGCGTCCCGACGAAGGACTACATGGGCAGCGTCGAGTGGCAGACGTTGCTGTTCTTCGCCGGGTTGTTCGTGATGGTAGGCGCACTCGTCAAAACCGGCGTCATCGCCGAGCTCGCCGACCTGGTCGGGGACGCGACCGGCGGCAAGCCACTGCTCGCGGTGCTGCTGATCCTCGTGGTATCGGCCCTGCTGTCGGGCATCGTCGACAACATCCCGTACGTCGCCACCATGAGCCCGATCGTCTACGACCTGACCAAGACCATGACCGACCCCGCGCATGCGCACGCGTTGTGGTGGGCACTTGCCGCCGGCGCGGACTTCGGCGGCAACGCGACGGCGATCGGCGCCAGCGCCAACGTCGTCGTGATCGGCATCGCGTTGCGCGCCGACCATCCGATCAGCTTCTGGGAGTTCACCCGCAAGGGTGTGGCGATGACCGCCGTCACGATCCTCGTCGCAGCGCCGTACCTCTGGCTGCGCTACTTCGTCCTGGCCTGAGGGAGAGTCCTGTACGAACCACTGAACGCGATGGCGATCGGCCTGCTCGTGCTGGCGCTGGCCAAGACCCTGCATGGCAACCTGTTCCTGGCTGCCTTCGCGGCCGGTATCACCGTCGCCACGTTCGGTCCGGCACAGCGCACCGCGTTCGAACAGTCCGGTGAATTGATTGCCGAAGGCCTCAAACTCGCCGCGCTGCTCGTCTTCGGCGCGCTGATCTCGGTGGAGTTTCTGGGCGAGATCAGCTGGCAGGGTTGGGTTTTCGCGCTCGTCGCACTGCTCGTCGCCCGCCCGGCCGCCCTCGCCCTGTCCTTCCTGCGTTCCGGCTTGGGCGCCCGCGAGCAACTCGCCGCAATGTGGTTCGGGCCGAAGGGCTTCGCGTCGGTCGTCTACGGCCTGCTCGTCCTCGAGTCAGGCATCCCGGCGGCTGACCAGGTCTTCCATCTGGTCGCTCTGACCATCGTCGTATCGATCGTCGCCCACTCGTCGACCGACATCCTGGTCGCCCGCTCCTTCGAACACGCCGACCTGTCTGTGCCGTGACAACGGCCCGGCCGCCACGGGGACAGCGACCGGACCGATCACGACCGTAAACGAGCCGTCGGCACAGTCCCAACAAGCCGCCAAGCATTGTGATCCGACACCAACACTCCGACCTCAGGGCAGGTCGAGGTCCCGCCGCTCGAAGTTCATCCCGTCCCGCCCGTACCGCCGGATCGCCGCATCCCGAATCCGCGCAGTCGTGCCCCGCCCAGCACCCTCAGCCGGGCCGACGGAGTCGTCCTTTGAACGCACGTTCAAAGCCTAAACACCCGTTCAATCCTTGCGCAAGTAGTGGGTGCCGGCGGGTCGTGCGGGGGGTGTAGCGTGTCCTGTTGGTGTGCCGGGAAGTCTGGTCGGCGAGATGCACATCCATGCCGAGTGTCAGGATCTTGTGATGCCCAAACCGCCGACGTCCGCTACTGCCGCAGCCGAGGTGCCGGTACGTAAAGTGCCACCCCGCTGGGTGCTGTTCTTCGCTTTCGCATTCGCAGTGATCGCCGACCCGGTCTCCTCTGTGGCTTACGCCATCGAAGCGGCGCTGCGGGCACTGCATGGTGACTTGTCGCGCCTGCTGCCGACGATGATCCTGGTCGTCGCACTGGTGACGGTGGTGACGGCCAACTACTGGCAACTCGTCGCGCGCTTCCCGCGGGGCGGGGGCGCCGCCGCGGCGGCGGGCCGTGCGTTCGGGCCCCGATGGACCTTCCTGCCGATCGGCGCGCTGGTCGTCGACTTCGTGCTGACCATCGGTATCTCCATCTCGGCCGCGGCCAGCGCCGTCATCGCGCTGGCACCGGCCTTGGCTCCATGGCGCATCGTCTTCGCCTTGCTCCTGCTGGTGGTGGTGGCCGGGCTGACCTGGTTCGGGCACGGCGGACGGCTCCTGTTCGCCCTGATGACCGCCTTGTTCGTCCTCGTCGCACTGGCTGTGCTGGTGATGGGCTTCGCTGCCCCACACTCCATGGGGCACGCCCCGGCGACCCCGCACCCCGGCGCGCACTCGGCGACGCTGGCCGTACTACTCGCATTTCCGGTGGCGATGGCCTTGGCGACCGGCGTGGAAGCGCCCTCAACCGCCATCGCGCAGCTCGGCCAGCTCGACAACACCGCTCGACGGCGCTTCGGGCGAGGCACGCTCGCCCTGTTGGTCGTGATCGTCGGTGGCCTGACTCTCGCACTGACCGCGCTGGCCGGACGGCTGCACATCGGCATACCCGCAAACGACTCCACGCAGATCGCCGACATCGCCCACGCATCAACTGGGCCTGGCTGGTTGTACGCCGCCTTCCAGCTCACCAGTTCTCTGCTGTTGCTCGCCGCCGCCAGCTCGTCATTCCAGGCCGGTCCCGGCCTGCTCAAAGCCCTTGCCGGCAGCAAGCAGCAGCCCGGCGTCCTACCCGCCTGGCTGGGACGAACCAACCAGCACCATACGCCATATTTCTCGGTGGTGGTCTATCTCGTGGCCGCAGGCCTGATCATCGTGGCTGCGGCCGGGCAGGAACAGGAACTCGTCCTGTTCTATGCGGTCGCCGTCTTCGTCAGCTTCCTGGTTGGCCTGGTCGCCATGACGCACTTCGCCCGAGCCGAGCGCAAGCCCGCTCTCGCGATCGTCAACGCGACGGCTGCGGTCGCGGTTGCGTTCACGCTAGCCGTCAATCTCACCCGTGGCTGGCCGATCCTCTCGCTACTGAGCACGGTTCTGATCGCCGGCGCTCTCTATTTGCGGTGGACGCGCGCCGGCCGGCCCAGCGGACTCGAGGATGTCGAGGCCAGAGCTGAAGCCGACTGAGTACTGTCCTGGATCATGAACGACGGCATCATCACCACTCCGGAGCCGGAGAAGGTGCTGCCCACGACTATTGACACGAGCCAGGACGCCACGGGTGTGGACGTCGCTCGTAACCAAGCCGCGTACGATCCCGTCGCCGCCCGCCTGCGTGTTGATCCAACCGGCAAGGTCGCGGCCAGCCTGAAACCCGAGCTACTGGAGCGTCACGCGAGCGGCGGACTCCACTTGAAGGAACTCGCACGCTTGACCTCGAATCAACGGGAGGCGCGTCAGACCTGGGCCGTCCACGCCGCGGGTGACAGCTATCTCAGGGACTACACCACTTCTTTCGGCAATTACTACACATTCGCCGAGAGGGTGAAGAACGGGCCCGAGGCGTTCCGGAACTATGTCAACGCACCCACCAGGACTTAACCAGTGACGAGTCAGGGGACCCCAACACGATGAGGACGGCCTCCTCTTTCACAATCATGGCGGCTGTAACAGGGTCGACAATCTTGGCGGTCGCTGGATGCACCTCGTCCGGCGCAGATCATCCTGCGACGCAGCAGCCGGCAAGTTCGACCACCCCGTCGCCCAAGTCGACTGCGTTGATCCCCACGGCTGTGACTGTGGAGATCCGGCCGACCGGCGGAACGCTGGCTACCCGTCAGGAGCAAGTCCTGGCGGCCTTCTCCGAGTTCATCAATGCGCAGTTTCGGCACTGGTCGCACCCTTGGGTCATTGATCCTGTCTACGCGCGCAGCGTGCTCCCCGATTCCCCCTACACGCCGCTGGCGACCGACAACATCGGCCAGACCGGACCAGTTGTCGTCCAACTCCTGTCTGTAGACGCCGACACGGCACAGGACGCGAAGGTGACCTACTGCCTCGATGCGCGGTCGGTTCGCTACCTCGGCCGAGACGGTGCAGTCGACGTACCCGGCCCGCCGGCGACCGGCTGCGTGGCGCGATGACACTCGAAGAGACAGACTTGTCGGGATTGATCTCCGAAGGGTGGCTGATGGCCGACCGAGGCTGGGCGCCCCGGCCGGCCCAGAGAGGGTGCGTTGGTCACTGACCGCCGGTGGCGATCGTGCTGGCCTGGCGGTTCTTCTGGACTGCGGTGGCCGCATTCGCCAGGTCGGTCTCGATGGCCGATGTTCTTCTGGCACTGCGCCCAAGCCTGCCGGAACTCGTTTGCGTGCTTGCCGGTCCACTGAGTGCACCTGACCTGCGGCTTTCTCGTTCGTCGGTGATCAGCGGTGATCCTGGTTTGCCAGCGACTCACGGAGCAGGGACGGAGCATTTAGTTGCTTCCAGCAACTTTTACGGACGAGCGTGGATTGGGGTTTTAGAGGCCGACGAGAAAGAGTACGCCGGCGACGAGGAGGCCGGCTTCGACGAGTACGACGAACACGCGGTCGCTCATCTTTCCGACGAGGTGTTTGCCGGTCCATGCTCCGAGCAAGGTTGCCGGCGTGAGCGCCAGGCCGTACAGCAAAACCCGGCGGGTGAGGAGGTCGCCGGTTCCATACGCAGCCAACTTGGTGAGATGCATGATCAGTGCGCTGCACGCCTCGGTTCCGATGTAGGCGGCGCGGGTCAGCCCGTACGCCAGGAAGAAGGGCGCGGTTAGCGGACCGACCGACCCCAGGAGCGCCGACCCGAGGCCCGAAGCGGCGCCGACAGCCGCGAACGCGGGATCGGACGGCTTGGCTGTTGTCGGCGTGAACCGGCGCCAGACCACCACGATGATCAGAAACGCTCCCAGCACCCGCTTCAGCGGAGTCAGCGGCGCGTGAGACAGCAACAGACCACCGCCGGCAGCCAGCGGGACCGCACCCAGGGCGAACCATCCGATCAAGCGCCAGCGCAGGTGCCCGCGATTGAGCCAGGCCCGAGCCCCGTTGCTCGTCAGTTGGGCGACTGTCAGCATCGGTACGGCGGCCTTGAGGCCGAACAGCGCCGTGAACACCGGCAGCAGTAACACCCCGCCGCCGAACCCCGCCACGGCCGACAGTACGGCGAGACAGTACGCAGCCGCAGCGGCGAACAGAAACGGAAGGGCGGCGATCAGCACGAGCCCAGCTTGCCCTACCTGCCACAGATCTCGCCGAGCACCTGGCCGACGCTACAAGCGCCGTCCCGGCATGCGGTGGTCTGTCTGTCGCCGATGCCCACCGGGTGTAATATGCACAAGTCGATGCCAGTCCTTCGGCGCTCACGCCCGCCGCGTTCGCCGCTGGCGCGATGATCGGGATGCTGGGCGGGCTGATCGGGCTTGGCGGCGCCGAGTTCCGGCTGCAGTTGTTGATCGGTGTTTTCGGATTTGTCGCGTTGCAGGCGATGATCCTCAACAAGGCGATGAGCCTGGTGGTCGTCCTGACAGCGCTCCCCGCACGATTGCTCGCGATCCCTCTGAGCGCGGTGGCGACGCATTGGAGCGTCGCGGTGAACCTCCTGGCCGGCTCGCTCGTCGGTGCCTGGGCGGGAGCGACCTGGGCGACGAGAATGCGATCCGCGACGCTGTACCGCGTACTCGCCAGCCTGCTCATCCTGATCGCCGCCGCGCTCGCAGCCAATCACCTCGGAGTGATTCCTGCGTCCCATCTCCCGAGTGCGGTCCGGATACCCGTGGGCGTGATCGCGGGCCTCTTGATCGGCATCGTCGCCGCGCTGATGGGAGTCGCCGGCGGAGAACTCCTCATCCCGACCATCGTCTTGCTGTTCGGCATCGACATCACGGTCGCGGGGAGTCTCTCTCTTGCCGTCTCGCTCCCGACGATGCTCGTTGCGTTCGCGCGCTACAGCCGAGACGCGAGCTTCCAGGTCCTGCGCGCGAACCTGGGCTTCGCCGGCTTCATGACCTCGGGATCAATCACGGGCACAGTCGTCGGCGGCCTGCTGCTCGGGGTTGTGTCCACGCGCGTGCTCATCCCACTGCTGGTCGCCCTGCTGCTCGCCTCGGCCGTCAAGGTATGGCGCCGCTGACGGCGCTCAGCAGCAGCTCCCCAGATACGATTGCAGGTCGGCGAGTGCGGCCGAGGCACCCTCGCGGTCAGCGCGATAGAGCACAGTCTTGCCTTCGCGGCGGGAGGTGACGATGCCACCGCGGCGCAGGATGTCCAACTGCTGAGAGGCCGTGGACTGGCCGATGCCGGCCTGCTCGGCGACCTCGTTCACCGACAGCTCCGCGCCACGCGCGAACAGCAGCATGATGCGCTGACGAGTCGGGCTTGAGAGAGCCTTGAGGAAGTCGTGGGTCGTGGCCGACAGCTCGGCCGGCAGAACCGTGGCCGGACCTTCGCCGCGCTTGCCGGTGCCCATCATCCTCCTCGCTCACCTCTGATGACAGATTAGCCGACCTCGAGACACGAGTCCGTCGAAGCTTGCATGGCTGATCTGGCCCCAGCCTCTCTCGCTCAGCAGCATCATGTCCCCAGGCCTAATCATTTCGTCATATCGGGATATTACGATATGTTTCTGTCATGACATCTGACACCGTGGTGATCATTGGCGGCGGGCAGTCCGGGATCGCGGGCGCCTCCGCTGTGCGCGCAGCCGGGATGCGTCCGGTGCTGCTGGAGGCGGGCGACCGAGCCGTTGGATCCTGGCCGAGCTACTACGACAGCCTGACGCTCTTCTCCCCCGCCCGATACAGCGGTCTTCCCGGCGTGCCGTTTCCCGGCGACCCGGACCGCTACCCGACCCGCGACGAGGTCGTCGCCTATCTCGAGCAGCTCGCCCTGCGACTCGACCTCGACCTGCACACCAACAGCCGCGTCCAGGCCGTGACGGTCGCCGATCGGGGCTTCGTCGTACACACCGACGCCGGCCCGGTCTTCGAGGCACATGGCGTGATCTGCGCCAGCGGATCGTTCAGTAACCCATACCGTCCGCAGATTCCCGGCAGCTTCAGCGGTCAACTCCTGCACGTGGCGGAGTACCGCAGCCCCAAGCAGTACGCCGACCAGCGCGTCGTCGTTGTCGGCGCAGGGAACTCCGCGATCCAGGTCGGCTACGAACTCGCCGAGCTCGCCAAGGTCACCCTGGCAGTACGGCGCCCGGTCCAGTTCGTGCCCCAGGTCCGGGGCGGTCGCGACATGCACTACTGGCTGCACACCCTGCGGCTGGACCTCCTGCCACCGGCGGTCTTGCGCAGACTGATCCGCGGCACTTTGGTCTTCGACACCGGCATCTACAGCGACGCGCTCAAGTCGGGACTGCTCGACCAACGCCCGATGTTCACCAGGTTCGACGGCGACAGCGTCGTCTGGGCAGACGGCCGCCAGGAACACGTTGATGCCGTCATCCTCGCCACCGGCTATCGCCCCAACCTCCCGTATCTGCAAGGCCTCGGCGCACTCGACGACACCGGGCTGCCACTACACAAACGTGGTGTCTCCTCGACCCGCCCTGGACTCGGATACCTCGGCATCGAGTTCCAGCGATCCTTCTCCTCGAACACCCTCCGCGGCGTCGCACGGGACGCGGCGTACGTCGGCAAGGCCCTCAGCAAGCACGTCCGCGCCCAGCACCGTTAGGGAATACCGAAGCTGGTCCGTAAGCACACGAGCAGAGCGGTCGCTTCAGCAGACGACAGGGCTACTACCCCGGCGCCACACCGATACACATCCGTTTCACCGGAGACCGCGAGACAGGCCGACTGCCCGGCGCGCAACTGCTCGATGTCCACGGCGCCGAGATCGCCAAGCAGGTCGACACGTACGCCGTGGCACTGCAGACCGGCCTCACCGTCGAGCAACTTCTCGACCTCGACCTCGCTTACACCCCGCCACTCGGAAGCCCGTGGGACGCCGTACAGCTGGCCGCGCAGCACTGACTCGCGGTGCGATAGCCCGCACCAGCGCCGACCAGAGCGTCGGATGCCACCTCAGTCCCCGCCTGGGGGACGCGGACTTCTCCAGACACCACGACGCGTTGCCGCCGTCATCCTTCACGGACGAGATGCCGACCGAGCAGTAGGCAGGCGGGCAGCTGCCAACAGCAGCAGGCCTGCGAGCACACATGCCGACGCGACCAGTACGACGAGGCGCGCGTAGCCGACAGCTGCGGCGATCACGGCTCCGCCGAGCGGCGCCGAAGCTCTGGCAACGAGAACCGGTGCGGCCAGCGTTCCCGCGATGGTGCCGTAGCCGGTGGCGCCGTACCGGTCGAGCAGGATCGCGGGTGTCGCGATCGAGGCGATCCCGAAGCCGAGACCGAACAGCACCAGGCACACGATCGCCCCCGTCAGCTGCCGCCCGACCACCGGCAGCAACGACAGTGCCGTCCCCTGAACGATGAAGATCGCCCCAGCGATGGTCGTCATCGGCAACCATCGGGTGGACAGCGTGCTGACGATCCGCCCGGTGACCGACAAGATCCCGAGCAACCCGGCAAGCGTCGCGGCCAACGCGGCCGAGTGGCCGAGGCTGGTCAGATACAGCACCAGGTGTACGGCGATCACCGCCAGCGCGGCACCTTGCAGCACAAACGTTGCTGCCAGCAAACAGAAGGCCGGATCGCGGAGCGCCCGCCGCGGTGACGGGCGTTGGCGCCGCCCCACTCGCTCACCTGCCGGCCCCGCATGCCGCAACGCCAGGCCATGCAGCGGCACCGTGATGACCGCAAGCAGAACCGCCAGCACAAGCAGCGAGGACCGCCACTCGAGCCGAGCCACCAGCTGGCCGGTCAGCGGGATGAAGATCGAACTCGCGAATCCCGCGACCAACGTGATACCGAGCAGCGCCTTCGCACGCCGAGCCGGCTCGGTGACGGCGACGACCACGGCGAACGCCGGCTCGTAGAGCACCATCGACGAGGCGACACCGATCAGTACGAACACGGCGTACAACTGTGTCGCGGTCTGCACCTGCGACCAGGCCAGCACGGCCGTCGCGCCCAGGGCCGAGCCGACCGTCATCAGCGCATGACCGCCGCGGGCGTCGAGCCATCGGCCGACTGGGATGGACAGTAGGCCCGACACCAGGACGGCGGTGGTCAACGCACCGGCGGCCATGGCGTTCGAGATGTCCAGGTCCCGGCTCATCGGTCCGAGGATCACGCTGAAGGCGTAGTACAGAACGCCGTACCCGACGGTCTGTGTGACGGCGAGGGCTCTCACCAGCCGCCGTGGTCCAGGCCTGGCGGCGACCATTCGAGCCGCCAGACCTGAACTGAGCGACATCAGTTGCAGCAGCCCGACTGGGTGGCAGGCTTCGCGTCGACCACGGTCAGCAGCCCGCCGCTGATACCGGTGGCCAGACCACGCCCGGCAGGCGCACCGATCGTGACAGCCTGCGGAGCCGGGCCGCAGCAACCACCCGCGGACTCATCGGCAGAGTCGCCATAAGCGAGGTTCGACGAACACACGCCGGTTTCTGGCAGGTTCAGCTGTACGTCGCGGGCCGCGTCCCAGTCACCGGCCAACGCAGCCACCACCGATCGAGCCTGCTCGTAGCCGGTAGCCAGCAGGAACGTCGGCGCCCGTCCGTACGACTTCGCACCGACGGCGTAATAGCCGGGCTCCGGATGTTGCAGCTCGTCGACGCCGTGCGGCGGGACCGTGCCACAGGAGTGCTGGTTCGGGTCGATCAGCGGAGCCAGCGCCCGTGTGGAACCGAGGATCGGGTCCAGGTCGAGGCGCAGCTCGCCGACGATGTCGTGGTCCGGCCGGAAGCCGGTCGAGTTGACGATCGTGTCGGCCACCACCCGGCGCTCCCCCGCGGCCAGCTCGACCCGGCCGTCCGCCGTACGGGCGATCGACTCGATCCGGAAGCTGCTCACCAGCTCCACCCGGCCGGACTGCACCAACGCCTTCAGGCGGCTGCCCAGCGCGCCGCGCGCGGGGAGTTCGTCGGCATCACCGCCGCCGTAGGTCCGGGCCTGGTCCGCACCGCGCACCACCCACAACACCTCGGTGCCAGGCTCCTGAGCGACCAGATCACCTAGCTCCAACAGCGTCGTCGCAGCCGAGTGACCGGCACCGACAACCGCCGTACGCCGACCCGCGAAACGCTCACGGTCCCTCACGAGAACATCCGGCAGCGCAGACGAGATCGCGTCCGCGACCTCCGCCTCGCCGCGGGCGGGAATGCCGGAACCGCCTAGGACGTTCGGACGCCGCCAGGTACCAGCCGCGTCGATCACGGCCGCGGCGAGCAGCTCGTCGCCGCCTGCCAGCCGGACCAGGAAGGGCGCGTCCTCGCGGCCCGTCGTACGGATCCGGTCGAATCCCACCCTGGTCACCGCGGTCACCTCGGCGCCGTACCGGATGCGGTCCGACAACTCCTTGGCCAACGGTGCGAGGTAGGAGTCGATCAGGTCGCCACCGCTCGGCAGCTGGTCCAGGTCCGGCTCGATCCACTCGGTCCGCTCCAGCAGACGGCGCGCGGCACCGTCGATGTCGTAGCGCCAAGGGCTGAACAGCTTGACGTGCCGCCACTCCTCGATCGCCGCGGCCACGCTCGGGCCGGACTCGAGGACGACGAAGTCCAGGCCACGGTCGGCGAGGTGAGCCGCGGCCGCGAGGCCGACCGGCCCCGCCCCGATCACGACGACCGGCAGATCCTTCGATCCAACGCTCATTGCTTGTCTCCAAAACTCTGCGAAGCCCTGAGGGCTGAGTTGACGTTCATCTAATCAGCGACACCCACCTTGCCTCCTGATTAGACATAAGTCAAGATAGACGTATGTCAAAACAGGACGTCGTCATCGGGGCCTCGAGTGGCTGTTGCACGCCGATCATGGATGCCGCACTCGACAGTGCCGGCGCGACCGAGGGTGCGGCGGTGTTCAAGGCGCTCGGCGACCCGATCCGGCTGCGCCTGTTGTCGATGATCACCTCGGCCGGCGAGGAAGTCTGCGTCTGTGACATCACCCCGCAGTTCGACGTCTCCGGCCCGACCATCTCGCATCACCTGAAGGTGCTGCGCGAGGCCGGCCTGGTCGACTGCGAGCGCCGCGGCACCTGGGTCTACTACTGGCCCCTGCCCGAGCGCCTGACCTGGCTCTCGACGCTGCTGGCCGTCCCGGCGCCCGCGACCGTCAACTGAACGACGTGCGGGTAGTGATCGTCGGCGGTGGCCAGGCGGGTCTGGCCACCGGGTTCTACCTGCGTCGCGCCGGGCTCGTCCCGGGCCAGGACTTCGTGATCCTCGACAGCGCCGAGCAGCCGGGCGGCGCCTGGGCGCGGATGTGGCCGACGTTGCGGACGTTCTCTCCGACCCAGTACTCCTCACTGCCAGGCTGGATGATGCCGCCCTGGACCGGCGACCGCGGTTACCCGTTGGCCGCGCACGTCGTCGACTACCTCACCCGCTACGAGCAGCGCTACGACCTCGTCGTACGGCGAGACACGCAGGTCAACGCAGTACGACGAGGCGACGACGGGCGGCTGCTCGTGAAGACCGGAGACGGCGATTGGTCCGCAGAACACGTCGTCTCCGCGACCGGAACCTGGAGCCGGCCGTTCGTTCCGGCGTACCCGGGCTCCTTTGCCGGCAGGCAACTGCACACCGCCGGTTACCGCCGCGCGTCCGACTTCGCCGGTCAGCGGGTGCTGATCGTCGGAGGTGGCAACTCGGCCGCACAGATCCTCGCCGAGGTCTCGACCGTCGCCGACGCCACCTGGTCCACCCTGCGACCGCCTCGATTCCTGCCCGACGAGGTCGACGGCCGGGCGCTGTTCGAGATCGCCACCAAACGGCACCAGGCCCGCGAGGCCGGCGAACCCGACGACGGCGGAGTCGCCGGGCTGGGTGACATCGTCATGGTCGCGAGCGTCCGCGAGGCCCGGAGTCGCGGCGTACTGCAGGCTCGCGGTCCGTTCCGCCGCCTGGTCGATCACGGAGTCCGCTGGCCGGACGGCCGCGAGTCGTCGTACGACGTGCTCATCTGGTGCACCGGTTTCAGGCCGGCCCTCGGGCATCTCGCCCCGCTCGGCCTGCGCGGACCCGACGGACTCATCCCGACCAACGCCACCCACGCCATCAAGGAACCCCGTCTGCACCTCATCGGGTACGGCGACTGGACAGGGCCTGCCTCCGCTACGCTCATCGGCGCCGGCCGGACCGCCCGCGAGCTCGTCGCGCACCTGTGATCAGGCAGGACCAACCTGCAGTTCGCCGACGAGCTTCTCCACCCGGCTGCGGATCTCGTCACGGACCTGGCGGACGACCTCGATCGGCTGACCAGCCGGGTCGGTGAGCTCCCAGTCCTCGTACCGCTTGCCCGGGAAGATCGGACAGGCGTCGCCGCAGCCCATGGTCACGATGACGTCGCTCTCACGAACGGCCTCGGTCTCCAACAGCTGCGGAACCGCCCCGGTGATGTCGATGCCGATCTCGTGCATCGCCTCGATCGCGACCGGGTTGATCTGGTCGCGCGGCTCCGAACCGGCCGACCGGACCTCGACCGAATCACCCGCCAACTGCCGCAACCACCCGGCAGCCATCTGAGACCGGCCGGCGTTGTGGACACAGACGAACAGGACACTTGGCTTGCTCACTTCGATGCTCCAGTACTCGCAGTGGTGTCGACATGAGGTGTGACAACTTCGTCCGCGGCCCGTCCGGCTCGCGGGTACAGCAGCGCCAGCAGACCCACTCCGACAGCGGCACCGACGAGCTGCGCGATCATGAAGCCCGGCAACGACGCGGGCGCGATCCCGGCAAAGGTATTGCTGAAAGCGCGCCCGATCGTGACCGCCGGGTTGGCGAACGAGGTCGAAGAGGTGAACCAGTACGCCGATCCGATGTACGCGCCGACCGCGGCCGGAGCCAACGCGGCCCGCCCCGCCGATGCGAGCGCGAAGATCAGCACGACCAACCCGCCCGTCGCAACGACCTCACCCAGCCACAGATGCCCGGCGCTGCGGTCCTTCGTCGACCACGACACCGCCGCTTCGCCGTACATGAGATTCGCCAGGATGGCACCGATCACCGCACCGACGACCTGCGCCGGAACATAGGCGCCGAGATCACGCGCGGTCAATCCGCTGCCGCTGCTCCGGCCGAGCCACCAATCGACCGCCGAGACCACCGGATTGAAGTGTGCGCCGGACACGGGTCCGACCATCAGGATCAGTACGGCGAGTCCGAGTGCGGTGGCGAAGGCGTTCTCCAGCAACTGCAGCCCGACATCGTTCGGTGACAGCGCCGCAGCCGCGATGCCGGAACCGATGACGACCGTCACCAGCAGCCCGGTACCGATGCCTTCGGCAAGCACCCGCCGCCACAAGGGAACCGTGGTCACGCGCGCCCACCAGCAGCCGGTACGGCGAGCTCGTCGAGCAGCACACGAACCCGACGCTCGATCTCGTCGCGAATCGGACGCACGTCGGCGACATCCAGGCCGGCCGGGTCGTCAAGGACCCAGTCCTCGTACCGCTTGCCCGGAAAGATCGGACAGGCGTCACCGCACCCCATCGTGATCACCACGTCCGCGGCCCGAACCACCTCATCGGTCCACGGCTTCGGGTACTCGGTCGAGATATCGATCCCCCGCTCGGCCATCGACGCGACCGCGGCGGGTTTCACCTCGATACCCGGTTCAGAGCCACCCGACCAGGCGATCGCACGATCGCCCGCCAGCCGCTCGAAGAACCCCAGCGCCATCTGACTGCGGCCGGCGTTGTGGACGCACAGAAACAGTACGACCGGCTTCCCATCATCGTGATGTCCCTCAACGCGCGCGAGCGCGCTGAGACGTTGCCGCGCGAAGCGCTCCGCCAGCAGCGGCAGGAAGTTCGGCATCGTGCTCCCGGTGGCGAACTGGTCGTAGCTGGAGTGCAGGAAACGTTCGATCGTCACCGGCCCGAAGATCCCGGCGAACTGCTCGCCCAATCGCGATGCCGCCGTACGCAACGCGAGCTGCTGATCGATGGACAGGTCTTCACGGTGATACCCGGCAACCTCGGTCATGCGCCCCTCCCCTTCTGTTCTGACACCAGTGGCACCAAGCGATCGATACGGCCGGCGATCTCGTCGTACGCGGCCTCGAATGCCGCATCCGTGTCCACCGGCGCCGGATCCGGCACCGACCAATGCACCCGCGGCCTGGCGTCAGCCGGCAGATGCTCGTACGCGATGTCGCACACGGCGATCACCAGATCCTCCGGCCGGACCACGTCGCTCACCTGAGCCGTCCGCCAGCCATCTGGATCCAAGCCACGCCGCCGCGCCACCTTCACCGCTCGCGGATGCACCCGCTCCGCAGGCCGCGTCCCCGCCGACACCGCCGGCACATGACTCCGCCGCGCCCAGATCGCCGCCGCCAACTGCGACCGCGCCGAGTTGTGCGTACACACGAACACCACCCGCGGCACCTGGCTCAACGAGGGACTCGCGATCTTCGCCAACATCTCCGGCACCAGCCGCACGTACGTACGCCGGTGATCCCCCTCCGACCTACCCCGCACCACCAACCCGGCGTCCTCCAGCACCTTCAGGTGGTGAGCCACCAAATTGGTCGGCATCTCCAGAATCGCCCCCAACTCCCCCGGCGCCGCATCCCCCACCCCCAGCGCATCCACAATCGCCAACCGCGCCGCATCCCCGAGCGCCGCGTACGCCCGAGCCCGCTCCACCAGTGACGTACGCTCAACGTTCATTGCCTCAATAATCACTGAGCTATCCCGAACTGTCAACCACAGGCGCCCCGCACCTCGGGCAACAACGGCCACACCACTGAACCACCCCGGGTTTGATGCACACCTCCTTCGTTGGGAAGGTGGCATTCATGCCGAGCAAGTACGACGAGCAGACCCGCGCGAAGGCGGTTCGTCTGGTCCTCGATCATGTTGATGACTATGACTCTGAGTGGGCGGCGATCAAGGCGGTCGAGATCTTGAAGGCGGCGACAAGTTTCTTCGCGCGGGAGAGCGACCCGCGACAGCGGTGATCTGCCGGTTCGTCGCCGAGCACAAGACTCGGCTCGGGGTCGCTCCGATCTGCCGTGCGCTGTCCGCGCACGGCAGCACGATCGCCCCGAGAACCTACTACGCCTGGGCCACCCGGGCGCCGTCGAAACGGGCCTTGTGGGACACCACGGTCACCGAGTTGCTGGCCGGGTACTACGAACCCGGCCCCGACGGCCGGCGCCCGCCGGAGTCGCCGTACGGGTCGCTGAAGATGTGGGCCCACCTGCAACGGCAAGGCATCCAGGTCGCGCGCTGCACCATCGAGCGGCTGATGTGCACCAACGGCTGGCGTGGTGCGACCAGGGCCAAGAAGGTCCGCACCACCATCGCGGACCCGGCCGCGACCCGGGCACCGGACCTGGTCAACCGGCAGTTCGCCGCCCAGGCACCGAACCGGCTCCTGGTCGCGGACTTCACCTACGTACGCCTGGCCGCCGGCACGTTCGCCTACACGGCCTTCGTCATCGACGCCTTCGCCGGGCGGATCGTCGGCTGGGAATGCTCCACCAGCAAGCACACCACGTTCGTCGAACGCGCCATCGCCCAGGCCGCCGCCTTCCGCGCCAGACAAGGCAACCCTGTGAATGCCCCGCAAAACAAGGCGATTCACCACTCAGACGCCGGATACGCTCACTTCAACAGCCCGGTGTTGCATCGACCGGTTGAACTCGCCCAGTACACCTCGCTGCACTTCGCCGAGACCCTGCAACTCCACGGCCTCAGCAACCTCGAGGCCATCACCGCCGACTGGGTCCACTGGTACAACACCACCGACACGGTGTCGGAAAACGACAAGCGGAGATCCCCCGACGACCCGCGCTCCCGTCCAACGTCCCCGGACAACCGCGTTCGACGACGGTCTACTGAGCTCGGAGCACCAACTGGCGCCGGCGGTCGGTGCCGACCGGCAAACTGGCAGGTTCGCGCGCGTTCCCGTGTGAGCGCGCGCCTCGTCTGTCCCGACGGGGCCGCCAGGAGTTCCCCGCCGTACCTTGGCGCCGGCCCCTGCTATCACCCCGCACCGCCGACCCGGGCGACGGCTGCTCCGAGTCACACAGCACCTGGGTGTCGGCGGGCGGACTGGAGGACGGCTCCGGCGCCACGAAGCGCCGCCAGGTGTGGGGCGGGCGCGGGCTGGACGGTCGCACCCAGCTGTGTCGATAGTTTGAAGGTGATTTCCGGACGGAGTGCACCGCCGCCGGTCAAGAGTATGCCTCGATCAAGCGCGTCGACCATTTGCGGACCGTCGTCTCCACGCATGAGGTCGATGATCGACTCCGCCACTTCTTGGATGAGCTGCGAGGCCGGAAGGTTACGTCCTAGGTCGCTGACACCCAGCGCCGTACTGCGAGCGCTACTCAAAGCACCGCTCGCCAACAGAGCGATCTCAGTCAGCTCGGCGCCCACGTCCACGACCAGGAGCGGCCGCGCCAGGTCGGCACGGGCTCCCAGCGCGGCGGCCTTGACGCTGGTGATCGTCATTACGGTTTCGGGGTCGAGGACTTCCAGTACGGAGAGGAGTTCGAGGCGGTCAACCTCGTCGCAGGCAACCGGGATCGTCGCCACAACAGTAGGACGCCCGCGTCCACGCGCTCGAGGACAGACAAGGTTACCGAGAACGTCTGCCATCGCATCCGCGTCGATGATCTTGCCTCGGTGCACCGGCTTCCTCGTCGGACCGCGGGCCACCGTGGGCGCATCGACTACCACACCGTGCTCCGGCGTCCAAGCCCTGGTCCGTGCGCTGCCCACATCGATGGCAATGCCCGCGGTAGTCCGTGCGGTCAAGTCGTTCAGCCGCCGCGACCGAACGACGGCGGGCAACGAAGTCACCGACCGGATTCCCGCAGTCGGTGACATTCGCCGCAGTACAGGCACTGTGGGCAGATCCGCAGCCGTTGCACCTCAACGGTACTGCGACATCCGTGGCACCGGCCGTAGTGGCCGGTATCCATCCGGTCGAGAGCGGCTTCGACGTCCGCCAGGACTAGCCGCGCCGCGACAGTAAGTTGGTCCTGCACCTCGACCAGCGCCGATCCCTGACCACCGCTCGACTGCTTCGGCCGGGCCGACCGGCGGATGGCGCTCAGCTGTTCCCGGCGGAAGGCTCGCTGCTCGAGTAGGTTCACTCGCAGGGTCGCCAACTCCTGCCGAGACAGTCCGGCATTGATGACGGTGGCCGCATCGATCGTCATGGGCTCGACTCCTCGATGATTCGCCGATGTCAGAGTGCCAGCTGCTGACAGCGCACGCAGTAACGCACGTAGGGCAAGATCTCCAGCCGTCCAACCGGGATTCGCCCCTCGCAGCGGTGACAAACGCCATACGTACCGTCGTGCACGCGAGCCACGGCTGCATCGATCTCGGCCAGGACCTTCCGGATCGCCGTGGTCTGTACGGTCACCAGGTCCTTGTTCGCGTTGGGCTTGTCCGATTCCATGGCTGTCACCTGGGCGAGACGGGTGTTTCGCTCGTGCTGCAGCCTCTGCAGGATCTCGTGCTTGCGCGCCAGGCCGGGCTGACCGGCCGAACCGCCGCTGCTGGAGATCGTCCGTGGTGGGTTCATGCCTCCACCATCGCCACTGGCGCTCGCATTTCCCATCGGGACCAGCACCCATCTTTGCCTCTGGTCCTCAGATGGGTGTCAGCACCGATCGACATCCTGGCGGCAAGGGAGCATCCTGACGGCGTGGGCAGCAGACTCGACGGACTCGCGAGATAGTGGAGGCTGTTGGTCAAGAAGAAGGGATCCTGGCGGTGTCGTTGTTCTGGCGGATCTTCGCGCTGAACGCCATCGTGCTCGGAGCGGCGACCGCGTTGCTCCTGTTGGCGCCCGTAACGGTTTCTGTACCGGTTCTGCTCACCGAGGCCGGCGTTCTGATCGGTGGCCTGGCGGTCATGCTCGTCGCGAACGCGGCGCTACTGCGGATCGGGCTCGCCCCGCTCGCGCGGCTGACCCGTCAGATGTCAACCGTGGACCTTCTCCGCCCCGGTCAGCGCCTCTCCGTGAGCGGCCACGGCGGAGTACCCAACCTGCTCCGCGCGTTCAACGCCATGATCGAGCGACTGGAGCGCGAGCGAGCCACCAGCGCTGCCCGAGCCCTGTCGGCGCAGGAGTCCGAACGTCGGCGGATCGCCCGGGAGCTTCATGACGAGGTCGGCCAGAGCCTCACCGCCGTGCTCCTCGACCTCAAGCGCGCGGCGGACCTGTCAGTCGATCATGCTCTGCGTGTCGAACTCGCACAGGCTCAGGAGACCACCCGATCCAGCCTGGATGAGGTACGCCGACTCGCCCACCGTCTGAGGCCCGGCGTACTCGAAGATCTCGGACTGGTCAGCGCACTCACGGCCCTTACGACCGAACTGTCAGACCACACTGGTCTGCTCATCCGCCGGCACTTCGAAGCCGGCCTTCCGAGGCTCGACGAGCAGACCGAGTTGGTCCTCTACCGGGTCGCGCAGGAGAGCATGACGAACGTCGCCAGGCATGCCGGTGCCGAACGCATCGATCTGTACCTCACCGGCCACGAGGACGCCGTGGTACTGCGGGTCAAGGACGACGGGCGCGGGATCGGCCTGGCGCACGAAGGCGCCGGCCTCCGCGGGATGCGCGAACGTGCCCTTCTGATCGGAGCGTCCCTCGAGCTCGCCGCTGCGCCGAACGGCGGAACAGAGGTCAGCCTGACAGTGCCCGTGCAAGGAAGTGAAGCCTGAGATGCAGCCCACCAAGATTCTTCTCGCTGACGATCACGCGCTGGTACGCCGTGGGATCCGGCTGATACTTGACCGCGAGCCCGATCTGGAAGTCGTCGCGGAGGCATCTGACGGCAGTGAGGCCGTGTCGCTCGCCCGCAGTCAACCGGTCGACCTGGCGATCCTCGACATCGCGATGCCGCGGATGACCGGGCTCCAGGCTGCCCGTGAGCTGTCCGTCGCACGCCCCGACCTGCGGGTGCTGATGCTGACGATGTACGACAACGAGCAGTACTTCTTCCAAGCACTGAAGGCCGGCGCATCGGGGTACGTCCTGAAATCAGTCCTCGACCGCGACCTGGTGGAAGCCTGCCGGGCAACGATGCGCGGGGAGCCGTTCCTCTACGCCGGCGCCGTGACCGCGTTGGTGCGCAGCTACCTGGACCGCGTCCGTCAGGGCGTCGACGTGCCCCAGCAGATCCTCACAGCACGCGAGGAAGAGGTGCTCAAACTGGTTGCGGAGGGCAACTCGTCGAAGGAGATCGCTGAGCTCCTGACGATCAGCGTCAAGACCGTCGAGCGCCACCGCTCGAACATGCTCCAGAAGCTCGGACTCCGCGACCGCCTCGACCTCACCCGCTACGCCATACGCGCCGGTCTGCTCGAGCCGTGACGTGGCGCGCCACAGCCCGATCGCTGACCCCGACCTGGTCGCTTCCATGCTCAGCACTGGCGAGTTCCCAGCCGCGTCGCGCCGGTGTTCGGGCGGCGGATGGTCAAGAGCATCCTGCCGTCGGAGGTCGCAGTCTGGTTGACCGATCTCATGGGTGCCTATGGCCCGTCGACGGCCAGGAGCGCGTTCTTGGTGCTCAACGGCTGTCTTGAACTCGCCGTGGCGGACGAGCTGATCAAGCGCAATCCGGTCAGTCGAAGATCGTCAGGAAGCCGAGTAGGCGGCTCGCCAAAGTTGTTGCCTGGCCGGACGAAACGGTGGAGCGCATCGTCGAGGCTCACCCTGAGCGGTTCAGGCTGCTTCCGACGATCGGATCGGCAGCCGGCTTGCGACAGGGCGAGATGTTCGGACTCTCGGTTGACGATTTCGACTTCAGCCTGATGCTCATCAGAGTCCGTCGCCAGGTGAAGCGCCTTGGCAAGAAGTTCGTCTTCGCGCTCCCCAAGAATGACAAAGAGCGCTTCGTTCCGATGGCACCCGTGCTCGCAAGCGCCGTCAGGAGCCACATCGAGCGGTTCGGAACCACCACCATCTCGCTGCCGTGGGAGCGGCTCGACGGCTACCTACAGTCGCATGACCTGATCTTCAGCTGGACAGACGGCCGGCACCTCACGGCGCGTCTACATGACGAGCTCGTCTGGAAGCTCCTACGACCGTCCGCGGCACGCAGTTGATCGTCGGCTGGAGCGACTTGCCCTGCGGCTGACGGAGCAGTCACGGAGCAGGGCCGATCAGAGCTCGGACTTCGATGACATCGATCGAGGTCCCGGCTTGCTCTGAGAGCAAGTCAGGGCAAGCCGGAAGCCGTTATAAACAAGGCTATTTCAGCTCGGCCGAGGTCTTACCGAGCAGGCGCCGCGCCACGATCAGCTGTTGGATCTGTTGGGTGCCTTCGAAGATGTCGAGGATTTTGCTGTCTCGGGACCACTTCTCGAGGAGTTCGTGTTCGGAGTAGCCGAGGGAGCCGGTTAGTTCTACGCAGCGGAGGGTTATGTCGTTGGCGGTGCGGCCTGCCTTCGCCTTGGCCATGGAGGCTTGGAGGGAGTTGGGGTGGCCGTTGTCGGCCATCCAGGCGGCTTGGAGGGTGAGGAGGTGGGCGGCTTCCCAGTCGGCTTCCATCGCGAGGTACGTCGCGGCGGCCGCGGGCTGCTGGTGGACGGGGCGGTCGTAGTCGATCTCGACACCTGCCTCGGCCAGCAGGTCTCGCGTCACCTCCAACGATGCGCGGGCGCACCCGACGGCCATGGCGGCGACCAGGGGGCGGGTGTTGTCGAAGGTCTGCATGACCCCCGCGAACCCCTTGTCCGCATCGACCTCGGGCGATCCGAGGAGGTTATCGCGGGGGACGCGGCAGTTGTCGAAGCGGAGCGTGGCGGTGTCCGAGGCGCGGATGCCGAGCTTGTGCTCCAAGCGCTCCACGGTCATGCCCGGCGTGTCCTTCATGACCACGAAGGACTTGATCGCGGCGCGGCCGAGGGTCTTGTCCAGGGTTGCCCAGACGACGACGGCGTCGCAGCGGCCGCCGGCGGTGACGAAGATCTTCTCGCCGTTGAGGACGTACGCGTCGCCGTCGAGCCGTGCGGTGGTCTGGATGCCGGCGGAGTCCGAGCCGCAGTCGGGTTCGGTGATCGCCATCGCAGCCCAGACACCGTCGAAGCGCTGCAGCTGCTCGTCCGACGCCACCGAAGCGATCGCCGAGTTGCCGAGGCCCTGGCGCGGCATCGAGAGCAACAGCCCGACGTCGCCCCAGCACATCTCCATGATCGACAGCACCGAGGACATGTTGGAACCGTTGACGACTCCGTCCTCGGCGGCAGCGGTACGCCGTACCCCGGACGCGCCCGCGCCGGAACCGGTGCCTGAGGCCCCTAATCCGTCGACCATCGCGGCGAGCATGTCCAGCTCGACCGGATACTCGTGCTCGGCGAGGTCGTAGCGCCGCGAGTTCGGCCGCAGCATCTCGGCGGCGACCTGATGCGCCTGGTTGACGAAGGCGCGGAACTTCCGGGGCGTCTCCAGGTTGATCATCAGACCAGCACCGCACCTTCCATCACGCCGATCGCCCGCAGGTCGCGGTACCACCGTTCCACCGGATGCTCCTTCACGAACCCGTGCCCGCCGAGCAGTTGTACGCCGTCAGTCCCGATCTGCATGCCTTTCTCGGTGCACAGCCGCCGCGCCAGCGCCACCTCACGAGCGAACGGGAGCCCTTGCGAGGCACGCGATCCGGCCCGGTACGTCACCAGCTTCATGCCCTCGAGTTCGATCCCGATGTTCGCGACCATGAACGCCACCGACTGTCGATGACTGATCGGCTCGCCGAACGCCGTCCGCTCGTTCACGTACGGCGTGACGTAATCGAGCACCGCCCGCGCCGTACCCAGGGCCAGCGCGCACCACCCGAGCCGCGACAACCGAACGCACTCGGTGTAGTCCTCGACCGTCCCCAACGGAACCGCCGGTACGTCGGTCAGGATCATCCGGCTGAGCGACGCCGCCCGCAACCCCATCGACGGCTCGGCCTCGATCGTGACGCCGGGGTGGTCCGGCTCCACCACGAACAGGCGCGGCCCCGCGTCGGTCTGCGCACCGATCACGAACAGCTCCGCGTCGGCGGCCCGCGGTACGAGCGACTTCACGCCGTTCAGCAACCCGCCCGTGCACTTCGTCCGCAACTCGAACGGGTCGAACAACGCGCGCGGCTCGAGCAGCGCCAGCGCGGCCGCCGGGACCGACGACCCCGTGAAGGCCGGCAGGTACGTCGCCTGCTGCGTCTCGTCACCCCACAACGAAATCGCCGTACTCACCGCCGACGGCGCCAGGCATGCGACGGCCTGGCCCATGTCGCCGTGCGCGAGCGCCTCGGCGACCAGTACGCCGGTCATCTCGGACCGCTCGGTCACGATGCCGCCAAGTTCCTCCGGCACCTCGATCAGACTCAGCCCGAGCTCGGCGGACGACTCGAGCACCTTGCCGTCGGTCGCGCACACCACATCGGCGGCGGACGCGGCCGGCCGCAGGACATCGGACGCGAAGGACCGAACGACGTCGACCATCATCTGCTGGTCCTCGGTCGGCGTCAGGTCGAACCGCCCGGTGGCGCGGGCGGCGGGCAGCCGGGAGGGCGCCGCTTGCTTCGAACCTGCCGTGAACCGCCGGGAGAGCGCTCCCGCCGCCCGGAATCCGGTCTTCGTTGCCTCGAACACCGCTCGCTCGGTGGGCTTGCGCAGTCCGAGGCGGTCGATCGCCCGCGACCGCGCCAGCCGGTTCAGGAAGGCGACTCCGACGCCGATCGCGTCCCGCCGCCCCCGCGTCCGCTCGTCAAGGCTCATGCGGCTACTGTAAACCGAAGTTACAACTCAGGTCACGCCCCGCCCGTTGTAACCTGACGCACCTCGGCAGAGGGAGGGTGCGGTGGTGGCGGTCAGCATGTCCGACGTGGCGCGCCACGCGGGCGTGTCACAGCGGACCGTCTCGAACGTGGTGAACAACTACGTGCACGTCTCCCCCGCGACCCGCGCCCGCGTCCAGGCCAGCCTCGACGCCCTCGGATACCGCCCGAACACCGCCGCCCGCCGCCTGCGCACCGGCCGCACGGGCACCGTCACGCTGGCCGTCCCGACCTTCCGCGAGCGGTACTTCGCCGACCTCGCGGAAGCAATCGTCGCCGCCGCCCGCGACCGCGGTACGACGGTCCTCGTCGAGACCACCGCCGGTCGCCGCGAGACCGAACTGGAACTGCTCCGCGGCGGCGGCGAGATCCTCACCGACGGCGTGATCATGAGCGCGGTATCGCTCGGCCGCACCGATCAGCGCAGTACCCGCCCGGTCGTCCTGGTCGGGGACCGGGAGCCGGGCAGCGCGATCGACCACGTCGGGATCAAGAACCGCGAGGCGGCGCAGGCCGCGGTCAACCACCTGCTCGACACCGGCCGCCAGCGCATCCTCCTGCTCGGCGCAAACCACGGACCGAAGCGCTCGTACCAGCTCCGCCGCCAGGGCTACCAGGCCGCACTCAAGAAGCGCGGAATCACCGAGGGGCTGCTGGTCGACTGCGACTGGACGACTGCCGCGGCCGCCGAGGCCGTCACGCGGACCTTCAAGGACATGCAGCCGGACGGCATCTTCGCGATGAACGACTCGGCCGCCCTCGGAGCGCTCAGGGCGCTGCAGCGCGCCAAGATCGACGTACCGGGTGATGTGTCGGTCGTCGGGTTCGATGACATCGTCGAGTCGGGTCTGTCCACGCCGACGCTGAGCACGGTCGCTCCGCTGCTCGGTGAGATCGCGGTCAACGCACTCGACCTGCTCGAGGAGCAGCTCGACGAGGACCACGTGCCGCAGCACCGGATGGCCGGCTACGAACTCCGGATCCGGGAGAGCAGCACCCGCTGAAACCTGCTCGCGCCGACCTCTTGTGGCGCAGATTTGCTACGTAGTAAATTTCGGCGGCATGACACGTACCGCTCTCGCCCCCAGGTTCACCGGAGCCGGAAACATCGAGTTCGCGGATCACGAGTACACCGATCCCGGACCGGGTCAGCTCCTGCTCTCCGTCCAGGCCAACGCCCTCTGCGGCACCGATCGCCATCAGTACTTCGACGGCTCGTCCGTCGTCCCGGGCCACGAGGCCGCCGGCACGGTGCTCCAAGCAGGTGCAGGCACCAGCACCCCCGTCGGCACCCGCGGCGCCGTCTTCCTGATGGACTACTGCGGCGAGTGCCGCAGCTGCACCTACGGCGCCACCAACCAGTGCTTCGCGAAGCGCGCCGACATGGGTTTCAGCCACGACGGCGGCTACGGCCCGTACGAACTCGTCCACGAGTCCAACTTCTTCCCCGTCACCGACGACATCGAGATCGGCAACGCCACGATGCTGCTCGACGTGATGGGCACCAGTACGCACGCCCTCGGTCGCGCGGCCCTCGTCCGCCAGGACGTCGAGAGCGTGTACATCGCCGGCGCCGGCCCGATCGGCCTCGGCCTGACCGTGATGAGCAAGCTCAAGTACGGCGCCGACGTGCCGGTCTACATCTCCGACGTCTCCCGCTGGCGCCTCGAGTTCGCCGAGACGTTCGGTGCGATCCCGCTGCTCGCCGACGACATCTCCGCGGCGGGCAATCCGGACATCGCGTTCGACGCCTCCGGCAAGGGGTCCGCGCGCCGCGCCGCCCTCGACATCATCAGCAAACGCGGCGCGCTGATCTGCGTCGGCCACGGCGAGGGCGTGACGCTGAACGCCTCCGACGACCTGATCAGCCCCGAGCACGCCGTCCTCGGCAGCGAGTACTTCCGGTACGACGAGATGCCGGGCAACCTCGCGATCCTCTCCGAGCACCAGGACCTCATCTCGCGGGTCATCAGCCACCGTTTCCCGGTCGAGGAGATCAGCGACGCGTTCCGCCTGTTCATGGCCGGCGAGACGGGCAAGGTCGTCATCACACAAGAGGGCGCCCAGTGACAGTCCCAGTGAAGGTCGCGGTCGTCGGCGCGGGCGGTTGGGGTGAGCACCACGCGCGCATCTTCTCCCGTCGCCCCGACACCGACCTCCGCGCGGTCTTCGGCCGCACCCCCGAGAAGACCCGGCAGCGGGCCGAGCGGTACGGCGCCACGCCGTACACGGATCTCGATCTGATGCTGGAGCGGGAGCGCCCCGACCTGATCACGGTGTGTCTGCCGAACGAGGACCACCACGACGTCACGCTCAAGCTGGTGCGGACCGGCGTACCGCTGCTGGTGGAGAAACCGCTCGTCTTCGACCTCGCCGAGGCCGACACGCTCCTCAGCGCGGCAGGCGATCAGTTCTTCGCGATCAACTTCAACCACCGGTACGCCGAACCGGTCCAGCGCGCGAAGGCGCTGATCGACGCCGGTGAGCTGGGCGATCTCGTCTTCGCGACCTGGCGGTTCGGTGGCGAGGCGAACCGTGGCGGATCGCCGCACGCGGGTCTGATCGAGACGCAGTGCCACGGGTTCGACATGCTGGAGCACCTGGCCGGCCCGATCACCGCGGTCTCCGCGCACATGACCGACAAGACCTACGGCGCCTTCAGCACGGTCGCCCTCGCGCTCGATTTCGAGAACCGCGCGGTCGGCACGATGCTCGGGACCTACGACTCGTCGTACGCCTATCCCGACACGCAACGCATCGAGATCAACGGGACCGCGGGCCGGCTCGTCATCCACGACACCGTCCGCGCGCTGACGTTCAGCAAGGCCGGCGATCCGGTCGAGCAGCGCTGGCACTCGACGTACTTCGACGACGAGGCCCGCAACTTCGCAGGTACCTTCGACCGGCACGTCGACGCCCTGCTGGACGCTCTCCGCGCCGGCGAGCAGCCCCCGGTGCACGCCCGCGCGGGACGGCGAGCGCTGCAACTCGCGTACGCAGCCATCGAGTCACACGAGACCGGACGAAAGGTCAGTACCGGGTGATCGCGTCGGCCTTCGCCTGTAGATAGCGCTGCTCCGGGAGGCTCGTCGTACGGCGGGCCGCCGCAAGGTAATGCTCCTGAGCCTTGGCCGGATCGCCTGCTCGTTCGTAGAGGTGGGCGCGGACGGCGTCCAGGCGGTGGGTCTCGGTGATGTTCTTGTCGTCCTCGATGGTCGCGAGCAGGTCCAGACCCGCCTGCGGACCTTCGAGCTGGGCGAGTGCGATCGCGCGGTTGAGCGTCACCATCGGGTTCGGGGCGAGGCGCTCGAGCAGCAGGTACAGCGAGTAGATCTGCCGCCAGTCGGTCTCGTCCGCGCTCGGTGCCTCGGCGTGCACCGCGGCGATCGCGGCCTGCAACTGGTACGGCCCGACCGCGCCCTGCTTCAGCGTCTCTAAAGTCAGGTCGGCGCCCTCGGTGATCTGCGCGCGATCCCACAACGCGCGGTCCTGCTCGTCGATCGGCACCAGCCCGCCGTCGGCGGTCGTCCGCGCCGCGCGCCGCGAATCGGTCAGCAACATCAACGCCAGCAGACCCGCGACCTCGCCGTCGCCGGGCAGCGCCGCGCGCAACATCCGCGCCAGCCGGATCGCTTCCGCCGTCAGCTCGACGCGCTGCAACTCCTCCCCCGAGCTCGCGGTGTAGCCCTCGTTGAAGATCAGGTACAGCACCTGCAGTACGACGCGGAGCCGCTCGGCCTGCTCGGACTCGGGAGGCATCTCGAACCGGCTGCCGGCCGCCTTGATGCTCTTCTTCGCCCGGCTGATCCGCGGCGCCATCGTTGCCTCGGGCACCATGAAGGCCCGGGCGATCTCCGCGGTACTCAGACCGCCGACCGCACGCAACGTCAACGCGACCTGCGAGGCCGGCGTGACGGCCGGATGGCAACACAGGAAGAGCAACGTCAACGTGTCGTCGGTGTCCGGCGCCTCGCCGATATCGGCGCCCGGGGCAACCAATTCCTCCGGCCCGGCCATCGCCGCGACGTTGTCCTCCCGGCGCCGGCGCGCGTTCTCGCTGCGGAACGCGTCGGTCAGCCGCCGCGTCGCGACCGTGATCAGCCACCCGCGCGGGTTCGCCGGTACACCGTCCATCGGCCACTGCGTCGCCGCCGCGAGCAACGCCTCCTGCACGGCGTCCTCACACAGATCGAACTGCCCGTGCCGCCGCACCAGAAACCCCAGCACCTGCGGCGCGAGCTCGCGCAGTACCTCCTCGACGTTCACCCCGCCGAGCCTACGCGCCGAACAATCGGCATTTCGACAGGACGTATACGTCCACTGAACCCGATCGGCCGGGTCGCTGAGCGTGAACGCAGGCGTGCCGAGCCGACACCTCCTGTCGAGCTGCCGATCACCGGTAAGCCCACCCCGACCACCGCTCCACCCGAACCACGATCACGGGCCCGCGCGGCGGATCCCCGTCGTACTGCGGGTACTTCGCCACCAGCAGGTCGACCGCTGCGGCGTGCTCAACCGCCACGCGCGCGACCCCGTCCACGCGGACCCACCACAGGTGCGTCCAGTCCTCCTCGTACTCGTCGACCAGCACCGCGACCCGCTCGTTCGCCTCGATGTTCCGCAGTCGCTGCAGAGCGGTCGTCGTCTTCGGCTTCTGGTCGATCGCGATGAACAGCTTGTCACCATGAACGGCGTACGTCACCGGCACGAGGTGCGGTCGCAGATCCTCCCCGACCGTCGCCAGCCGTCCGACCCGTGCGGCTGCCACCCGGGCCCGGCAGGCAGACTCGTCGAGTTTCACCGCTGCAGGTGTCGGAGGGCTGCGGTCGGGATCCTGCGGGTGATCGGGCCGATCACTGACGCGTCGCGCAAGGCGGTCCGCGCCGCCAGGTGTCCGCAGGCGCCGTGCACGCCACCACCCGGGTGAATCGCGGAACTGCCGAGGTACAGACCGTCGACGAACGTTCGCGCGCTGCCCAGCCCGATCGTCGGCCGGAACACCAACTGCTGGTGCAGCTGCATCGTGCCGCCACCGAGCGCGCCGTACCCGAGGGCGGCGTTCCCCGACTCCAGCGTCGACGGCCGCTGCAGGTCGCGGCCGACGACCAGGTCGCCGAACCCGGGCGCGAACCGCTCGATCGTCCGCTCCATCCGGCCGGCCAGCTTCTCCGCCGACGCGTCGTCGGCGATACCGCGCGGCAGGTGCGCGTACGCCCAGACCGCCTCGGTGCCTTCCGGCGATCGCGACGGATCCGCCTTCGTCGTCTGCCCGATCAGCATGAACGGCTGCGACGGCACCCGCCCGGTGTCCAGATCGGCCGACAGGTGCACGAGCTCATCGGCGGTCCCACCGAGGTGGACGACGCCCGCCGACCGCGCCTCGACCGCCTTCCACGGGATCGGGCCGCTGAGCCGGAAGTTCAGCTTGACCGTCGGGTAGTCCCATTCGAACCGCTCGTCCAGATCGCGCCGCAGCCCTGCCGGGATCAGTGCCTCGGGCAACAACTCGCCGTACAGCACCGGTGCGGACGTGTCCGCGACGACCGCTCGCTCGACCGCGACCGTCTCCCCCGACGCCGTCTGTACGGCGGTCACGCGGCCCGCCGAAACGTCGACGCGGGTCACCGGCATGCCCGAGACCAGCAACGCGCCGGCCCGCTCGGCACGGCGCACCATCGCTCCGGAGAACGCGGACGAGCCACCGGTTGCGACCGGGTAGCCGACGTCCTGGGCCATCATCGCGAGCAGCCAGCCCATCGTCCCGCTGACGCTGCCCGACAACGGCGCATCCGCGTGCAGGGCGTTCCCGGCGATGATCGCGGGACCGTGCTGGCCGGCGAACAGCTCCTGACCCATCCGGTGCATCGGCATCGCCATGAACCGCGCGAAGCGCATCAGCTCACCGACCGACCCGAGCTTGCGGGCCAGCTTCACCCCCGGAACAACCGGCGGCCAGGTGGTGAGCAGCGCGTTCAGCAACGGCTCGCGCACCGACACGTACTGCTGGTACAGCCGCAGCCACGCGTCACCGTCGCCCGGGTGCTCGGCGCCGAGCGACTTCGCGGTGTCCTCGGGGTCCGGGTGGATCGCGGCTGCGGCGCCGTCCTCGTCGAGCAGGTGCACCAGCGGCAGCGGCGCGTGCGCCCACTTCAGGCCGAACTTCTCCAGCTCCAGCGCGCGGATCACCGGTGACGCGACACCCAGCGGGTAGTTCGAACTGAAACGATCGCTCGTCCAGCCGCCGTCCTCGGTCGACCGGACGGCCCCGCCGAACGTATCGGCGGCCTCCAGCACCAGGACGTCCCAGCCCGCGTCGGCGAGCGTGATCGCGCTCACCAGACCGTTCGGCCCCGAACCGATCACCACGGCATCAACACTGCGCGGCAGCATGCTTCGAGCCTAACGTGACCGGGACTCGATCTCCCGCATCAGGGTGCTGAGCTCGCGGGCGCGCCCGACCATCGCCGGGTCGACCATCCGGCCGTCCGGCAGCACGATCACTCCCCCGTCGGCGACGCCGGCCTCGTCGACCGCCGCCAGCAGCGCCTCCGCCGCGGCCACCTGGTCCGCGGACGGCGTGAACGCCTCGACGATCGTCGGCAACTGCCGCGGATGGATCGCCGTCCGGCCGACGAACCCGAGGCCGCGGCCCTCCTCCGACGTACGGCGGAGTCCGTCGACGTCCTGCACGTGCGGGAACACCGACATCATCGGCGCGCCCAGCCCGGCCGCCCGGGACGCCGAGACCAGCCGGCCACGGGCCCAGCCGAGCCCCGCCGGACCGTCCACGCCGAGCGCGCTGGACAGGTCCGCCTCGCCGAGCCCGATCGCGACCACCCGCGGGTCCGCGGTGGCGATCTCGAACGCCCGCTCGACCCCGAGCGGCGACTCGATCAGCGCGGTGATCCTTGCCGACGGCACCTTGTCCAGCACCGCCCGGACGTCGTCCGCGCTCTCCACCTTCGGCACCCGGATCCGCACCGCTGGTACGGCGGAGATCGCGGCCAGGTCGTCCTCGATCCAGGGCGAGGTCAAGGCGTTCACCCGGATCTCCACCCGGCCGTTCACGTTCGCCGCGAGCCAGGCGACCGCCCAGCCGCGGGCATCCGCCTTGTCCGCGACCGGGACCGCGTCCTCCAGGTCGAACACCACCAGATCAGGGCCCGCGGCAACAGCCTTCGCGAACCGGTCCGGCCGGTTGGCCGGAACATACAGTGCCGTCAGCACTTTCGAGGCCCCCTCCAGGCGAAAGCTTCTACACCACACCCGCGGCACGCAGCGCCGCGAGCTGGTCCGGAGTCACGCCGATCTCCGCGAGCACCTCGTCGGTGTTCGCGCCGTGCGGCCGTCCGGCCCACTTGATCGACCCCGGCGACTCGGACAGCCGGAACAACACATTCTGCATCTCGACCGGTCCGCCGAGTTCGTCGTCGTCGACGCTCACGATCGTCCCGAGCGCGGCGTACTGCGGATCGCCGACGATCCCGCGGATGTCGTGCACCGGACCGACCGCGGCCTCGGCCTTCTCGAACTCCGCCATCACGAGCTCCAGCGACCGCTCGGCGATCCACGACCCGACCGCGTCGTCGAGCTCGTCGGCGTGCTCGGCCCGCTCCCGCCCGGTCGCGAACCACGGCTCCGCGACCAGATCGGCGCGGCCGACCAGCGTCACCACCCGCTCGGCGATGCTCTGCGAACTCGTCGACACCGCGACCCACCGGCCGTCAAGAGTCCGGTACACGTTCCGCGGGGCGTTGTTCGACGACCGGTTCCCGAGCCGCGGCTGCACGTACCCGGTCTGCTGGTACGCCGTGATTCCGCCACCGAGCATCATCAGGATCGGCTCGATGATCGCCATGTCGATCACCTGGCCCGACCCGGACCGGTCCCGCTCGCGCAACGCCACCAGCACGGCGTACGCCGTCGCGAGCGCGGTGATCCCGTCGGCGAGACCGAACGGCGGCAGCGTCGGAGGGCCGTCCGGCTCACCGGTGACCGCCGCGAACCCGCTCATCGCCTCGGCCAGCGACCCGAACCCGGGACGCCGCGACCACGGCCCGACCTGCCCGAACGCCGTCACCCGCGCGATCACCAGCCGCGGGTTCGCCTCGAGCAGCACGTCCGGCCCGAGTCCCCAGCGCTCCAACGTGCCGGGCCGGAAGTTCTCGACCAGCACATCGTTCTGCTTGACCAGGTCCAGGAACACGTCGCGCCCGCGGGACAGGTCCAGCGTCGCGAGCCGCTTGTTCCGGCCGAGGGTCTTGAACCAGAGCCCGACCCCGTCCTTGGAGGCGCCGTGCGTGCGCGCGGCGTCCGGGCGGGACGGGTGCTCGATCTTCGTCACGTCGGCGCCGAAGTCACCGAGGAAGGTCGCCGCCAGCGGTCCCGCGAAGAGCGTCGCCGCCTCGAGCACCTTCACACCGTCAAGGGCTGCAGGTCTCATCCTGCGCACCTGAAGCCGATGCTTGCCGAGCGGTCGAGACCGCCACCGGTGAGCACCAGTTTGAAGCTGACCTCCGGCTCCTGCGGCCCGCCGTCGGCGTACCAGTCGGAGCCCTCGGCGACGTAGTGCGAGCCGCCCTTGAGGATGCAGAACCGGCTGCGGCCGTCGCGGTGCTCGCTCTCGGTGAGGTTCCACACGAGCGGTTCCAACCGACGGAACCCATCGACCCCAGCCGCGACCTGCCACTCGTCCTCGGTGGGCAGCCGGCCACCACGCCAGGCGGCGTAGGCCCGCGCGTCCGGCAGGTCGACGTACGTCACCGGCTGGTCCTCGGTGCCGGCCGCGGGCGCGCCGTCCACCCAGTGCTTCAGGAACCGGTTCGTCACCAGCGGCCGGTAGTCCGTCGCGGCCAGGAACGCCGCGTACTCCGCATTCGTCACCTCGGTGATCGCGACCGAGACCTCCGGCAGCGACACCTCCCGCGTCATCGTCTGGATGTCGTGCAGGCGAGGCGGCAGCGGCTTCCACTCCTCGACGTACGGCGCGGTGTCGTACAACCCGGTCTCGCGCCGCCGGTGCGTCACGGTCAGCGTCCGCTCCCCCGCCGGTACGACGACCGCCGCGCCGATCTCGGCCGGTCCAGACACGGCGGGCACCGAGACCCGCTCGGCAGGTCGCATCGGGAACGCGGACTCGTCGACATGCGCCCGCGGCATCGTGCCCAGCCGGCGAGCCGTGGCCCGGCACGAGGCGCCGGCGGTCGCGCCGACCCGGACGATGCCGGCCACGCCACGGCCGGGGACGACCAGGTGGACGCCCTGGTCGTCCGCGGTGATCGGCACGCCCGTGGTCACGTCGTACCAGTCGCCGACCTGGTCCTCGGAGCGCAGCACAATGCCGTCGAAGTCCTCCTCGTCGCGGTTGATCAGCGTCCAGAAGGTGATGTCGGCCAGGTCGAAGCGCGACCCGTACACACCGTGCTCACGCGCCTTCTCCGGGATCTCGGGCGTCAGCTGGATCCAGTCGCCGTTGATCAGCACCGGCGCGAACGCGCGCTGGGCGGCGACCATCCGGCGCAGCGTCGCACGGTCGCGGGCGTTCCAGCCGACCCACGCCGAGAACACCGACTCCCAGATCAGCATGCCGACGCCGTTCACCCAGGCCGACTGCAGCTCGTCGCTGTGGTCGCGGTTCCACCGGCGGGTGTGGTGCATCATGTGCCGGCGCTCGAACAGGTGCGCCCGCAGGACACCGGGCGCGTCGGTGTCGGCGAACCACTGCGCCCAGGACAGCGCGTGGTCCCCGATCCTTGCCATCGGCAACCGCGACTCGCCTTCGAGGGCGATCGCCGGGTTCGCCTGCCGGATCGCCCGGGTGAAGGCCGGGTCGCCTTCCTTCAGGGTGTCCAGGAAGACGCCGTCGACGGCGTAGTCGCTGACCAGGGCGGCGAACTCGTCCGCGTCCGAGCGGGCCGCGCGGCGGGTGCCGACGTCCCACGGGTTGTAGTCGAAGAACACCTTCAGACCGAGCCGGTGCAGGTCGTCGATCAGCGCGCGCAGGCCGGGGACGTCACGGTAGAAGTCGAACTGGTTCCGGTCGTCGATCCCGATCACCGGGTACGCGTGCCACAACACGATCGCGTCGTGCCCGCCGAACTCGTCGACGCCGTGCTGGACGAACTTGTCCGGCGTGAACTTCCCGGTCGCGACGTCGTACAGCAGGTCGTCCCACAGCCAGACCAGCGCCACGGAGTACGCCGTCTGCGTCCATTCGCGGCCCGGTTCGTCGTAGTGCGAGCCGTCGTACCGCGTGCGTTCGAAGGCGCCGAAGCGCCACTCGGCGAGCTTGGCACGCCACCGCGGCAGTTCGGCCGGGTCCTCCGGCGCACCCAGGATCTTGGCGTCGTCCAGGAAGGACAAGTCGGCCCCGGCCCCCAGATCCACCCGGGCGGGTAGGTCGATGGGCCGCGGTTCGAGCGGGTTCACAGGTATACCTCCGCATAACGCGCGTCGATTGCATCCCCGTGCGGCACCGAGGGAATCGCCCCCGCCACCTGAACACTCAATGAAGCAGCAACGTTAGCGCGTCGGACCGCGTTCGTCAGGTCGCCTGCCGTGATCGAGTCGTTAGCTGACGCCGCAGTCAATTGGGTAGCCAAAGCTGCCGCCAGCACACCGCAGAAGGTGTCACCGGCTGCGGTCGTGTCGACGACGTCCACGGGGACGCCGGGGACCGCGATCTCCTCCGCGTGCCGGGTCAGGATCACCGCGCCGTCGCCGCCGAGCGTGACGATCGCGGCCGGCACCTTCTTCAGCAGCGCCGACCGGTCGGGCCCGGCGATCGCCTCGGCCTCGGTCTCGTTCACCACGAGCAGGTCGACCTCGGCGAGCAGTTCGTCGGACAGCTGGGCCGCCGGCGCCGCGTTGAGGATGAAGTACCCCGACGCCGCGGCCGCCGACCGCACGGTCGGGAACGGGATCTCCAACTGGGCGAGCACCACGCGCGCGCTCCGAACCGCAGCCAGTGCGTCGGCCGACAGTGTCAGCGCACCGTTCGCGCCGGGGGCGACCACGATCGAGTTCTCACCGCTGTCCTCGACCGTGATGATCGCGGTACCGGTCGGGGCGTCGCCGGTCGTCGCCAGCGACAGGTCCACGCCGGAGTCCTCGAGCGCGGCGCGCAGCAGGGCGCCGCCGTCGTCCGCGCCGAGGGCGACGACCATCGCCGTCCGGGCACCGGCCCGCGCCGACGCGACCGCCTGGTTGGCGCCCTTGCCACCGGGACCACGGGTCATCAGACCCGACAGCACAGTTTCCCCCGGCCGCGGGATGCGCTGGACCGGAAGCACCAGGTCCACATTCGCGCTCCCCACGACCACAACCTCAGACGCCACCCCTGGCCACCTCCACAGTCCGCCGCGCCAGCTCGCCGATCGCGATCTGGTTCATCCCCGGGAGGCTGGTGGCCACCCGGTTGTCAAGTGGTGTGGACCACTCTGCCGGAACCCCGCGCGTCGCGCCAAACACAGCTCCCACCGTGGCGCCGACCGAGTCGGTGTCCCAGCCACCCATCACCGCGCGACCGACCGCAGTGCCGAAGTCCGGCGCGGTCAGCGCGTAAGCGGCCAGGGCGGTGTTGTTCACCGCGTGCACCCAGTGCAGGTCGCCGTACTCCGCGTGCAGCGCGTCGAGGGCCTCGTCGAGCTCGGCGTCGGCGAGCGTCAGCCCGAAACGGACCGCGCGGGCGATCGCGCCCTGGCCGACCACGTCCAGACCGGCGATCGCGGCCTTCACCGGATCGTCGAGGACGAGCGCCGCGGCCGACATCGCGGCCACCCACAGGGCACCGTCGACGCCGGCACCGGTGTGACTGAGCCGGGCGTCGACCAAGGCGAGCCGAGCGGCCGCCGTCAGGTCCCCCGGGTGGGTCCAGCCGTAGACGTCGGTGCGGATCTGGGCGCCGATCCACTCACGGAACGGGTTCCCGACGACGGCCGCGCGGGCCGGCTCGACGCCTTCCAGAAGGTTGCGGTAGGCAACACGCTCGGCGGTGAACACCCGGCCGGCGGGCAGGTCACTCAGCCAGCTCTGCGCCACGTCCTCGGTGCTGAGCCCACGCCCGTAGCGCTCGAGCATCAGCAGTGCGAGGATCGCGAAGTTGATGTCGTCGTCCTCGGGCATGCCGTCGATGACCTCGCGCAGGCTGGTCGGCTTCGACCGCCGGTTCCACGGCCACCGCCGCTGCACGTCGTCCGGTACGCCGATCGCGGTGATGTACTGCGCCAGCGGCCACTGACCGGAGCTGGTCAGGATCTCCCGGATGCCTTCGCGCGGGATCTTCTCCACCGGCTTACCGAGCAGGCACCCGGCGGCGCGGCCGAGCCACGCGTTCAGGGTCCGGGTCTCGAGGTCGACCGGCGCACCCAGCGAGGGCAGTTCCGGGATCTCCGGCTCGGTCCACCGCGCCGTCCGGGCATCGAGTACGTCGAGCAGCTCGCGAGCCAACGCCCGCAAGGCAGGCGTCGCCGGCTCGCCCGAGGCACCGGACACCGGCGCGTCCGTCGTACCACCGGCGGCCAGCCAGCGGGCCTGGACGTCGGTGACGTCGACCCCCTCGGAACGCGCTTGGACCAGTTGGTGCGGGAGGAGGTCCTCCGGCTGCACCCAGGTCAATCTCATCGAGGCTCTTCCTTCCCCTGTTGCGCCAGGCGAAACACACACCTGGATCGTTGCGTCGGCGCGGGCCGATACTTCCGGCCATGGTCACCCGCCGCGGTCTGCTGACCGCCACCGGCGCCGCCGCCGCGCTCGCTCTGACTGGAAACCTCCCCGACCTCGCCGATGCAGTAGGAATACCGCACCGCACCGACAGCAGGCCGCTGTTCACGCTCGGGGTCGCCTCGGGCGACCCGCTCCCCGACGCCGTGGTGATCTGGACCCGGCTCGCTCCCGGTCCACTCGAACCGTTCGGCGGGATGGCCGACCGCGCGGTGGACGTCGAGTGGGAGGTCGCCGAGGACGCTGCGTTCCGCACGGTGGTACGACGCGGTACGGCGCACGCCCGTCCGGAGTACGCGCACACCCTGCACGTCGACGTCCGGGGCCTGCGCCCGTGGCGGCACTACTTCTACCGCTTCCGCGCCGCCGGCCAGATCAGTCCGACCGGTCGGACGCGGACCGCGCCGGCGCCGTCCGACGAGCCCGCGGTGACGATGGCGGTCGCGTCCTGCCAGGCCTTCTACGACGGCTTCTACACCGCGTACCAGGACGTCGTACGCCGGGACCACGACGTCGTGCTGTTCCTCGGCGACTACATCTACGAGGTCGGCGTCGGTCCGACCGCGGGCGTCCGTAACCAGGCCGTCCCGGTGGACTTCGCCGGCGAGATCTTCACTCTCGACGAGTACCGGGCCCGCTACGCCCTGCACAAGACCGACCCCGACCTTCAGGCCGCGCACGCGGCGGCGCCGTGGATCGTCACCCTCGACGACCACGAGGTCGAGGGCAACTGGGCCGGGTACGTGTCCGAGGACGGCCTGCCGTACGACGAGTTCCTGGTCCGTCGCGCGAACGGATTCCGCGCGTACTGGGAGCACATGCCGCTGCGTCTCGACCAGTCCCCCGACGGCCCGTCGATCCGCTTGCACCGGCACCTGCGCTACGGCCGCACCGCCGACCTGAGCGTCCTGGACACGCGGCAGTTCCGCGACGACCAGACCAGCACCGGTGGCTGGCTGCCGCCGGACGCCGTGTCGACCGACCCGGCCCGCACCATCACCGGCGCCGCACAGGAACGCTGGCTGCTCGACACGCTCGCCAAGTCGACCAGCCGCTGGAGCGTGGTCGCCCAACAGGTCGCGATGGCCCAGCTCGACCGCAAGACCGGGCCGGAGCTCGAGCTCCCGATGGACACCTGGAACGGATACGCCGCCTCGCGCGACCGCGTCCTGTCCGGGGTCCGCGACCGGGACGTGCGGAACTTCGTCGTACTGACCGGAGACCTGCACCGCAGCGTCGCCTCCGACCTGCGCGTCGACTTCGCCGATCCGTCCACGCCCGCGGTCGGCACCGAGTTCGTCACCACGTCGATCTCGTCCGGCAAGGACGGCGTCGACGCCGACGCGACCGGGCGCGCACTGCTCGCCGAGAACCCGCACGTCAAGTTCCAGAACGTCCAGCGCGGCTACCTCAGCTGCCGCCTCGACAGTACGCACTGGACCTCCGAGTTCCGCATCGTCGACCGCGTCACCACACCCGGCGGTACGGCGTCCACCCGCGCCACCCTGGTCGTCGAGGACGGCCGTCCCGGAACCCACCTGGCCTGAACGGACCCGCTGATGAAACGCGCCGCCCTGCTGCTCCTGCTCGCCCCCGCCACTCTCGTTGCTGCCAGCAACAACAGCAACCCCATCGAGATCAGCGCTGCCCCGCAACCGGTCGAGGTCGTCCCGCTGCCCTGCTTCCCGTCCGGCAAGCTCGCCGTCGGGATGACCAACACCGGCCGCAAGGCCACGGTCGCCGACATGCGCGTCTCCGGCGACGCCGCACTGACGCTGTCCAGGCACCAGTTCTCCAGCTATCTGCCGGTCGGCCAGCTGGTGAAGGCGCCGCTCGAGATCACCGTCCCGCGCGGCACCGCACCCGCGACGCACTCCGTCGACCTCAGCGTCGGTCGCGACCACCTGAAGGTCCCGGTCGTCATCAAACCCGTCCCCGCGCGCGACAACGTCCTGCTCGGTGAACAGGCCGTCGCGTCCTCCACCAACGGCAACATGCGCCTGTGCGGTGGTGTCGACGGCAACGCGGACTCCGCGCAATGGGGTGCCAGCGGTTGGCACGACAACACCAAGGGCGTCTTCCCCGACACGTACGGCGTCGACTTCGTCCAACCGACGACCGTCGGGCGCATCGTCCTGCAGACCCTGGACTCGACCACCTACCCGGCAGCCGTGATGGGCATCCGCGACTTCGACGCCCAGGTCCTTGTCGACGGCAACTGGACGACGGTCGCCGAGGTCCGCGGCAACGTGCAGGGCCGGGTGACCCTGACCTTCGCACCGCGCCCGGTCGACGCCGTCCAGCTCGTCATCCGCGACTCCAACGACCACGGGTACTCCCGCATCGTCGAACTCGAGGCCTACAGCAACTGACATTCAGACCAGCGCGTCCAACGCGGCCGCCCGCCGGGCCCACCGCTCGGCGTCGGCCGCCCGGATGTCCCGCACCACCGAAGCCATCACCCGACCCGGCTCGTCGAGGTCGGTCTTGCTCGCCTCGGCGATGTCCGCGGCCCAGTCCTCCGGTACGCCGTCCCGGCCGCTCAACGCACCGGTGATCGCACCCGCCATCGACGCGATCGAGTCCGCGTCGCGACCGTAGTTCGTGCCACCCAGGACGGCCCGGCGTACATCTCCCTCGGAGACCAGCACGAAGCCGAGCGCCACCGGGAGCTCCTCGATCGCCTTGGTGCGGCTCGGACGGCGGGCGTCCATCGACAGCTCACGATAGTTCGGGCCGACGGTGTCGTAGGGCTCGATCGCCTTGCGAAGAACAGGAATCGCCTGCTCCCAGTCGGTGACGCCGTCAGCTGCCTCGGCCACCGCCTCGACGGCCCTCCGCGTGCCGTCCTTGGCCAGACCGAGCGCGGCACCGACCGCCGACGCGGGCGTCGCGCCGGGGATCATCGCGGCGGCGACGGCGGCCGCGAACACGCCGGCCGCCTCCCGCCCGTAGCTCGACTGGTGCGCGCCGGCGACATCGAGCGCCTCGGCGTACGCGCCCTCGGGGTCGCCCGCGTTGGCGATCCCGACCGGCGCCATGTACATCGCCGCACCGCAGTTGACGATGTTGCCGACGCCGGCCTCGCGCGGATCGACGTGCCCGTAGTGCAGCCGGGCGACCAGCCATTTCTCGGCGAGGAAGACGCGCTGCAGCAGCAGCGCGTCCGCCTCGAGCTCCGGGACCCAGCGGGTCCCGTTCAGCATCTTCGGCACCAGCGACTCGGCGACCGCATAGGCGTCCAGGTGGGCCCGGCACTCGTCGTACACCTCGACCAGTGCGTGCGTCATCAAGGTGTCGTCGGTGATGTGGCCGTCGCCCTTGTGGTACGGCGCGATCGGTCGCGCCGTCCGCCAGTCCTCGTACCACGGACCGACGATGCCGGTCACCCAGCCACCGTGCCGTTCCCGGATCGCCTCCGGCGTCCAGCCCTCGACGGCTCCACCGATCGCGTCACCGACCGCGGAACCGACGAGGACTCCTCGTGCCTTCTGCTCCAACGTGGTGTTGGCTTGTGCAGGCATCAGCTGTTGACCTGGCCCCATCCGTCGCTCAATTTCTTCCCCAGTGCCGCGGTGTCGGTCTTGTTCGCCAGGAACTCCTGGAACGCCGGCGTCGCGATCTGGTCCTTCCACTTCGGGTAGTTCTCCACGCTCTGGAACGGCGCCTTGGTCAGCTCGGTGCCGCTGGCAAGGATCTGCTGCCAGCCGTTCTTGCCGCCGGTCGCCGTCTGGATCGCGTCCCGGGCCGCCTGGGTGGTCGGGATCAGCCAGTCGCCCTGACCGACCGCGGCCAGGTTCTCGGCCTTCATGAAGTAGTCGATGAACTTCGCCGACTGCTCGACGTGCTTGCCCTCGGCCGGCACCGACAGCGTCTGCGGGTTCGCGGCCTGCTTGCTGCTGGTCCCCTTCAGCGGCGGCAGCACCTCCCACTGGAAGCCCTTCGGCGCCTCTTCGGCGATCTGCTGCGCGACGTAGTTACCGGCCACGATCATCCCGTACTTTCCGGCGTAGAACCCGGGCAGGACGTCGGAACCGCTCTGCGTCAGCGAGGTCGGGTCGATCGACTTGTCGTCGTAAGCCATCGCGTGGATCCGCTTCGGCACCTCGAGCTCGGCGTCGCCGACGGTCGCCTTCGCGTCCTGGCCGCTGCCGTCGAAGAACTTCGCGTCGAAGTTCAGGCCGAGGTTCAGCATCGTCGCGGTCGGGCTCTTCAGGCCCCAGCCGAGACCGTACTTGCCGCCGGCGGTGAGCTTCTTCGCGTTCGCGGCCAGGTCGTCCCAGCTCAGCGAGTCACCGGCCGCGGTCACCCCGGCCTGCTTGAGCAGCGCCGAGTTCGCGAACACGACGTACGACTGCAGCAGGGTCGGCGCGGCGTACACCTTGCCGTCCTTGGAGACCGTGTCCCAGACACCCTGCGAGACGGCGTCCTTGGTCCCCTGGCTCAGGTACGGCGAGAGGTCCGCGAGGTACCCCTGGTTGACGAACCCGGTGATGTCGGCGGACTCGTCCTGGATCACGTCCGGCGCGGTCCCGCCCTGGAACTGGGTGACGAGCTGGTCGTGCACCGAGTCCCAGCTGCCCTGGACGTACTCGACCTGGATGTTCGGGTTCGCGGCGTTCCAGTCGGCAACGATCTTCTTCGTCGCGGCGACCGTCGTCTTCTGGAAGGCGAGACTCTGGAACTTCAGCGTCACCTTCTCGTTCGGATCACCCGATCCCGAACTGTCGTTGCTGTTACCACCGCAGGCCGCAAGCGTCACCAGGGCGCTTGCCGCGAGCAGCGCGGTCACTACCTTCTTCATTACTTCTCCTAACCCTTGACTGCGCCGCTCAACAAACCGGAGGTCAACCGGCGTTGGAGGAAGGCGAAGAACACGAGACTTGGCACGGTCGCCAGAACAGACGCAGCGGCGAGCGGGCCGAACTGCACCTGGCCCTCGGCACCGACGAAGCGGGCGAGTACCAGCGGAAGTGTTTTGAGCTGTGGATCCTGCAGGAGCACCAGGGCGAAGAAGAACTCGTTCCACGCCGAGATGAAGGTGAACATCGCGGTCGCGATCAGGCCGGGCCGGAGCAGCGGCATCACGATCGAGACGATCGTCCGCAACCGACTGGCACCGTCCACGGACGCTGCCTCTTCCAGCTCGCGCGGCACCGCGGCGACGTACCCCTGCAGCATCCAGAGCGCGAACGGCAGTGACCAGACCATGTACACGATCACCACACCGGGGATCGTGTTCGTCAGGTGCAGCGGCCGCAGGATCATGAACAGCGGGATCACGATCAGGATCACCGGGAACACCTGGCTGACCAGGATCCAGCCGTTGGTCAACGGGCGCAGCCGGCTGCGGAACCGGGCCAGCGCGTACGACACCGGCAAGGCGACGATCAGCACCAGGATCGTGCTGTAGATCGAGATCTGCAGGCTGTTGCCGAGACCCCGGACCAGGCCCTGCTCGTTCATCGCGTCGGTGTAGTTGGACAGGTCGAAGTGCTTCGGCAGCAGGCTCGGCGAGATGCTGGCGAACTCCTGCGGCGACTTCAGCGAGCTGGAGATCAGCCAGAGCAGCGGGAAGCCGAGGAAGACCAGGTAGCAGACGACGGCGACGTACTGCAGGAACCGGGTGGCCGGACGCGTTCTCATGCCTCGCTCCTCAGCCGGTTCCGCAGATAGAAGAAGAGGAACACGATGATGATGACCACCATCACGTCACCCATCGCGGCGGCCATCCCGAAGTTCCCGTACCGGAAGGCCTCGTTGTAGGCGAACAGCATCGGCAGCATCGTCTTGCCGCCCGGACCGCCCGCGGTGAGCACGTAGACCAGGCCGAACGAGTTGAAGTTCCAGATCATGTCCAGGCTGGTGATCGCGACGATCACGGTCTTCAGCTGCGGGAGCGTGATGTACCAGAACTGGCTCCACGCGCCCGCGCCGTCGACGGCGGCCGCTTCGTAGAGCGTTCGGTCGATCCCTTGCAGGCCGGCGAGCAGGGTGACGGTCGTCATCGGCATCCCGACCCAGATCCCGACCACGATCACCGCCGGGAGCGCCGTACTGAAGTCGCCGAGGAAGTTGATCGGATGGTCGGTGAGGTGCAGCTTCTGCAGGATCTCGTTGACCGGGCCGTTGGTCGGGTGCAGCAGCAGCCGCCACATGATCGCGACCACCACCGGGGGCATCGCCCACGGGATGAGTGCGAGAGTGCGGGCGACGCCGCGGAACTTCAGGTCGGCGTTCAGCAGCAGCGCGAGGCCGAGGGCGGCGACGAACTGCAGGATCGTCACCGACAGCGTCCAGATCACGCCGATCCGGAACGAGTCCCAGAACAGGTTGTTGTGCAGGAGTTTGCTGAAGTTGTCGAAGCCGACGAAGTTCGTCTGGACGTGCAGACCGGCGCGGGCGTCGGTGAAGCCGAGCGCGATCCCGCGGATCAGCGGGTAGACGCTGAGGATCAGTACCGGAAGCAGTGCGGGCAGGAAGAGGAAGATCGCCTCGCGGTTCTGCTTCGGCTTCCCACCGGGCTTCTTCTTCAGCTCGGTCGGCGCGGTCAGGGTCGCGGTCACGGGGTTGACCTCCGGATGCTCAAGGAGGGTTGTACGACGATGCGCCGGGGCGTCCGGTCGTTGTCCTCGATGCGGGCCAGCAACAACTCGGCAGCACGCCGCCCGCGCTCCGCCGACCCCAGGTTCACACTCGTCAACGGCGGGAAGCTCTGCTCGGCCAGCTCGCTGTCGTCCATCCCCACCACGGCCACATCAGCCGGTACGTCGAGTCCGGCCGCCGCGAGCTCGTGCATCAACCCGACGGCGAGCAGATCGTTCGCACAGACCACCGCGTCGAACCTGCCGGTGGCGAGCAGGTCGGCGGCTGCGGCGCGGCCGGCTGCGAAGGTGAAGTCGGCCGCTTCGGCGACCGCGACGGCCTGCAGGTCGTGAGCCTTGAGCGCCTCGGTGAAGCCCTTGGACCGGGCGGCTCCGGGGACAGTGTCGGCGGGGCCGTTCAGGAAAGCGATGCGCTTGCGGCCGCAGGACAGCAGGTGGTCGACGGCGAGCAACATGCCCTTCGGCGAGTTGGCGCGAACCGTGTCGACACCGGCCTTCGCGGGCACGCTACCGGCGACGACCACCGGGACCTCGCACTCGCGGATCGACTTCACCAGGTCCTCGTCGACGCGCAGCGGGCTGATCAGCAGACCGTCGGCGTACCCGCGCGCCATCCCCCGAACCAGCGCGACCTCGTCCACCACGTCCGGCCCGGTGGTGGTGACCACCAACCGGTACCCGGCTGCCGCGACGACCTCCTCGACCGCCCGCATCATCGTCACGTACACCGGGTTGCCGACGTCCGCGACCGCCAGCGTCAGCTGGAACGTCCGCCCGACCTTCAGCGACCGGGCCCGCGCGTCCGGCACGTACCCGAGCTCGGCAACCGCCCGCTGGACGCGCTCAGCCATCTCGTCGGTGGCCGGCAGGCCGTTCAGCACGCGCGACACCGACGCCACCGAGACACCGGCCGCCCGGGCCACCCCGGCGATCGTCGGACGACTCACGCCGACCTCCTGTAATCGTTCTTGTAATCGTTTACAAGCGAGACAGTAGGGCGCCGTCGGCCAGCGGTCAACCTCAGGACGGCCGGATGGCCAAGCTGTTATCTACGGTGTGACGAACTACTCGTCGTCTTCCTCGGCGCCCGGGCGCTCGGCCCACGGCGTCTCCTTGGCCGGCCGGACCACGATCAGCTTGTCCCCGGCCGCCAGCACCGACACGTTCGAGTCGTAGTACCGGTGCACCTTGCCGTCGCGGACGACCGACACCACCCGGTCCGGTACGGCGGACGGCGGCTTGCCGACCTCGCGCCCGAGCACCGGCCGCTCGGCGACCTCGAGACCCTCGCCGTACGTCAGCAAGTCCTCCATCACCTCACCGAGGTTCGGGCTGACCGCGGACAGGCCGAGCAACCGGCCGACCGCCTCGGACGAGGTGACGACGGCGTCGGCGCCGCTCTGCCGCAGCAGCGGCACGTTGTCCTCCTCGCGGACCGCGACCACGATGTGCGCGCTCGAGTTCAGTTGCCGGACCGCGAGCGTGACCAGCACCGCCGAGTCGTCCCGGTCGGTGGTCACGATCACCTCGCGCGCGGTCATCACCTCGGCGCGCCGCAGTACCGTCCGGTTGGTCGCGTCACCGTGGAACGCGGCCATCTGGTCGTTGCCGGCATCACCGATCGCCTGGGCCCGCGGGTCGATCACCACGATGCTGTCCCGCTTCACCCCGTTGCTGAGCAGCGTCTGCACCGCGGACCGGCCCTTGGTGCCGTAGCCGACGACGATGGTGTGGTCCTTCATCCGTTTCCTCCAGCGCGTGTCGCGCATGATCCGGCGACCCTCGTTGGCCAGCACTTCCAGTGTCGTACCGACCAGAACCACCAGGAACGCGATCCGCAGCGGAGTCACGATGAAGGCGTTCACCAGCCGGGCAGCGGGCGTCACCGGCGTGATGTCGCCGTACCCGGTCGTGGTGAGCGTGACGGTTGCGTAGTAGATGCTGTCGATCAGGTCGACTTTGCCGTCGTAGCTGTCCCGGTACCCGTCACGGTCGACCACCACGATCAGCACCATCACGGTCAGCAGTCCCAGCGCGACCAGAAATCGGCTGAAGAGCTGAAAGAGCGGCGAGCGCGTGCTCGCGGGCAGGTTGACCAGCAGACCGTGTGGGTTCCGACCGGTGGGAAGGGGTGGCACGGGTACGACGATATTGCACGGACGGCCGATCCATCGCATAGGACAGGCTCCGGTCGGACAGTGCGACACTCACCATCAGACTGTCGCCGTCCCGCACCACCCTGGACCGCATCCGCAACCGCTCGAGGGTTCGGAGCATCGCGTGGTTCTCCGGCTGCACCATGCAGACCACCCGGTCGGCGCCGAGCGTACGGGCGGAGTCGACCACCTGGCGCAGCAGCCGCAGTCCGAGACCCTGCCCCTGCCAGCCGTCCTCGACCAGGACCGCGACCTCCATCGTCGTGCTCCCGAGCTCCTCCCACGGCGCCGCGGTCGCCATCCCGATCACCGCGCCGTCGAGGCAGGCGACGATCGAGACGCCACCGGCCGGCGCGGACAGGTGCCGCGCGGTCCGGGCAGTGAGTTTCGGCATCGGGACGTGGTACCGGCGCGTGCGGCTCTCGTACGAGCACCGCTCGTGCATCGCCACGACGGCGTCGGCGTCCTCGACGGTCGCCGTCCGCAGCACAGGGACGCCGCTCCCGGGCCGCGGCCCCGCCGGCGCCTCGAAGCGCTCGGACAGCCGCCCGGCGATCTCCACCAGCACATCGGCGCGGGCCCATTCGGCGGGCGTGTACTCCTCGAACCCCTGCAGGTTCCCGAGTTCGTCGTCCACCGACACCGGGTCGTCGATCAGCCGCAGTACGGCGCGCAGGTACCGCGTCGGGGCGTCGTTCAGTACGTCGGCCTGGCACGGGCGCACCGTCGTACCGACGCATCCGGCTTCCGCGACCAGGGCCGCCAGATCGTCAGCGGTCCAGCCGACCCCGGTGGAGACGACCAGCTCGTCGATCGCGCCGGTCTCGGCGGTGAAGACCTCCAGGTGGAGGATGTTGATGTCGTCCGCACCACACCGTGCAGCGAGTTCGGCCAGGGCACCGGGCCGGTCGGCGAGTTCGGTCCTGATCTTCCAGAGCATGCGGACGCCCTCCCTCGTGGAAACGTCCTTCTACTCTCCGTCCGGCCTGTTGCTCCGCCGCGTCCGGGATGTTACGCCCGCGTCAACGTTTCCGGCGGACCTTCGGCAGGTGCGGCGTGATCTTCACCTTCCGCGCGGCCAGCACCACCGCGGTCACCCGCTGGTCCAGGTCGGCGTGCCGGAGCAACTCGGGATAGCTGCTCTGCGGCACCGGCGGGTACGTCGTCACGATCGCGTCCCCGGAGAACACGAAGAAGATCGCCGCGCCGTCCTTGATCACCTTCAGCAAGGAACCGTCGCGCACGGTGAGAGCATGTTCGACCGCCTTGCGCCGCGCGGACCGCTTCGCCCACGCGGCCTGCACCGCCTGCTGCGCCGGCTCCCGCCCGTGCCGGACCGCCTCGATGACCAGCGGCCCGTACCGCACGCCGTACTTGACGACGTTCTTGGCCAGCTTGCTATTCGGTTTCCCCGCACCCGCCATGGGTCGAGCGTACTGACCTCAGCCGGTCAGAGCGTATGCAGTTTGTCGAACGGCGACATGACGCGTAGCAGCCGGCCGCCTCCCAGGTCGACCACCACCGCGCGAGTGCCCTCGACAGCGCTGATGCGGCCGATGCCCTCCCTGTCGTGGGATACCCGGTCACCAGTCTCGAATGTCTTGATCGGGGCTGCGGTCCGGGCGGTGAAAGGACTCGTGGGCAGGTGACGACGCGTCGTCGCGCGAGAAGACTCCATCAGGACACCAGTATGCGCTCAGCTTCGTCACGTCGCTCATTTCGCACCCTCGCCGGCGCATTTCGGGGCTGCCTGTCGCGTCGGCATGCGGACGTTCGCCGCGTCAGGCACCATGGAGGCCGTGACCTCCCCCAATCCGCGTCGGCCGATCCTGCCCGGCAACAAGTTGTTCGAGTCGCTGCCCGGTGCGGCCGACCCGGCGACCGTGACCGAGGCCGCCCACCGGACCGCCGAACTGCTGGTCCGCGGCGTGCGGAAGTCCGAGGACTCCGAGGTGCACGCCCGGGTGGTCAAACTGGCCGACGAGTACGGTCTCGACGAGCTCGCCGAGCTCTGGTCCGACTCCCCCGCCGACTCCCTGCCGGGCGCGCTCTGGCGGCTCTACGTCCTGCGCTCCTGGGTGCACTCGAACGCCGAGGCCGTCTCCCGCGAGTTCGCCACCGGCCGCAAGTACGCCGAAGTCCACGCCGTCGTCGCCGGTGTCGCCGAGCCCCCCGGCCCGACCGAGGTCCGCGAGATGGTGGACGCCGTACTGCGCGGTGTCGCGACCGGTGACTTCGCGATCACCCTGGACCGGGCGGCGGCGTTCGCGCGGATCGTGGCGACCGGGCGCGCGCACCTGGCCGACGACGGGCACGACCAGGTCCTGTCCGCCTCGAAACTGGTCGAGACCGCTGACCAACTGGAGACCGCGGCCCGCGCCGAACGTGCCGGACAGCTCTGGTAGTTGCGCCCGACGCGTCCTGGTGTTATGGCGCGTGATCGCCGTCTCGGAGCCCGAGATCTCAACAGGACAAGGGGTTTGAGCACCCGCTACACTGTTCGAGGTGTCGGGCCGGTGCAAGCCCCGGGTCCCAAAATAAGCCGCTACGAGCGGCCACGCGCCGTGAGGCGCTTCCCGGTCCGACGCCTTCACTCTTCCCCAGGCAACTGTTGCCAGTAGCAACCACGTCTGGGTTGCCTGCGGCAACGGCGAACCCATGCGCTGCAGTCCCGTTCACGGACCGCGTCGGAGTATGCCCGCCGGGTCAACGCGCCGTTCGGTCGCCGCCCGCGGGGGGGTGGGTAGATCTGATCGCCGAGGAGGCGCACACTCGAAAGAGGTGACCGATCGGCCGGGGGGCCGCTGATCCGCCGGGGAGGGCGCATGGTCTCCGTAAATGGGCAGACAACTGATTCCGCGCGGCCGACCGAAGTCGTCCGCGCGGCCGACATCGTCCGCGTGTACGGCGAGGGGGACACCGCCGTCCGGGCGCTGCGCGGCGTGAGCGTGCAGATCGAACCCGGACAGCTCACCGCGGTGATGGGACCGTCCGGCTCGGGCAAGTCCACGCTGATGCACATCCTCGCCGGCCTGGACCGCCCGACCTCGGGCTCGGTGCGGATCGACGGTACCGAGATCACGACCCTCGGTGACGACGCGCTGACCAAGCTCCGCCGGCAGCACATCGGCTTCATCTTCCAGTTCTTCAACCTGCTCCCGATGCTCAGTGCGCGGGACAACATCGTGCTGCCGCTGACCATCGCCGGCGAGAAACCGGATCCGGAGTACTTCGACGACCTCGTCGAACGGGTCGGCCTCACCGACCGCCTCGGGCACCGCCCGGCAGAACTGTCCGGCGGCCAGCAGCAACGGGTCGCGATCGCGCGCGCCCTGGTGTCGCGGCCGACCGTGATCTTCGCCGACGAACCGACCGGCAACCTCGACTCCCGGACCAGCGGCGAGATCCTCACGCTGATGCGGTCCTCGGTGGAGAAGTACGGGCAGACCACGGTGATGGTCACCCACGACGCCCGCGCGGCCGCGATGGCCGACCGGGTCCTGTACCTGGCCGACGGCGAGATCGTGAAGGAGACCGGACGCTCCGACCAGCACGAGATCCTGCAGATCATCGACACGCTGGACCTGCAGTGATCCGCTTCGCCCTGCAGGGCCTGCTGGCGCGCAAACTCCGCACCGCGCTGACCGCGATCGGCGTCGTGCTCGGGGTCTCGCTGATCTCGGGAACCTACGTCCTGACGGACTCGATCACGTCCGCGTTCCACTCGATCTTCACCCAGAACTACAAGAACACCGACGCCGCGATCACCGGCAAGACCGCGTTCGAGGCCGGGCAGAACGGATCCGCCGCGCCGTCGTTCTCCGACACCCTGTTGCCGAAGGTCCGCGACCTGCCCCAGGTCGGGGCGGCCGGTGGTGGGGTCAGCGGTGAGGCGCAACTGATCGGTAAGGACGGCAAGGCGATCGTCTTCGGCGGCGCGCCGAACCTCGGCTTCAGCGTCGATCCCGCGCTGCCGCAGTTCAACTCGCTGACGCTGATCAACGGGTCCTGGCCGCATCCCGGCGAGGTGGTGATCGACACCCAGACCGCCCAGAAGAAGGGATTCCACTCGGGCGACGCAATCGGCGTACAGGCGCGTGGCGCGGAACAGCGGATGCGGATCTCCGGGCTGGTCGAGTTCGGAGCGGTGTCGTCGATCGGCGGCGCGACGCTGGCCGGGTTCGACCTCGGGACCGCGCAGCGACTGTTCGACAAAACGGGCAAGCTCGACCAGATCCTGCTCGCCGCCAAGAACGGCACCAGCGACCAGGAGCTCGTCAACGCCGTCCAGCAGGTCCTGCCGCCGGGGACCCAGGTCCGGACCGCCGAGCAACAGGCGGCCAACGACGCCTCGGACACCACGAGCTTCCTGAACTTCCTGCAGACGTTCCTGCTCGTGTTCGGCGCGATCGCGCTGTTCGTCGGGTCGTTCGTGATCGCGAACTCGTTGTCGATCACGATCGCGCAGCGCACCCGCGAGTTCGCGACGCTCCGGACCCTCGGCGCCTCCCGCCGGCAGATCCTCGGGTCCGTCGTCCTCGAGGCGTTCGTCACCGGACTGCTGTCGGCCGTCGTCGGGCTGTTCCTCGGGCTCGCGATCGCGACCGGGCTGTTCAACCTGTTCGACTCGATCGGCTTCACGCTGCCCAACAACGGGCTGGTCTTCAAGACCCGGACGATCCTGGTCGCGCTGGTGGTCGGCGTCGTGGTGACGATCCTCGCCAGCCTGCGGCCGGCCTGGCGGGCGACCCGTGTACCCCCGATCGCCGCGGTCCGCGAAGGCGCGTCGATCGCGCCCGGACGGTTCCACCGGTACCGTCCGCTGGGTGCCGCGCTGCTCGCCGCCGTCGGCATCGCGCTGGTGGTCGTCGGTCTGTTCGCCAACGGGTTGAAGACGCGCACGCTGCTCATCCTGCTCGGAGCCGGGGTCCTGTTGCTGTTCATCGGGATCGCCGCGTTCTCCTCGCGGCTGGTCCGTCCGCTGGCGGCCGTCGCGGATCCCGTCGCGCGCTGGTCGGTCGTCGTCCTCACGGCGCTGATCTGGCCGATCATCCTGGTACCGTTCTGGGCGATCCGGCGGCTGTTCGGCAAGCATCCCGAGTTCCCCCGCGTCCTCCCGGACCGGCCGGCGGTCGGGATCGGCGGACAGAACAGCCGGCGTGATCCGCACCGGACCGCGTCGACCGCGGCGGCCCTGATGATCGGGCTCGCCCTGGTCACGCTGGTGGCCATGCTCGGGGCCGGCCTGATCAAGCCGTTCGAGGACGCCGTCGACCGGATCTCCACCTCGGACTACGCGATCACCGCGCAGAACAACTTCAGCCCCTTACCGCCGACGGTCGCCGCCACGGCAGCGAGGGTGCCGGGGGTCCAACAGCTGACGAGTGTCCGCGGTGGTGAGGCCCATGCCTTCGACAAGACCATCCAAATCACGGCCGTCGACCAGGACGCATCCGGGTTGCTGAACTTCGACTGGCAGGCCGGCTCCCAGGCGTCGCTGTCGGCGCTGGTGCCGGACGGCGCGATCGTCGACTCCGCTTACGCCAAGGCGCACTCGCTCAGCCTGGGTTCGCCCATCAGCCTGAAGATGGTGACCGGCAAGACGGTCCCGTTCACCGTGCGCGGCATCTTCAAGCCGCCCGCGGGCGGATCGCCGTTCGGGAACGTGACGATCGCGACGGCCACCTTCGACGCCGTGAACCCGCAGCCGCAGAACATCTACACCTTCCTGAAGATGCAGGGCGGGGTCACGGCGGCCAACACGGCCACGCTGAACGATGCCTTGGGTTCGTTCCCGAACGCCAAGGCCGTGACGATCGCGGAGTTCAAGAAGGCCCAGACGGACAGCATCAGGAGCCTGCTGAACGTGCTGTACGTCCTGCTCGCGTTGTCGGTCCTGGTCAGCCTGTTCGGCATCGTGAACACACTGGTGCTGACCGTCTTCGAGCGGACCCGCGAGCTCGGCATGCTGCGCGCGATCGGCCTGACCAGGGGCCAGGTGAAACGGATGATCCGGCAGGAGAGCGTGATCACGGCGCTGATCGGCGCGGTGATCGGGATCGTCCTGGGCATGGTGCTCGCCGCGCTGCTGGCCTCCCGGCTGGAGGAGATCGCGTTCACCGTCCCGGTCGGGCAACTGGTGATCTTCGCGGTCCTCTCGGTGGTCGTCGGAATCTTCGCCGCGATCTGGCCGGCTCGCCGCGCGGCACGACTCAACCCGTTGGAGGCACTGCAGTACGAGTAGTTCTACGCAGGAGCACTAACCCCACGCGCTGCTAGCTTCGCTGCTCGTGAAACGGATTGCCGCCCTCGCAGTGCTGCTCGTCCTCGCCGGGTGCTCCACGGTCGAGTCCAAGGACATCCGCACCAGTGGAATGACGGCCACCTACGTGGTCACGCTGCCCGAGTCCACCGAAGCCGCGAAGGTAAGTGCCTCGTTCCGCGTCGGGACTCTGACGTTCGTCGAGCTCGGTGACAAGGAGTCGATCAAGGCCTCCGGTGGCGGGAAGGACGCGGGCCTCAAGCATCACCGTGCGGCCGGAGTCACGGAGTACACCGGTCAGCTCGACGGAGTGGTCGATCCGGGCACCGAGATCACGTTCGACCTGACCCGTGGCAGCAACGACGACGCGGCACCGCAGTCCACCGTCAAACTTCCCGAGCGAGTCCGTCTGGTCGCCCCGCTCGCGGCCACGACGTACTCGCGCCGCGCGGCGATCCCGGTGCGCTTCGAGAGCCAACCGTCGGAGACACCCACGATCCTCACCTGGACCGGAGGGTGCATCCAGGACGGCAGCCTGCAGCTGGAGCCCGGGCGTACGTCGGCCAGCATCCCGATCGGCTCCATCAAACCCGTAGCGGGCACACCCTCACCTGGCACCAAGCCGACGACCACCTGTCCCGTCGACCTCACCTTGACCCGGCGTACCGAAGGCACGCTGGACAAGGCGTTCAAGAACGGCGCGATCACGGCCGAGAGCCAGTCGGTACGGCGGATCACCTCCGCACCGTAGTTGTCTGGTCACCAGTGGGCCGCTTGTCGGTTACCTTCACGAGGACGTGGGTACTCCTGCGGCAGCCAGCCTCGGGGGCGTCCGCCCACCACCCCTCCGGAAGGAACCCCTCATGCGCCGCCTTCCCCGCGCACTGCTCCCGTGCGCGCTGATCGCCGGACTGCTGCTTCCGGCCGCCCCGGCCGCCGCTGCTCGCGGCACCTTCGACATCCAGGGCCACCGCGGTGGCCTCGGGCTCACGGTCGAGAGCACGATCGCGTCGTTCTCGCACGGTCTGCAGCTCGGCGTCAGCACGCTCGAACTCGACGTCCAGATCACCCAGGACGGGTACGCCGTGGTCACCCACGACCGCAAGGTCGACGGCAAGAAGTGTCGCGACACCGCGCCGTACACCGCGGGCGACCCGGAGTACCCGTACGTCGGCAAGTTCATCAACACGCTGTCGCTCAAGCAGGTCAAGCAGCTCGACTGCGGTTCGCAGCCGCTCTCGAACTTCCCGCAGCAGCAGCCCGACCCGGGCGCGCGGATGCCCGAACTCAAGGACGTCTTCGCGCTCGTGCACCGCTACCACGCGAACGACGTGAAGCTGAACGTGGAGACCAAGGTCGAGGCCGGCGCGCCGTCCGAGACCGCGCCGCGCGAGCAGTTCGTCCAGGTCGTCGCGAGCGAGATCCGCAAGGCGAAGATCGCCAAGCAGGTCACGATCCAGAGCTTCGACTGGGGCTCGCTGATGCGGATGCGCCAGGTGATGCCGGAGCTGCCGCTGGTCGCCCTGGACAACTACGACTTCCTGCAGGTCGGCAAGCCGGGCAAGTCGCCGTGGCTCGGCGGCATCGACATCGACGACTTCGGCGGCGACCCGATCAAGGCCGTGAAGTCGTTCGGCGCCTCGGCGATCTCACCGGTCGACGGGTTCCCGCAGGGCGGGAAGATCAGCGACCCCGCGTTCCGCCCGTACTTCACGAAGGACACCGTGCAGGCCGCCCACGACGCCGGTCTCAAGGTGATCCCGTGGACCGTCGACGACCCGGCGACCCTCCAGTGGTTCGTCGACCAGGGTGTCGACGGGATCATCAGCGACTACCCGGACCGGGTCCGCGACGTCGTCCGCGCCAACGGGATGCGGCTGCCGAAGGCGTTCGACGCTCCGGCAGTCCGTGCGCTGCCGTCCGCGCACGCGCACAACGACTACGACCACCGCCGGCCGCTGCAGGACGCGCTCGACCGTGGGTTCAACAGCGTCGAGGCGGATGTCTGGCTGGTCGACGGTGAACTGCGCGTCGCCCACGATCTCGCCGACGCCAAGCCCGGCCGCACCCTGGAGAGCCTGTACCTGAAACCGCTGGCCGACCGGGTCCGCGAGAACCACGGGCAGGTGTACCAGCACGGTCGGGACTTCCAGCTGCTGATCGACATCAAGAGCGACGGACCCTCGACGTACGCCGCGCTCGACAAGGCGCTCGCGAAGTACCGCGGGATCAGCACCGCCTTCGTCGACGGACGGGTGCACAAGGGTGCCGTCACCTCGGTGATCAGCGGCAACCGCCCGCTCGACGTCCTGAAGGCGCAGAAGATCCGCTACGCCGGGTACGACGGACGCCTCGCCGACCTGCAGTCCGGGATGCCGGCGTCGCTGATGCCGCTCGTCAGCGACAACTGGACGAACGCCTTCACCTGGCAGGGCGTCGGCCCGATGCCGGCGGCCGAGAAGACCAAGCTGCACGACATCGTCACCACCGCCCACCACGCCGGCTACAAGGTCCGCTTCTGGGCCACCCCGGACACCCCCGGCGCGGCCCGCGAGGCGCTCTGGCGTGAACTCACCGACGCCGGCGTCGACTACCTCAACACCGACGACCTCCACGGCCTCGAAGACTTCCTCCGCGGCTGAGGACCGCCAGGCCATCACAATCCGCTCGCCCGGCCGGTCTGCCGCGTGCGCGCCGGCCGGGTGGGTGATTGTGATGGCCTGGAGGTCCGCGCATTAAGCTCTGCGGCGTGAGTCTGCCTGTTGTCACCGCGACCCGGTACGTGCTGCCGCTGCGTGAGGGTGGGTCGTTGCCTGGTGTTGTCGAGGGCAACGACCTGGGCACGTACGTGATCAAGTTCCACGGCGCCGGCCAGGGGCCGAAGGCCCTCGTCGCCGAGGTGATCGTCGGCGAGTTGTTCCGCCGCCTCGGCCTGCGGGTGCCGGAGCTGAAGCTGATCGAGCTGGACCCGGCGATCGGCCGGTCCGAGCCGGACTTCGAGATCCAGGAGCTGCTGATCCGCAGCGCCGGCCTGAACCTGGCCGTCGACTTCCTCCCGGGCTCCTTCGGGTACGACGGTTCGGCCGGCAACCCCGGTGACGAGGGCATGGCGCGGATCCTCTGGCTGGACGCGTTCGTCGCCAACGTCGACCGGTCGTGGCGGAACACCAACCTGCTGGTCTGGCACAAGAACCTGTGGCTGATCGACCACGGCGCCGCGCTGTACTTCCACCACTCCTGGATGCCCGCGGAGAAGTTCGCCGGCCTCCCGTACGACGCGTCCGACCACGTCTTCTCGGTCGCGGCCCCCGGTGTTCCCGCGGTCGACGCCGAGCTGGCCGCCGCGATCACGCCGGAGTTGCTGAAGGAAGTGATCGGGCTCGTGCCGGACGAATGGATCGAAGAGGGCGACCGCGACCGGTACCTCGGTCATCTGCTGGCGCGTCTGGACAACCGGCCCGCGTGGATGCCTGGAGGTGCCAAATGACGGCGCCGTTCGACTACGTCATCCTGCGCGCCGCGCCGCGTATCCAGCGCGGTGAGTTCATCAACGTCGGCGCGGTGCTCTACTGCCGCGCGCTCGACTTCCTCGCGGCCGGGTGGGACGTCGACCCGGCCCGGCTCCGGGCGCTCGACCCGGCGGTCGACGTGGACGTGGTGTGCGCGTCCCTCGACCAGATCCGGGCGATCTGCGCGGGCGATCCGGCCGGCGGACCGGCGGCCGCCACCACGATCAGTGAACGGTTCCGGTGGCTGGCCGCGCCACGCAGTACCGTCGTCCACCCCGGGCCGATCCACAGCGGGCTGACGAGCGATCCCGCCGCGGATCTGGACCGGTTGCTCGACGCGTTCGTGCGTTAGGCGAGGGCCTCGGACACGACGTCGCGGGCCTGGGCGAACACCTGCTCCAGGTGCGCGGCCCCCTTGAACGACTCGCCGTAGATCTTGTAGAGGTCCTCGGTTCCGGACGGTCGCGCGGCGAACCACGCCGACTCCGTGGTGACCTTCAGCCCACCGATCGCGGCGCCGTTGCCCGGCGCCTTCGTCAGCCGGTCGACGATCGGCTCACCGGCCAGCTCGGTCGCGGTGACCGCATCCGCGGACAGGGCGGCGAGCTTCGCCTTCTCCTCGCGCGTGGCCGGCGCGTCCACCCGCGAGTACGCCGAGGCGCCGAACCGATCCACCAACTTGGCGTGCGCCAGCGACGGCGTCTCCCCCGTCACCGCGGTGATCTCGCTCGCCAGCAACGCCAGCAGGATGCCGTCCTTGTCCGTGGTCCACACCGTGCCGTCGAAGCGCAGGAAGCTCGCACCGGCCGACTCCTCACCGCCGAAGCCGACCGAGCCGTCGACCAACCCGGGCACGAACCACTTGAACCCGACCGGCACCTCCCAGAGCCGACGCCCGAGGTCCGCGACCACCCGGTCGATCAGCGACGACGACACCAGCGTCTTGCCGACCGCGACGTCCGCACCCCACTGGCGGTTGCTGAACAGGTAGGAGATCGCGACGGCCAGGTAATGGTTCGGGTTCATCAGTCCGGCGTCCGGGGTGACGATGCCGTGCCGGTCGGCGTCCGCGTCGTTGCCGGTCGCCACGTCGTACTTGTCCCGCTGCGCGACCAGCGACGCCATCGCGTACGGCGAGGAGCAGTCCATCCGGATCTTGCCGTCGTGGTCGAGCGTCATGAACGACCAGGCCGGGTCGATCCGCGGGTTTACCACGGTCAGGTCGAGCCCGTGCCGCTCGGCGATCGCGGCCCAGTAGTCGACGCTTGCGCCGCCGAGCGGGTCCGCGCCGATCCGCACGCCGGCCGAACGGATCACGTCAAGGTTCAGCACCGACGGCAGGTCGTCGACGTAGTGGCCGACGAAGTCGTAGTCCCCCGCGTGCTGACGGGCCTGTTCGAACGGCTTCCGGCGTACCTCGCGGTTGCCGGCGACGATCAGGTCGTTGGCGCGGTTCGCGATCCAGCTGGTCGCGTCAGAGTCGGCCGGACCACCGTGTGGTGGGTTGTACTTGATGCCGCCGTCGCGCGGCGGGTTGTGCGACGGCGTGATCACGATGCCGTCGGCGTCCGCGCCGGCGCCCCGGTTGAGCCGCAGGATCGCGTGCGAGACGGCCGGGGTCGGCGTGAGCCGGTCGCCGCTGTCCACCAGCGTTTGTACGTCGTTCCCGGCCAGCACCTCGAGGACGGTGCGCCAGGCCGGCTCGGACAGACCGTGGCTGTCCCTGCCGACGAGCAGCGGGCCCGTCGTCCCCTGTCCGGCGCGATACTCGCAGATGGCCTGCGTGATCGCCAGGATGTGCGCCTCGTTGAACGCGCCGTCGAGACTCGAGCCGCGGTGTCCCGACGTACCGAAGACGACCTTCTGGGCGGGGTTCCGCACGTCCGGAGTGATGTCGTCGTACGCCTTCAGCAGGGCGTCGACGTCGACGAGGTCCTCGGGCTGTGCGGGCTGGCCTGCGCGTGGGTGCATGACCACATGCAACCACAACAGACGGTGGCGCCGAACGGTCCTAGGCCGGCGCCGGGCTGGCCGGGGCCGCCGGCGTGGGGTTGCGACGCAGCAGGAAGCCGGTGACGACGAAGACGAAGCCCCAGCAGAGCGCGATCAGACCGAGCCAGACCGCGATCCCGACGACGCCGCCGCCCGGGTTGGCGACGAAGAACACGCCCAGCAGGATCGACAGTGCGGCGCCCAGCAGGATCAGCCAGCGGGGCGTGAGCCGGTAGCTGCTGAACGCAGTGAACACCTCGAACACGCCGCGGATGATCAGCCAGAGACCCACGAGCCAGGTCAGCGTCTTCGCCGTCACGCCCGGGTGGAAGATCGCCAGCAGCCCCACGACCAGCGCGATCAGCCCCAGCACCGCGCGCAGTGGCCGGCTTCCCTCCGTGCTCGACCGGAACGCCTGCGCGATCAGGCTGACGCCTTCGAACAGCGCCCAGAAGCCCCACAGCAGCATCAGCGCGAGCGCGGTCTCGATCGGCCAGGCGATCGCCAGGATGCCGAAGACGATCGCGATCGCCCCGCGGAGCACCATCATCTTCCAGCTCGACCCGAACAGCTCCCGGTCCATCGCCAGCCCCTTCCGGCCGCCACCCCGCGCTAAGACCTCATGATCGTCCGGGTCGGCGGCCAGAAGATCATCCGGTAGAGGTGAGGACGCTCCGGGATTCGGACACCACGGTTGATACACGTGTTCCGCGCTCCGAGAAAGGACGCTCGCAATGAGTTTCTGGGACATTGTGTGGTTCATCATCATCAGCTTCGCGTTCGTCGCGTACCTGATGGTGCTGTTCTCGATCATCGTGGACCTGTTCCGCGATTCCGGGACGTCAGGATGGGTCAAAGCCATCTGGCTGGTCCTGCTGCTGTTCATCCCGCTGCTCACGTCGCTCGTCTACGTCATCGTCCGCGGCAAGGGGATGGCGGACCGGACCATGCGCAGTCACGCCGATGCCGTGCAGCAACAGGAGGACTACATCAAGCAGGTCGCGTCGTCGTCGGCCAGCCCGGCCGACCAGATCGCCCAGGCCAGTGCACTGCTCGAGAAGGGAAAGATCTCGCAGGCCGAGTTCGACACCCTGAAGGCCAAGGCGCTGGCGGCCTGACCTGTCACCCACAGCGGAGGAGGACCGGCGGTGAGTGAACGCGACGAGGTAGCCCGGCTGCGCGAGCGAGTGGCCCAACTCGAATCCGAACTGGCCACCGCCGAGCAGCCGGCGACTCGCGATCGGGCGAGCCGCCGGGGCGCCTGGCGGACCGTCGTGGCCGCCGTACTCATTACGCTGGCCTGCCTGCTCGCGCCCTTGTCGGTCACGGCCGTCTGGGCGAGCAGGCAGGTCTCGGACACCAACAGGTACCTCGCGACCGTCGCGCCGCTGGCCGACGATCCCGCGGTCCAGAAGACGATCTCGGACGCCGTCACCCGCGAGATCTTCAACGCCGTCGACATCCAGGGGATCACCAACGACGCGCTGAACGCGATCTCCCGGCAGGGCCTGCCGCCGCGGGTCACCTCCAGCCTGCAGGCGCTCAACGGACCGCTCGTCAGCGGTATCCAGGGCTTCATCCAGGGCCAGGTCTCGAGCTTCGTCGCCAGCCCGGAGTTCGCGACCGTGTGGCGGCAGGCGAACGAGACCGCGCACGCCTCGCTGGTGAACATGCTCGAAGGCAAGCAAGGCGGCGCGCTCAGCGCGCAGAACGACACCGTCACGCTCAATCTGGCGCCGATCATCGCCCAGGTGAAGCAGCGACTGGTCGCGAACGGCTTCAGCCTGGCCGACAAGATCCCGGTGGTGAACAAGTCGATCGTGCTGGTCAAGTCCGACAGCGTCACCAAGGCCCAGGGCTTCTACCGGCTGCTGAACAACCTCGGCGTCTGGCTGCCGATCATCTCCCTGCTCCTGCTCGCCATCGGGGTGTACGTCGCCAAGAGCCATCGCCGGGCGCTGCTCTGGGGCGCGCTGGGATTCGCCGCGGCGATGCTATTGCTGGGTGTCGGCCTGACACTTGCGCGCATCTTCTATCTCAATGCCCTACCGACGGATGTGATCTCCCGGGACGCCGGCGGCGCCATCTTCGACACATTGGTCCGGTTCCTGCGCTACGGCCTGCGGGCCGTCGGAGCGCTCGCGCTGATCGTCGCGGCCGCGGCCTTCTTCACCGGCCCGTCGGTCACCGCGGTACGAACCCGCGCCGGGCTCGGCAACGGCATCGGATACCTGCGGAACCGGTCGGAGTCCGCGGGACTCAGCACGGGCCGCGTCGGAAGCTGGACCTACGCGCACAAGCGGCTGCTGCTGGTCCTCAGCGTGGTTGCCGGCGCGCTGGTCCTGACGCTCTGGTCGCAGCCGACCGCGGCCGTCGTGATCGTCACCGCGATCATCGTGGTGTTCGTCATCGCCGTGATCGAGTTCATCGGGCGTCCCCCGGCCCCGGCCGGCGGACCCCCTGCCGACCCGCCCGCTGACGCTGCCTGACGCCCGACTGACAACCGACCCCGCCCCCCCGTCCAGGCGGGGGGGGTTCCCGGTTACTAGCCCAGTTTAATAGCCCGGGCGCGGCCGCGATGGCACCCCGCGAGTATGCCCCCAGGAACGCCTCGTAGTCGCGTTCGTTCTGGTCGGCGTACGCCTCGGCGTACTCCACCATCGCGTTCGGGAAGTCGTCATTGCTGTTCAGGTACGTCGCCAGCGCGATCCGGTCACCGCTGCGCGCGTGCGCCCGGGCCAGCGTCCAGCCGCAGAGCTGGCCGTACAGCGTCATCGTGGGTGGGTCCAACTTCTCCACCACGGCCGAGCCCTTCATGTCCCGCAGCTGCCGGACGTAGAAGTCGCGGGTCTGACCATCGATCCCCTCGACCCGTTGCCAGCCGAGGAAGATGTCGCTGGCCGCCTGCATCAGGCGCTGCCCCACCACCACGCGCTCGCCCTCGTTGCGGGGCGCGGACCGCGGCTTGAGCGCGCTCGGCACGTTCGCCTTCAGCACCGACGGGCCGGCCTCCTTGACCTGCAGGAAGAGCGGATCGCCGTCGTCCCGGCCGCGCATCAGTACGATCCAGCACCGGGTGCCCACGCTGCCCACGCCGACGACCTTGCGGGCCAGGTCGACGAACTCGAACTGGTCGAGCAGCACCCGCCGCTCGTTCGGAAGCGACCGGCGGTAGAGCGCGAGCAGGTTCTTGAACTGGGCCTCGAGCTCCTCGCGGCCGGCGTCCGGCAGCAGGTCGGCGATCGGCATCACCAACGGCGGGTCGGCCTTGATCCGGACCCCGTCCTCGGTCATCTCGGTGAGCTTCCCGAAGGCCTTCATGCTGCCGCTGCCGCGGGCCTTCAGCAGCGTCCGGTCGACGTTCTTACGCCGGCTCCGGGACATCTTGGTGCGCAGCGTGTCCTCGAGTTCCGCGACGTCGGCGCGGGCGTACCACACGTCGAGGGCGCGCATCGTCCCGAACTCGGCGCAGGCGTCGCGGTACCGGCGTACCGTCTCCAGGACGTTCGCCTTGCGCTCCTTGCGCGAGAACCCGTTCCCGCGGCCGGCCACCGAGATGCTCGCGACGAGCCGTTTGACGTCCCATTCCCACGGCCCCTGGTACGTCTCGTCGAAGTCGTTGACGTCGAACAGCATCCGGCGTTCGGGAGATCCGAACAGCCCGAAGTTCGACAGGTGCGCGTCACCGCACAGCTGGGCGGCGAGGCCGGAGACCGGTGCCGCGCCGAGGTCGACCGCCATCCCGAGGGCGTTGCCCCGGAAGAACGTGAACGGTGACACCATCATCCGGCCGTGCCGCACCGGCACGAGCTCGGGCACGCGGATCGCGGCCTGCTCCTCGAGCAGCGCGACCGGGTCCGGACGATCCGGCGGCAGGACCAGCTCGCCCTGATCGAACGGCGCCAGCGCCACCCGGGCGGCGAGTCCCAACCGGGCGCGGTCGGCCGGAGCCAACCGGCGAACCGCCGAGGTCAGACCGCCGTTGGCGCGCGTCGCTCGCGGCCGGGGCGCGGCCTTCTTCGCCGTGGCTGCGGACTTGCGAGTCGTCACCGTCGTGCTCCGTGGGGACATGCTGCCCTTCCCTTCCGTATGGTCGATCCGGGCCCGTGCAGACTCCGATCCAGGGGCCCTCAGCAAACACCGGGAGCGACCAGGCAACATCACCCCCGCTGGATGAACCGTCCGGCAGGGGCGCGTGCGATGGTCTCAGCCGCCCGGTGGAACCTGTACCTTCCTCGGATCCTGCTGGCGCGCCATCCGGAACGAAGTGATCAGACCCGCGAGTCCGGCGAGCACCGGGATGCCCAGCGCGACCTGAAGGGCGATCGGCCGCGCGGTCGTGTTGATCCGGATGATCTCGTCCTGGGTCTGCGGCGGCTGTCCGTCGAGCACCTTCTCGAGATCGGTGTTGCTCATCACCTGCGCGTCGTCCTCCAGTGCCTGGGCGACCTGGGTCTGCTCGTCCGGGCTCAGCACCGTGCTCGCATCCGACTTGGCGGTGAAGGTGAAGGACAGCGTGGCCAGCATGATGGCGCCGGTGAACGCCAGCCCGAACGACAGCCCGAACGAGCCGGCGGCCGAGTTGACTCCGGCCGCTTCGCTGACGCGTTCCTCCGAGATCGGCCCGAGCGTGTAGTTGTTGAGCTGCGACACGAGCAGACCCAACCCGGATCCCGCGATGATCAGGGGCGCGATCAGGGCCCAGCCGGAGTGCACCCGCGGCACGATCGGGATCAGCAGCGCGAGCCCCACGAGCAACAATGCGAAGCCGGCGCGGATGATGCTGCTCGGGCGCCGTCGTCCCGCTCGGCGCTCGGCCAGGATTGCCATCCCGAACATGCTCAGCGACAGCGGCGCGAGGGACAGGCCGGCCTGCATCGCGTTGTACTCGAGGACCATCTGCAGATAGATCGGCAACGCGATCATCGTGCCGCCCAGCGCGATCTGCTGGAGCGTCTGACCGGACAGCCCGAGCCGGTAGACGACGGACTTGAACAGCCCTGGGTCGAGCAGCGTCGCCTTGCCCTGCCGCTTGCGCCGTACCAGCCACCAGACGAACGCCGCCATCGCCAGCGCGCCGACGGCGATGGTCAGGCCGACGTACTCCCCGCCTTCCTGCCAGACCAGGATGCCCAGCACGATGCCGCCCATACCCAGCACGGACAAGATGGCGCCGACCACGTCCACCTGCCGGGATCCGGTGTACGGCACGTCGTGCACCAGCCCCTGGCCGGCCAGCACGACCGCGATCACCACGACCTCGAGCAGGAAACCGATCCGCCAGGACAGGTACGTCGTGATGAAGCCGCCGAGCAGCGGTCCGACCGCGGCCGCCAGCGCGGCAGCGGCCCCGACCACGGCGTACGCCTTGACCTGGGCCGCTCCCTCGAAGTTCCCGTGGATCAGCGACTGCATCGCGGGCAGCAGCATGGACGCGCCGAGGCCGCCGACGAACGCCCAGAAGACGATGATCGCGGTCAGGCTCTGCGCCAGGGTCATCGCGATCGCGCCGACGGCGTACCCGAGCAGCCCGAGCACGTACGCGCGTTTGCGCCCGATCAGGTCACCGACCTTGCTGCCGATCAGGATGAACGCCGCGGACACCAGCGCCTCGAGCGCGATGGCCGATTGCACGCCGCTGACCGTCGTGTCGAGGTCGCGGACCACCGACGAGATCGAGACGTTCATCAGTGAGGTGTCGACGACGAGCACGAACATCGCCATCGCCAGCAGGACGGCCAGCTTCGGACTGGCCGTCCGCCCGGCCGACCCCTGACTCGTCTCCTCGGTCATGGCGCGGGCGCCAGGTCAGCCGGCGAGGATCTTGGCTTTTTGCGCCTCGAACTCGGCATCGGTGAGCACGCCGGACGACTTCAGTTCACCCAGTTGCTTGAGCTGGTCCAACCGGTCCGCAGTGGCGTCAGCCGGCGCCTCCGGAGGCGCCACCGGCGCGGGCTGCTGTGCGTACTGCGGCTGCTGTGCGTACTGCGGGTCGTCCGCCGCCGCATCGGCGTCCTGCTGGGCGAACTTCTGGTCCTGATGCCGCCGAACGCGACCCGCGACAACCGACGCGGTGCCCGCGACGGCGGCGGTCCTTGCTATTCCTCGCAACAGTCCCGGCATGTCAGGCTCCTCAACTCGTCGATTCCATGCTTTCCAGGGCGTCGAGTGCTTCCATCACGTCCTCGGCGGGAATCCGGCCGCCGGCGACCAGCTCGCCGCCGGACTCCAGCGCCGCCGCGATGAACGGGATCGCCCAGGTGTTCTCGTAGACGATCAGCGCCGCCAGCGTGCCGGGCCGCATCGCGTTCGCCGCCTCGGCGAGGTCGTCGTCGGCGAGGATCCCGGACCGGGCGCCGCCGAGAGCCGCGAAGCTGCCTGCCTCACCGGTCGCTTCGGCCAGGTCCACGCCGTAGACGGTGCCGTCGGAGTTCTTACCGACCAGCATCACGTCGTACACCTGGACGATGCCGCGTTCGACGAGGCTGACGACTTCCTCGGCCGCCCGACCGGTCAACTTGTTGCCGGTGAACTCGAGGAGCACGTAGTCGATGGGGCCATGAACCTCTACGTCTGACATGGTTTCCGTCCCTCCACCAGGATCCCGGCGACCCCTGTACGCCGTCAGCCTGCCGCGCTGCGGTGACGGCGCCATCCCCCACGTCGGATGAAGTCAGTCGGATGAACTCACGCGCTGAAATCAGCCGGGCAGGACGGCGGGCGCCGCGGCGTCGGCCGGGGTGAGCTGCCGGATGCTCAGGATCATCAGGCCGGCGGACTGCAGCATCGCGACGAGATCGGCGATGCCCTGCCCCTCACGGACCCGCAGCCGGATCGCTCCGAAGGTCTCGTGCTCGGCGAACGGGCCGGCGCAGAACGCGAGCACGGCCGGCCGCAGATCCCCTTGCACGACCACCTGGTACGACGGGCCGCGACACTCACGTGGTTTCATCGTCTTCCCTCTCCGGATCGATATCGATCCGTTCCGTCGACGACGAGGGCGCGTCGAGCACCCGGCGTACCTCGATCACCTCGATGCCCAGGGCCCGCAGTCGCGCCAGCAGACCGTAGAGCGCGGACTGGTCGGGGATGCCGTACACGACGGTGTTGACCTGGTCGACCGCCAGTGTCTCCGCGCCCATGTCCTGAAGGTCCTGATCGGGTACGGCGCCCGCCACGCGGATCTCGTACGTCGCGTCGGCCATCGCCCCACTCCGTTCCCAACGTGTCCGTTCGACGCTCGCAAAGCTCGGGATCGGCGGCGTCATCCCTGCGGGGTGAACTGCCTTCGCAGCTTGGGGAAATCGGCCGCGGGCCGTCTCCGAATGTCCGGCAATCGGGCGGAGAACGCTGGTTTTACCAGACCTGCCGTGTTTTCGTCGAAGAGTGTGGCCTCGCCGGACACCGCTCTGCCAGCGGTAGGCGAAGGCCGCGCATTGCAGGAGGGGGCAATGCCGAGCGATCAGCAGTCAGGGGCGGGGAACACCAGCACCAGTCGAGCAGCAGCACCGTTCGAGGATCACCTCAGGAACACCGCGAAGCACTGGGTGATGCCACCGGGGACGGTGCCGCGGCCGCGTCTGGTCGAACGCGTGAGCGTCGGGGTCGAGACGTCGCTCACGCTGGTCAGCGCGCCCGCGGGCTTCGGGAAGACCATGGTGCTGAGCGCGTGGACCGCGCTCTACCAGGGTCCGGCCGTGGTACGGCGGATCGCGCTGGACGCCGGCGGTGACCAGCCGGCCGTCGTACTGGACACGGTCCGCGACGCCCTGCGCGGACGCGGACGCGACGTACTCGTGCTGGTGGTGGACTGCGGCGCGTCGACGATGACGCCGGAGTTCGGGACCAGCCTGCATCGCCTGATCCGGGGGAACTCCGGGCGCGTCCGGGTGATCCTGGTGACGCGCACCGATCCGCCGTTGCCGCTGCACCTGTACCGGCTGGCGGGCACCATCGCCGAGATCCGCGCCGACGACCTGGCCTTCACGCTGGACGAGGCGGCCGAGCTGATGCGCGGGCACCATGTCGACCTCAGTACGTCGGAGGTCGCGGACCTGCATGCCCGGACCAACGGATGGCCGGCCGGACTGATGTTCGCAGCGATGAACCTGGCCGGGAAGACCGATGCGGAGCGGGTCATCCGCGAGTTCCGCGGCGACACGGGGAACGTCGCGGCGTACCTGATGACCGAGGTGCTCGAGACGCAGCCTCCGGAGCTACGCGAGTTCCTGCTCCGGACCAGCGTCGTCGACGAGGTCAAGCCGGGGTTGGCCGAGGCGCTGACCGGTCGTCCGTGCAGCCCACGGTCGCTGGAGATGCTGTCGCACGGCAACTCGTTCATCCAGCCGGTTCCGGACACCGTCGACAGCTACACCTACCAGCCGTTGTTCCGCGAGTTCCTGCGCGCCCAGCTGCTGTACGAGCGTCCTGCCGCCGTCCAGGCCCTGCACCACTCGGCCGCAGGCTGGTACGCCGCCAACGATCGGCCGGTGGACGCGATCCACCACGCGATCGCTGCCGGTGACTGGCGGAGCGCGGCGCGGTACCTGGTGGAGGACCTCGACGTCGCCGATCTGCTCGTCGGACGCCGGCGCCGGCAACTGTCGTCGTTGTTCGCCGGGTTCCCTGACGACCTGGACGACTCCGAGGCCTCGGTCGTCCGGGCTGCCCGGGCGCTGGCGACGTTCGACGTCGACCAGGCGCGGTCGAAGCTCGACCAGGCCAGGGATCGGCTGGACGCTCAGGTGTCGTCGCGAAGCCGGGCGACGCAACTGGCGATCAGTGTCCTGCAGGCAGTCTGCGGGAGCTTGGACGAGGACACCGACACGGGGTTGAGCGCCGTACTGAACGCGGAGGCGGATCTGCGCGCGGCGTCCTGGGACTCGGCCGTCACACACCCGGAACCGCGGCTCCTGGTCGCCAGTGGGAAGGGCCGGGTGCTGCTGGAGCGTGGCGACTTCCCGGCCGCCCTCGCGGCCTTCACCGACGGGATCGCGATCGCGGAAGCGGCCGCCGCGCACGAGACCCTGGCCGACCTGCTCGGGATGGCAGCTCTGGTGGAGGCGGTCTGGGGACATCTGCGGCGAGCAGCCGAGGTCGTCTCGCACGCGACCGCCCTGGCGGAGTCCGTGACGGAATCGGTGACCGAGGTGCCACAGTCCGCGATCGTGGCCGACGCCTGGGTGCAGACCGCGCGGGGCAATCTGCCGAGCGCCGAGGAGCTCGTCCAGCGTGCTGCCGACGCGGCGCCGACCCACGACTCACGCGTACTCGCTGCCGCGCTCGCGCTGGTACGCGCCCGGTTGCTGCGGGCCAACGGCGACATCGACCTTGCCGCTGCCGAGCTGCGCGCGGCCGGAACGCGGTACGGCGCGCAGGGCGGTTGGCTCAGCCAGGCGATGGTCGTCGACGAGGCGAAGATGCTCGTCGCGCAGCACCAGCCGCGTGAGGCCATCTCGGTCATCGAGCAGTCCCAGGGTCGCGACCAGACAGGGTCCCTCCTGGTGCTGCAGTGCGCCACGGCCGAGGCCGGCGAGCAGCCGCCAACGCCGGCACCGGCGTTCACGGACCGCGCTGTCCCGTTGGAGACCCAGGTGGACGGCTGGTTGGTCCAGGCCGCCGAGTCGCTGCGCAGCGGCGACACCACCCGCAGTGGTCTCTACCTGGAGCGCGCGCTCAGACTGGCCGCTCCTGAACAGCTCCGTCGCCCGTTCGCGGAGGCACCCCCGCCACTGCGCAACCTCCTGCAACCGAGCAGCGATCTACTCCGGCAGCACCCGTGGCTCCGGGTGCCGAATACCTCGGACGGACGCGACCGTGCCGCCAGTCGTTGGGGCGTCCCACGGTCTGAGCTGGTGGTCACCGCCTCGCTGACCAGCAAGGAGCACGAGGTGCTCGAGTACCTCGCCGAACTGCTGACCACCGAAGAGATCGCGCGCACCATGTACGTCTCGGTGAACACGGTGCGGAGCCATGTACGCAGCATCCTGCGCAAACTGAGCGCATCCCGCCGGAACGAGGCCGTCCGGCGCGCCTGGGAGCTGGGACTGCTGCCCTCACGCCCGGAGCCGTGATCGGTCTCCGGGCGCCGGGTACGTCGGACAAGGGGGGATCGCCATGTGGCGATCGGTGTTGCTGCACGAGTTTCCGGACCATCAGGTCGAGACCCTGCACGGTTTACCAGGACGCTTGGCGCCGAACTCGCTGGTCCTGGAGCCGTCCGCCGGCATCGTGCTGATCGCACCGGGCCGCAGTCTCCACTACGTCCTCGACACTCCGCTGACGGAGGTCGTCGGGGTCAGCTGCCGCTTGCGGTTCGAACGCCCCGGGCTGGCGGTGAGTTCGTCCGTACCGATCCTTCGGCTCGGGAACGCGGTCGAACTGAGTCTCGAGCCGCTGACCACCTATCAGGCCTTGGTCCGGGTCCAGGTGCACCGCAAATACCACGACCTCGGCCAGCTGCCGAACGCCAGTACGCACTTCGTGGAGCTGCGTCTCGACTGGCACACCAACGGCAAGACCTATCTGCGCGCCGACGGGCGGCTCATCGGCTACCACGACGCGTTCAGCCGCGGTTCCCGGCTGACGATCGAGGACGTGACGTTCGGGCGCCCCGGGTCCGTCCCCACCGCCACCGACGCACGCTTCCAGTTGGGCGAGTTCTTCATCCGCGCGCTCAACCGCCGTACGTACTGGCCACGACGGAACGCGCAGCCGGCCGTGACGGCCTAGCGCCTGCGCCGGCCCGGCCTGCGCGGAGTGGCCACCAGACCGGCAAGGCGACCGCAGGCGGCTCCGAGCGTCGCGCCGACCAGAACATCACTCGGGTAGTGCACCCCGGTGTACACCCGGGAGAACGCGACCACGGCCGCCGCGATCCGCAGCGGCGGCCGCAACGCCGGTACGACGTGCCCGACCGCGACCGCGAAGGCGACTGCGGAGGCGGAGTGCCCGGACGGAAAGGACCCCGACTCCGGCATCCGCACCCATCGTTGCGCGGGCACCCCGAGCCCGCGCCGATCCGGCCGCGTACGTTCACCGCCGGTCTTCTTGAGCGGCTGATTCACCACCAACGACACGGCTCCGATCGCCGACAGCCCGGCGACCGCGGCACGGCGTCCCGACGGCCCGCCGAACAGCGCGAGCCCGCCCGACACCAGGAACCAGGGTTTGGAGAAGTTGGCGAAATCGGACACTCGCCGCAGCGGTTCGTCGAGCGCGGGCGTGGAGAGGTGGGCGACCGCTCGGTACAGCGCGCGGTCGTACTCCGTGAGCCGCTGCGTCGCCCGACGGATGCGCGTCACCAGGTCAGCTCGACCTCGAGCTCGCTCCCGTCGTCCCCGAGCTCGTACTCGAGCTTGAGGAACACCTCGTCGGGAACGTGCACCCGGACCACCAGGCCGCCCTGGTCGAACTCGACGTCGTTCTCCTTGGTGAGCGTGTCGGCGATCGCGTGCAGGCGGGCGGCCGCGGCCTCGCGGCTCATCGGCTCCTTCTCGTGGATCTCGATCAGATCCATCAGTGCCTCCCAGGCGTCGTTGGTGCGGTGTGCGCCTCGCGGCCGAGAGCGACTCGGACCAGCGCGGCCAAGCCGTCGCGGAAGCCTTCGGGAGCCATCGCCGACGGCGAGGAGCCCGGATGCTGGTGCGCGATCCGAACCCGGAGTACGCCGGGCCGGGTCGTGAACCGCAGCGGCGCGTCGAGGACGAGCGCCTCCCCGTCGATGCCCGCCGGCAAGGGGCGATCCGCGTCGACCTCGAAGGTCTTCGCCGTCCACTCACGCATCGGACGCAGCTGACGGTCCTCGCCGTCGGCCGGCGCGCCCACGACGGTGATGCCGAGCAGACCGTCGTCGATCCGCGGGCGAGTGCCCGAACCGACGGCGCGACCGAGGCGGTAGCGGTTATTGGAGATCAGTACCGCGGCGCCCCCGCGGTGTTCGTCGCCGCCCGGCCCGTCCCAGCGCAGATCGAGATCGCTGCCGCCGGCACCGAGGGCATCGGGCACGGTGTCCAGGATCGTGCGCAGTTTCGCCTCGCGGTACCCGGTCCGCTGCACGGCTTCGGCATACAGGCCGAGCGACACGTTGTTGACGAAGACCCGGCCGTTGACGTCGGCGAGATCGACCAGCCGCTCACCACCGTCGACGAAGGCGTCCAGCGCCCCGACGACGTCGTCACGGTCGACCCCGAGGTCGAGCGCGAAGTGGTTCCGGGTGCCGGCCGGTATGCAGGCGTACGGCAGTGAGCGTTCTGCTGCGATCGCGGCCACGATCGCCTGCGAACCGTCCCCGCCGGCCATCGCGAGCGCGTCGGCACCCCGCTCGACCGCGCCCCGGACCAGGGTCTCCAGATCGTCGCCGCGCTTCAGCTCGATCGGCTCGATCCCCCGGGCCCGCGCCTCCTTGGCGAGTTCGAACTTCTGCGCCTTGCCGCCACCCGAGAGCGGGTTGAAGAACAGCACCGCCCGCTTCGGTGCGGGAGCCGACGGAAGATCCATGTGCGAGGCGAAACTTGCGCGGGTCGCCGCCAGAGTGATCAGCAGGCCCACCACGACCAGGAGATCAGCGCCGAACGAACCACGGACGATCAGGATGATCACCGCGGCGATCACTGCCGCGGCGGCCACCGCCAGCCCGACGATACGGACGACTCCACGATGAAGTACGCCGTACCACGCAGCGAGCGCGGCGATGACCGCACACCCCAGCAACACCAGGCCGCGAGGGAACTCGCGCACCGAGACGACGCCGCCGAGCACCAGCGTCGCCGCCCCCACCAGCAACGCGACCACCGCCGCGAGCCGCTGTCTCACAACTCACCCACCGACGCCGGCGCACTCAGCGCTGGAGCGGAGGCGTGGTCCGCTGCGGCGGTGTCGCATCGGCCATCTGCTGGCCGTCCCACGGAGCCTCACCCGTGTCCCCGAGCTGCTCGCGGACGCCCGACCACCGCGCGGTCAGCGCGAACAGGATGAAGACGTCCAGCGCGATCATCAGCAACGCCCACACCGGGTACGCGCCGATCCAGGCGACCTGGATCACTGCGTGCAGGCCGACCAGGATGATGGCAGTGATCCGCGCCCACGTCTGCGCCACCAGCAGGCCGGCGCCGACGCCCATCAGGAGCAGCCCGGAGATCAGCAGAACCCATCCCCAACCGGTGGTGTCCACAACGACCAGGTGGTTCCGCGTCAGCACCAGACGCTCATCGGAGAACAGGGCGATGAATCCCTCGAAGATGTTGATCAGCCCGATCACCAGCATCAGGCAGCCGGCGAACACGACCGTACCGGTCATGACCGGACTGCTCTCTTTCGCGGCCATCGTGGTACTCCTCTCATCGGCCGCCGCGGATTCGGCGGCACGCATCTGAAAGCCTGTTCCGGAAGGCACAACTACGCCTCACCCCGCGCGGATGAGCCCGCCGGAGCGATGGTCGATCAGCCCTGGCCCTTGCAGCTCTGGGTCAATGTCGTCGCGAACGACGACGTCGCGGTGCCGAGCTGTCTGAGCGCCGCGGTGATCTGCGGCGCCTTCTGTTTGAGCGTGTCCGCGGTCACTCCGCTCGCGGCCGTCTCCAACGCCATGAACGCCGTCTTGACGCCTTCGATGGCCGGCTGCAGGGCGGCCGACATGGCGGCGCTCGCAACGGCCAGGTTGTTCTTCACCGCAGACAGCGCGGCGTTCAGCGCGGTCAGGCCGTCCTGCGCCGGCTTCACGTTCGAGAGGTCGTCCAGCGAGGACTTCAGGGCCTGCGCGGTCGTGCAGGCCTCCGAAGTACTCCCCGTCGCCGGCGCCGAGGCGTTCCCCGACGGAGTCGACTGACCGGACGTCGAGTTGCCCGAGCAAGCCACCAGTACGACGAGCAGGGCAAGGGTGACCAGTGCGCTGGCGACCGATCGGCGTACGCCGAGGCGTGGCATGGTGTCCCCCGTCGGCTGCACTGCTACTTCGCGGTGGCGTCCTTGACCTCCGACGCGCTGTCCGCGTCGACCTCTTGCTTGGTCACCTTGGTCGCGTGCGCCAGCGCCTTGTCGACGTCCTTGACCCACACTTCCTCGAACAGCGCCACGATGCCCGAGCTGTTGGGCGGCAAGGTGTCCTCGACGTCGGCCTTGATCTCCTTGCGTTCGTGGTGCGACTTGAGGCCGCCGATCCCGAGCCCGGCGCCCGCGCCGACGAGGGCGCCGGCCAGCAGGCTGGGCGGGAAGATCAGACCGATGATCGCGCCGCCGACCGCGCCCCAGGCCGCGCCCTTCCGGGCGGTGTGGAAGTCGTCGTCCACATTGATCTTGCCGTCGGCGTCGCGGCTGACGAGGACCAGGCCGTCGACCTTGATCACGTCGTCCGAGGCGGCTTGCTTGATCGCGTCCCAGTCCTCGCGCGCCGCGTCCGCGTCCATGTACGCGGCGATGTACAGGTCGACGGGAGCTTTGATGTCGGATGCCACGGGTCTGTCCTCCTGATCGGGCGTGCGCTCTCGCCCTCACGATGCCTCCGGCCGCGGCCGGAACACCTCACCCCGTGCGGACTACTCAGGACGGCGTACCGGAGTCAGTCGGCGAGCCTGCGACCGAGGCTGGCGAGATCGCGAGCGGCACCCGCACGCACCAGTTCGGCGGACAAGGCGTCGATCGAGCAGCCCAGGCAGTCGGCCAGCACGAGCAGGAGCAGGCCCGCCTCCTCGATGTCGAGGTGGTGATAGCCGGCCAGCACTACGGTTGCTTCGTCCCGGAGCGTGGCCGTCCGGAGACTGTCGATGAACGGATCGCGGGAGGGGTCGGGTCGGCGATCGCCGCCACGGTGGTCAGCATGGTGGTCAACCATGATCTCAAGCCTTCTGACTCTTGCTCGGCCAACGGACTGTTCCCCCGAACTGTCCCTGTGCAGCGGCAGCACTTCGACTGTACTCCGCGTCGGCGATCCCGCCAGAGCGAGTTTCACCCCGGACGGAGGAGGCGCGGCCGGGCCCGCGTGGGCATGCTGGCGACCGCGGCGGCGCTATCGGGACCCCGGGGTAAAGGACTGAGAACGTGAGCGAGACGTGGCGATCATCCGACGCCGATGGGCCAGAGGCCCGGTCCTCCTACGTCGGCACACTGCAAAGTGTCCGGCTGTACTGCCTGTACCTGACCACCATCGCCGGACTGATCTGCGCGATCGGCAGCTGGGGAATCGGCGGCACTGCCATCAGCGTGGTCGTGATCGGGATGGCGGCGGGTGTCATCGCGGCGTCGGTGGCGAAGACCGAGGGGAGCGGCGAGTTCCGCCGGATCGCCCGGGTCACGTTCGCCACCGCGCTGGTCGCGCCGGCTGCCATGGGGCTGATCGCGGTCTTCGGCTTCACCGGCGTGCTGATCGTGGGGCTTCTCGCGATCACCACACCGGCCCTCACCTCGAAGCTCCCGAGGAGGCGGCCGAGGACGAAGGCCCCTCCCGCTCCACCACCGCCGATGCCGCTGCCCCCCAATCACACGGGCACCTACACGGCGGCACCTGGCGCCGACGCCCCGTCCCGTCCGGCGCGAGAACTCGATGCCCTCGACGACCAGGCGTTGTGCTGGGCCTGGCGCCGGAGCTTCCGCTTGCTGGAGGCCGCGCCGTCGGCGATCGAACGGCTCTCCGTCGTCGTCCAGCGACAGCAGTACCTCGACGAGCTCCACCGGCGGTCCCCGGAGGGACTCGCGGCCTGGCTCGCCTCCGGGGCGCGAGCCTCCGGCAACCCACTCCCGTACGTCGAGGACGCCCGCCGCCGAGCGAACTAGACCTCGTCCAGACGCGCGATCAGGGTCTTCGGCGCGACCTGGCGGAACGCGTTCTCGACCAGGTCCTCGAAGTGCTCCCAGTCCACGTCGACGTCCAGGTAGACACCGAGCCAGCCGCGATGACCGACGTACGGCGGCCGGTAGAAGTGCTCCGGATCCGTCGCGACCAGTGACTCCTGGACACCCGGTGGCGCCGCCATCCAGACGCCGAGACGGTCGTCGTGGTGATGGTCGGCGTACATCACGAACGTCAACTTGTCGCGGACGAACCAGGTCGGCTCACCGTGGCTCGGCCGCTCGGTTGCTTCGGGCATCGCCAGGCACAACCGGCGTACCCGCTCCAGGACGTCCATCGACTCACCCTCCTCAGTGCCGCGGACCTGGCACGACCACGCCCGACTCGTAGGCGTAGACAACGGCCTGGGCTCGGTCCCGCAGGTCCAGCTTGGTCAGGATGTTGCTGACATGGGTCTTCACGGTCTGCTCCGCCAGCACCAGCTCGTCGGCGATCTGCCGGTTCGACAGTCCGCGCGCGACCAACCGCAGTACGTCGGTCTCTCGCGGCGTCAGCCGGGCCGGCGCGAGCGGTACGACGGGTTGCGCGCGAGCGAAATCCTCCACCAGCCGACGGGTCACGGACGGGGCGAGCAGCGCGTCGCCGGCGGCCACGACCCGTACCGCGGCAGCCAATTCGTCAGGTGTCGAGTGCTTGAGCAGGAACCCGCTCGCGCCGGCACGCAGCGCGGCGTACACGTAGTCGTCGAGGTCGAACGTCGTCAGCATCACGACCCGCGGCGGCTCACCAGGAGTGGAGCCGGCGAGGATGCGCCGAGTCGCCGCGAGACCGTCGAGAACCGGCATCCGAACGTCCATCAGGATCACGTCCGGCTTCAGCGCGGTCGCCAACTCGACCGCCTCGGCACCGTCGCCGGCCTGACCGACCACCTCCAGGTCCGGCTGCGCGTCGAGCAGCGCACCGAACCCGGCCCGCACCATCTCCTGGTCGTCAACCACCATGACCGTGATCGCCACGCACCGCCTCCTTCACGACCGGAATGAACGCCTGCACCAGATAACCGCCTTCGGGGGTCGGCCCGGCGCTCACCGTCCCGTCGACGAGTGCCACCCGCTCGCGCATCCCGACCAGCCCCTGCCCACTCCCAGGCGCCGGTACGACGGCCCGCGGCGGCAGACCGTTCTGCACGGTGACCTCCAACCGTCCCGCGCTGTGCTGCACGCGCACTTCCACGACAGCATGCGAAGCGTGCCGCACCGCGTTGCTGAGCCCTTCCTGCACCACGCGGTACGCCGTCAGCTCCACCGCCTGGTCGAACCCCGTCGGCACGTCACCAACGAGTCGTACGTCCGCACCTGCGCGTCGCGTGCTCTCCACGAGCTCTGTCAGCTGCGCCAACCCAGGCTGCGGTCCGATCGGCGGCTGGTCGACCGGCTCACGCAGCAGGCGCAGTACCCGACGCATCTCCGTCAACGACGCCCGCGCCTCATCAGCGATCCCCGTGAACTCCGCCCGTACGTCATCCGGTACGCCGGACAGCCGGTGCGGCGCACTGTCTGCTCGGACCACCACGACGGACAAGTGGTGCGCCACCACGTCATGCAGCTCGCGAGCGATCCGGGCCCGCTCCTGCAGACGCTCTCGCTCAGCACGCTCCGCCTTGCTGATCGTCTCCTGCTCGGCCAGCCGGCGGTTCGTGTCGCGGCGCGTGTGGATCAGATCGCCAACCACCACAGCGACCGCAGACAGCACCGCCATCGTGATCAGACCGCGCCAACTGCCACGGTCCGGCGCCAGCGCGGTGGCGACCACGCCCAGAGCCTGCGTCGCCACCCACCACGCGACCTGCTCCCGCCTACCGAGCCCGCGAGCGCCCGCGATCGCGACGACGAACGCGTGGCCGAACGCGGCCGTCGTACCCCACGGCCAGGGTTCGCTCGAGCTCACCGGTGTGGTCAGCGCAGCAGTGACGGCGGTGGTGGCCAACGAGACGACCACCGCCGCGCGAGGCCGCAGCCACGCCAGACTCAGGGCCAGCGCTCGAGCGCTCGCCAGCGCCAGCACAGCCCCGAGTTGTACGTCGTAGTGCTGCGCGAGATCCATGACGGTCAGCACGAGCAGCGTCGCGACGCCGAGCGCCGCCGCCCAGGCCCACCGCCCGCGGGGCCACCCGTTCGCTTCACCCGTCACGGTTGGACCTTACTCACACCTGGTGAAGCCAGGCCCAGAAGAACACCAGGGCACCGGCGGCCAACACGATGGTTGCCGGGAGCACCCACCAGCGCGAGGTCGCTCCGTAGAGCGGCCGGACGAGCTGCGACTGCAACGCCGCGATGCCTCGCAGCGCGAAGAGGAAGACGACGACGCACGGTACGGCGATCAGGCCGTGCACCGTCCATGCGCCTGCGCGGGTTGGGCCGCCCCAGGTGCCCGGCTGGACCGGACCGTGCTCGACGAAGCCCCAGAACGGCCCGCGCACCACGCACAGCACGACGAGGAACATCACGAACAAACTCGCCAGGCCCATGAGTGCGCTGATCAGTCCGTAGCCGAGGACGCGGGCACGGCTCGCCGGGCGCTCCTCCGCGGCGGCGAGGCTGTCGTCCCCCGGTCGCCGGTTCGCGACTCGACCGTTCGCGACTCGCTGGATCGCGACTCGCCGATTCGCCAGGTGCTGCCAGCGCCGGCCGGCGGTGCGTGGATCGCGGAGGACCGCGTCCCCGATCGTCAGTACGCCGACCGGCGCGAGCAGAGCGTCGTACGCCAGCGACCTGGCCAGCCGGCCGATCCGTGCCTGCGGGCTTCGGTCCGCCCCGGGGCGGGTGAGCGTGTCCGTCATCGTCTCTCCTCAGTCTCAAGTCCTGAGATCGAGAGTAGGAATCAGGCGCGGCCGGGACATCCAGCCGCGGAGCCAACCGCGGACCAGTACTCCAGTAGGGGGTCGGACGTGATCCAGGTCACAGTGACCACGGAGCGTTTGCTGACGTTACACGGTCAGTGCCGGACAGCCTGCACGGCTCGCTGTTGGCACCCACGGGGAACCCGCGCCCAACAGGAGGTACTCGATCATCATGCGGATGCGAAACCTGGCCGTGACCGCCACGCTGCTCCCGGTTTTGCTGCTCCCCGGCTGTGGCACCAGCGGCACCGACGTCGCCGCCGCGGCGCCCGCCGCCCACAAGGCGACCTCGACCGCCACAACCGACGAAGCGGCCGCGGACACCGGCTCGGACGACCCGGTGCTGAACGCGTACTACGCCTACCGGGTCGCGCTCGACGTGATGATGGGCAGCGGCGGCGGCAAGATCGAGCAGCTCGAGCCGGTGATGACGCCCGCGATGTTCCAGGCGATCAGCACCCAGGCGAAGTACTTCCGGACCCGGAAGCTGCACAACACCGGGGTCACCAAGGTGCTCTGGGCCAAGCGCACCCTCGCGGCGAACGGCGTCATCGTCAGCGCCTGCTACGACACCTCCGCGGCCCGCACGGTGAACGCCCGCGGCCGCGGCGTCCTGCCGAACACCACCCCGACGCGCTGGCTCGACCAGATGCGCGTTCTGCCCCAGCAGTCCCGCTGGATCGTCGACGGCGGCACCACCACTCCCAACGCCTGCTGACAACGCCTGCTGACAAGTTTGTGGCGGTGGGATCACGATTGCGTGCCCACCGGATTCCCGCGCACCACCCCGGGCACACTCTCGACCGAGTGCCGAACAGGTCTGGGGGTCCACCGATGATCGACACGCAGATCCGGCGTTGGCTGCCGGAGTGGCTCGGCGGCCGTCGTACGCCGGAGTCCTTCCGGCCACGCGGTACGAGTTCCCGGGTCAGTCGCCTCGCGGCGCAGTACGACGCCGATGTCGACGCGGCACTGCAACGCCTGTGGCCGAAGGCGCGGATCTACCACGACCGCGAGTTCACCCGGGACCGCGCCGACTACCTGCTCGTGGTGCGCGGCCGCGGCGTGATGATCGAGACCAAGGTGAAGAGCGATCCCGGACTGTTCCGCGGCTCGACGCTGCCGCCGCTGCTCGACCGACTGCAACGGGACGGCCGGCGTCTCGTCGTACTGCTCAACCAGGGCGACCCGACGCCGGCGCGCGACCTGATCAGCACGAAGCTCGGCGACAAGGGCCGGATCGTCGTCTGGTCCGGACCGCACCACGACAACGAGCTGCGCCAGGCGGTCGAGTCCCTGCTGCAGCAGACCACCCGGCACGCCTGAATCCCTGAACGCGGTGGGGGGTGGGGGCGGAGAAACACCGAACACACCCACCACAAAAAAATGGTGTTGATAACCCCC
>NZ_JBSHBJ010000004.1:26947-29311 GCF_053611945.1 Kribbella sp. NPDC054772 | reverse complement strand
CCGCCCCGCGGGCGCGCCCCCCGCCCCCGCCCCCCCCCCCGCGCCCGCCCAAACTCCCCCCCCGAGGCTGGGGGCGACCCCCCCCCGCCCCCCCCCCCACCCACGTCAGCTGTTCTTGAGAGAGCCCCAGCTGGTTACTGATGGAGCCTCAGGCGTTCTTGATCGCCGAGACCTCGAGCTCCAGCGTGATCTTGTCGCTGACCAGCACGCCGCCGCCCTCGAGCGCCGCGTTCCAGCTGACACCGAAGTCCTTGCGGTTGATCACGACCGAGCCCTCGATGCCGAGCCGCTGGTTGCCGAACGGGTCGGTCGCGGTGCCGGTGTACTCGAACTCGACATCGACCGGCTTGGTGACGCCGCGGATGGTCAGGTCGCCGGACACCACGAACTCGGCGTCGCCGCTCTGCTTGATCGCGGTCGACACGAAGGTGATCTCCGGGTGCTCGTCCATCGCGAGGAAGTCGTTGCTGCGCAGGTGCTCGTCGCGCTGGCCGTTGCGGGTGTTAATGCTCTTGGCCTGGATCGTCACCTTCCCCGACGAGTTCGCCGGGTTCTCGCCGTCGATGTGGAACGAGCCCTCGAACTCGTCGAACGCGCCACGGACCTTGGTCACCATCGCGTGCCGGGCACTGAAGCCGATCCGGGTGTGAGAGGCGTCGAGGGTGTAGTCACCGCTCAGGGCGGCGTACTCGTTGGACATCGCGGATCCTTCCGAAAGACTAGTTGAACTTTGCACAGTAAAGAGTTCACCCTTCTCGCTCAGAAGTCCACCCCCTACTCGGCGTGTCCGGCCCCTGGACCCTGTGTCGACGGACAATGGACCGGGCGTGACCGGTATCCGGTGTCAGGAGAGGTGTGGAGTGCAGCGGAAGGTGTTCTGCAAGTCGGGACCGAGCGACGTCTACCGGGCCGTCAGTACCTGGCACGGCCGCGAGCGTTTCTGGGCCACCGCGGCGCCGGAGACCGACGGCGTGATCTCGTTCCGGCTCGGCGACGGCCGCACCGACCAGAGCTGGATCGAGCGGGCCATCCAGGACGAGCTCTACCAACTGCGGTACTTCGGCCGAACGCTGACGTTCAGGCTCGCCCCCGGCGCCGCGGGCGGCACCGACCTGACCCTCAGCTCGGACGACCCCGCCGACTGCCCCGAGGTCGTCTCGCTGCTGCTCCGCCTCAAGGCCTCGGTCGACTTCGGCGTCGACCTGCGCCACCACGACGAGCACCGGACGACCGGGTACGCCGACAGCTGACCGTTGGCCCTTGGCCGTCTGCTAGCCGTTGCCCGCAGCAACGGAGTTAACGGGTTGCGCCGCGGCGCCGCAGCCGGTCTGATGGGTGGTCGAAGATCGGAGGGACCGTCGTGGAACCGCTCAGCGCCGAGGACATCAGGCGCTCGTTCGTCAACTCGTCCAAGAGCCAGGTCAAGGCGCTGGCGCTGCCGGGCCGCTTCCCCGAACTGCCCTGGGAGTCGCTCGACTTCCTCGGCTGGCGCGACGCCAAGGCTCCGAACCGCGGCTACCTGGTGGTACGCCGCGACACCGGCGTGACCGGGATCGCGGTCAGCACCCAGACCTCGGGCGCCGCCCGCCGGTTCGCGGGGCTGTGCGACCTGTGCAACACCGCCCACCACGTCAGCGACGTCGCCCTGTTCGCCGCCCGCCGGGCGGGTTCGGCCGGCCGCAACGGGAACACGGTCGGGATGTACATCTGCGCCGATCTGGCGTGCTCGCTGTACATCCGCGGGCTGAAGGAACTCGACGTACCGCAGGGCGAGACCGCCACCCCGGAGGTCCGCGCGGAACGCCTCGCGACCCGCCTGGAAAGTTTCGTGCAGCGAGTCCTGGCGTGACCTCCCGGGACGCGCCCTAGGCTATGTCCCCTGAGCCGGAACCTCGGCTCCGCACAACCGGCCCGCGGGGGACAAGGAGAGCGAGTCGCGATGACCGAGTTCCGCATCACGCACGAGATCCACCAGGCCCACCCGGACATCCGCGAACGACTCACCGCCACCACCATCGAGGCGATCAACGAGTCCAGCGCCCGGTCCGCCGAGGACGCCGCCCGCGTCCTGCGCCACAAACTCGCCGAGATCGGCGTCCAGATGAGCGACCCCGCCTGCCTCGCCGCCATCGAACGCATCCGCTCCGGCAAACAACTCCGCTTCGAAATAGAACCCCTCCCCGAAGACGACTGACCCTCCCCCGGGTTGCCCCCCGCGTTGGGGGGGGGGGGGGGGCCGGCGTGGGGGTGGGGGGACCCACCCCCCCCCGGGGGGCCGCCCCTCCACCTTCGGCGGGGGGGGCGCGGCCCACGTCGTGGTCCACCCCATCGCCCTGGCCACCCGGGAACTCGACGCCCTCGAGG
>NZ_JBSHBJ010000004.1:0-26937 GCF_053611945.1 Kribbella sp. NPDC054772 | reverse complement strand
CCCACCACCCCTCCCCCCCCCCGGGGGGCCCCCCGGTTGTGGGGGGTCCCCCCCTCAGGATTCTCAGGGGGCAACCCTCCAACTCGCGGGGCATGCACTCGCGAGGGCGGGGAGATAGGGTTCCGGGCGTGGATCTTGCAGACTTGGGGCGGCGTGTGTACGCGACCGCGCATCTGACCGGTGAGTTCGTCCTGCGATCGGGCCAGACGACGACGGAGTACTTCGACAAGTACCGCTTCGAGGCCGACCCGGCGCTCCTCGACGAACTGACCGCGGCCATGGTCCCGCTCATCCCGGACGGCACCGAGGTCCTGGCCGGTCTGGAGATGGGCGGCATCCCGGTCGTGACCGCACTGGGCCGCCACACCGGCCTCCCGTGCGCGTTCGTCCGCAAAGAGGCGAAGACCTACGGCACTTGCCGCCTCGCGGAGGGCGCCGAAATCACCGGCCGCCGCGTCACGATCGTCGAGGACGTCGTCACCACCGGCGGCCAGATCGTCCTCTCGACCAACGAACTCCGCGCCCTGGGCGCCACCATCACCGACGCCCTCTGCGTCATCAACCGCAACCCCGAAACCCCCGCTCCCCTCACCGAAGCCGGCCTAACCCTCCACGCCCTCCTCACCCCGGCCGACCTAACCCCCTAACCTGCACCCTGGGTTAACCGGCTTTGCGTTCGCTGGTGGGAGCAGGCGACGGAAGTCGTCGGTGGAGATGATCGGTACGTCGAACTCGCGCGCCGCCCGTGCCTTGACCGACAGGCTGTCGACGTCCGCGGCGACCACGAAGGTCGTGTCGGGGCGCACCGCCTCCTGCGGCATGAAACCCGCGGCGACCGCCCGGTCCCACCAAGTCTCCCGCGGCTCCACCATGTCACCGGTGAACACCAGCGTGCTCCCCGGCGGAAACCCCCGCGCACCAGGACGATCGGGTACGACGTACCGTCCGCCGCTCGCCCGCGTCAGCGCATCATCGACGTCCGCGGCGCGATGCCCGAGCATGACCGCGACTCGGTCCAGATCGCTGCGCTGGTCCGGCGTGATCGCTCCATCGCTCCACGACGCGGTGGCCAGGGCGGAAACGTAGTACCGATGAAGATGGTCGACCTGCGGGCGGGTCAGGCCGAGGCCGGTTGCCACCTGCACCAGTTGGTCGGCGTCGGCGGCAGTGATCTCGCGGTTGGCGAGGATCGTGTCGAGCAGAACGAGATACGAGTCGGCTTGCGGGGGCTCCGGGACGCGGGGCAACTGGTCGACGAGCCGACTCATCCAGCCATGGCGTCCGCCGGCGTGCACCGGTCGCACGGTCGGCGCGACATCCGTCCCCGGCAGGTCAGGCCACGGCATCCGCCGCACCTCTTCGTAGGCCCACTGCCACGGCGGCGGCGCCGCGAAAGCGCCCAAATACAAGGAAAACAGCTCGGCGGTCGCACGGGTGTCGGCCAGCGCGGAGTGCCAGCCTTCGATCGAGATCCCGGCGGCCGCGCAACACGCGCCCAGCGTTCGTTTCGCACCCGGGAACAGGTAGCCGGCCAGCGCCATCGTGCACATCGACCGCTCGGTGATCAGCGGGACCGTCACGCCGAGCCGCGCGAACTCCGCCCGCAGGAACCCGAGGTCGAACTCGACGTTGTGCCCGACAACCATCCGGCCGGCGAGCAGCTCCCCCAACTGCCGCGCGATGTCACCGAACTCCGGCGCCGCGAGCACGTCGGCGGTGAGGATGCCGTGAATGTGTTGCGGACCCAGATCGCGCTGGGGATTCAGCAACGTCACCCACTCGCGCTCGACCTGCCCGCGCGCGTCCAGCAGCACCACCGCGATCTCGATGACCCGATGCCGATGGCTCGGCAACAGGCCGGTCGTCTCGGTGTCGATGACCGCATACATCACGGGCCTCCTCCGGCTCGATGACCGACTGGAACAACCCAATCACACGCCGCCGACAGTTTTCGTCGCCTCAACAATCATCGCCCGAGCGGCATCGCCAATCGGTCAGGAATCCGGCAGGTCGACAGCGATCTCGGCGCCGAGTTTCGCACCGTGCGCGAGCTGCAGTTCGTCGCCGCTCCAGAACCGTCCCGGGTCGTACCAGTTCGGCCGGCGCCCCCGCAGCAGCCCCATCGCCTCGTACGTCACGGCCACCACTTCAGCGCAGTACGCCGACTCGAGTTCGAGCTCCCGGGAACCCTTCCGGAACGCCGGCACCCGGCCGCGCACCCAGCGCGACGCGAGTCGGGCCGTCGACGGGAACGGCGTACCGTCCAGCCGTGCCACGGTCTGCAGCACGGCGTCTTCCATCGCGCGCGTGACCGGGTGGTCGAGCTGCCGCAGCCACGCCTGCTGCCCGTACTTGCGGCCCCACACCAGCACCGCGTCCCGCAGGTCATGCAATTGCACGCCGCGATGGTGCTTCCCGGTCCAGACGTCGGGCAGCGAACGGCCGAGTTCGGCGTGCCACATCAGCGGTGGCAGGTCCTCGATGACGATCGCCATCCCGACGTGGTTGACCGGGCTGTTCGTGGTCAGCTGGATCGCGCGATCCGCCGCACTCGCACCGCGAAACAGCCAAATGTCACCTGTTCGTGTCAGTTCCGTAGCGTCATCCAGTGAAATCCGGCTGGTCACATCGCTAGGTTAGACCGCATGAAGGTATGGAAGGTGGTAGGGCTTGCGGGTCTCGTCGGCGTTGCTGCGACGGGTGTCGTGGTCGCGCGCGGTGAGCGGAAGCGCCGTGCGTACACGCCGGAAGAGGTCCGCGATCGCCTCAAGGACCGGGTCAAGGAAGCAGCCAACGCCTGACCCGGCGACGATCGGCCGGGCAGCGGGGTACGCCGTAACTCGGTGGTACGGCGTTGATACCGCCTGCCCGGACCGACTCGTGACCCTAAAGGTTGTGTAGGGCAACTTCTTCGAGACGGCCCGCGGTGATCGTGGCGGTCTGGTACGTGCAGTACGGCTGCCGTCTGCGGTCCGTCGGCGAGCCCGGGTTCAGTAGCCGCAACCCACCCGGACTCGTGGTGTCCCACGGGATGTGACTGTGCCCGAACACGAGCAGATCCACCCCCGGGTACGCCGCCTCGCACCGCTGTTCACGTCCCTTCGCCGACCCGGTCTCGTGGACGACGGCGACCGACAACCCGTCCAGCGTCACCCGCGCGACTTCCGGCAACCGCGATCGCAACTCGGGGCCGTCATTGTTGCCCCAGCACCCGATCAGTCGCGCCGCGCGGCTCTCCAGCTCGTCCAGCAGTCCGACGCTCACCCAATCGCCCGCATGGATGACCACGTCGGCGCGCTCGACCGCTTCCCAGACCGGCGCGGGTAGCTTCTTCGCCCGCACCGGCAGATGAGTGTCCGAGATCAGCAGCAGCCGCATGGGCCAACTCTCTACGCCTGCAGCGCCTCGATCAACTCCTTCTCCTTCGCCGCGCTAAGGCCGGCGCGACGTTCGCGCTCCAGACCGAGCTCCCGCTCCCACGCGAGCGCGTCCACCACGAACTCGCGCCGCGACCGCTGCGTCAACCCGGCCGCAGCCGCCGCCGCACCGCTGCGCGACGACCAGCCCTCGTACCCCGGCTCGGTGATCCACATCGCCAGCGACTCCGGCCCCATGTACTGCTCGACCTTGCTGTCCTCCAGCCACTTCTGCGGCGCGAGCACCACCGGCCCGGTGTGACCGCCGACGTCGCGCACCAGCTCGATCCACTCCCCGAACGGCACCACCGGACCGAAGGTGTCGAACGTCCCCGTCCGGCCCTGCGTCGCGTTGTCCAGCAGCCAGCTCGCGAGATCCCGCACGTCGATAACCGCGGTCGCCAACTCGGGCGTGTCGGGCACCAGCATCGGCTCCTCGGGGGCACGCGCCGCCCGCGCGACCCAGGCACCCGCCCGATCGCTGCGGTCCCCCGGCCCACCGATCAGGCCGGCGCGGGCGATCACCAGGCGGTCCCCCACCACCTCTCGCGAGGCGAGCTCGCAGGCCACCTTGGCTTCGCCGTACAACTCCTGCTCGACGACATCCAGCTCGGTCGGCTCCCGCAACTCCGCGGACTCGTCGGCGCCGGGCGTGTCGTACTTCGCGTACGCGTTGCAGGACGACACGTACGTCCAGTGCTTCGCGCGGGCGCCGAACGTTGCGAGCGCACCCTTCACGAAGCCCGGCTGCCACGAGACCTCGAACACCGCGTCCCAGTCGCGCTCCGGCACCGCGTCGTACGCATCCGGGCGGCTGCGATCGGTCGCGACCAGCGTGGCACCGTCCGCGATCGCGCCGCTCTCGCCGCGGGCCACACAGGTCACCGAATGCCCGCGCGCGACCGCCTGCGCCGCGATCTCACGACCCAGCCATGCCGTCCCACCGAGGATCAGAATCTCCATGTGGGCAAGCCAATCAGGCCGGACCGACAAAACCCAGAGACCTTTGCCGAGGGCAGAATCGACGGCCAGTGATCCGCTGCCCCCGTCAGGTCACCGTAACCGTCCGACCCTTGCCAGGCAGGCGATCCGGGAGCAGTGTCGAACCAGTAGGACACCCAGGGGTGAGTGTCTGTGAACCACAGGGGGAAGTGATGGCTGGTTTCGTTCAGATCATCGAGTACCGGACGTCGAAACCGGACGAGATCGCGGCACTGATGGAAGACTTCGCCGCGAAACGCGCCGCCGACGCCGACGGCGCCTCGCCGGCGCGGGGCATCACCTGCGCCGACCGGGACGTGCCGGGACGCTACTTCGCGATCATCGAGTTCGACTCCTACGAGGAGGCGATGGCGAACTCGCAGCGCACCGACACGTCCGAGTTCTCGGCCAAGATGATGGAACTGTGCGACGGGCCCGGCACGTTCTACAACCTCGACCAGGTGGCCCTGATGGACTACCGCTGAGGGCCCCGGTACGGCGTACACCGGCTCGCCCGGGCGTACGCCGTACCGAGGGTTGCCGGTGCTTGGAGGGGTAGCCGGCACCGGCGGATCAGGTGGTTCTCAGCAGCTCAACGGAAGACGCGGTACGACGACCAGGTCGACGGCGGCGCAGCGCCCTGCGGCCCGAGGTCGCGATCGGAGTGCAGTGGATCGGGGTCCTGAGGCTCGGGCGCGGAATGCAGATCCGGCCAGGGCCTGGCGGTGAGGGTCTCGCGGGGCGGCAGCCTGAGATCGGGATCGGGACCCGCTTCCGGATCCAGCCACTCGATCACGGTCGCCCCGCCGTGGCCGTGGATGGCGACGACCGACTCGACGCTGTCCCAGACGGTCGTGGTCGGATAGTCGCCGTACCAGCGGAGCGCGACCGCCCCGTCGGCGAACTGGACCCCCTCGGCGACGGGGCCGGTGCCGCTCACACCGGAGACGTCCTGATGACGGATCAACCGGAAGCGCCGGGAGCTCATTTCGGGGCTACCTCCCACAGCCTCTCCCCCGGCAGCCTCCGCTGTGGTCCTGGATCGTGGTCCGGGATCGGGTCACTCGTCACCCGCAGCCCGGCGAATCTGCGCGACATGGCCTCGGCGTACCGGTCGGCCACCTCCGCCTCGGCCCGGTAGTCGGCGACCACGTGGTCCCCGAACCAGACCCGCACCCGACGACGCTCCACCCGGACCGCGGCCGGGCCCGGATCACCATCGTCGCCCATCTCAAAGCACCCGACGCCCAGTCGAGCCGGTTCCCATCAGCGACCTCGCAAGACAACCCTTCACGGCAATCACTTCCACTTCCCTGTGGGGATGGGTTCACAGGGGTGACGAACGCCGCACCACTTCATGACGCAACTTCCCCAGATTTTTCTCACAGACCGTGATCTGACGGCAGGTCGACAGGTAGAGCACCCTGAGACGCTGTACACAAAACCCACATCACGCTCAGGTGCACTACCCCCACTCCCGACACCTCCTGTCGACCTGCCGATCGCGGTCAGTCGGTACGTCGGTCCTTGGGCAGGTCGGCCTGCGGGCCTGGGACCTCCATCGGGTCCGGTTCGGGAGTGTCCTCGGGTGGGGTGTGGTTGAGGTCGGGGAGTTCGACGGTGACGACACGCGGCACGGGGAGGGCGTCGGGGTAGTCGAAGGTGGCTTCCAGGTGGTCCGCGGTGATGGTGAGTGTCGCGTGGTCCCACTGCTGGTCGTCGGACTCGGCCATGGAATCGCGCCATGCCTTGACCGCCTCGGCCAGATCTACCCCGATCTCGAAGTCCCGCTGCAACCGCTCCGCGCGCTCCTCCTCCGCCTTCTCGTCCCGCTCCTCGGCCTCGGACTCCTCCGAGTCCTCCCGCTCCACCCCGATCTCGAAGTCACGCGACAACCGCTCCGCCCGCTTCTCGTCTTCCTTCTCGTCGGGTTCCTCGAGCTCGAATTCCTCGGAATCCTTGCGGTCTACCTCGATCTCGAAGTCACGGGACAGGCGTTCGTTGCGCTTCTGGTCTTCCTTCTCGTCGCGCTCCTCGAATTCGAGTTCGCCGGTTTCTGCGACGGTGATCTCGAGTTCCAGGAGGCGCTTGTCGTCGCGGTCCTCGTCCTCGGCGTCCTTCTCGTGGTCCTTGCGGAACTTCTCGAAGGCCTCGCGGGCGACCGTGACGACGGGCGGCTCGTTGTCCTCGGCAACTTCCACGTCGTCGTAGTCGAAGCTGAGGCGTTTGGTCCGCCCCCTGTGGTCGATGTCGACGGATCCGCCCGTCGCCTTGTTGCGCTTCGCCGAGTCCGACGAGGGACGGTTCGTCGACGGACCCGACGTACCGAGGAGTCCCTCGGCCCATCCGCGGGCCTTCGGTGGCGTCATCGACAAGAAATGAGCGGCCGTCTCGCAGGCCCGCGCGGCCGCGTCGAGCTGTTGTGCCGCGACGGTCGCCTGGCCGCGGGACGCGATCAGCGCGACCTGTGCGTTCTCCCGGCAGCGCGCGGCGGTGCGCTGGAGCTGCTCGACGACCCGCGGGATCTCGTCGAAGCAGTCGACCAGACCGCGCGCGACCCGCTGCAGCTCGGAAGGCAAGGGTCAGATCTGGTCGGCGTAGCTCTTGCAGCCGGCGGAGGCGATCTCCAGCGCCTCGGCGGCCTGTTCGACCGCCTTCCCGGCAGCTTCCAGGATCTCCGTGATGTCGCGGTCGATCCCGGTCGCGGTGCCCGCGATCAGGCTCTCCACGAGCTGACTGTGCTGGGTGAACCGGAGCTTGAAACCGGCCAGCCCGCCGGCCGCCTGCTTGGCCTCCATCGAGACCTGGTGCAGTTGTTCCTTGAGCCGCAGTACGTCGGACACCTCAACCACTCCCAAACTAGTTGCGCTTCTTGGGCAGCGCGATCGCCGTACCCGCCACCACGACCGGCACCAGGATCCCGAGCCACCACGGCAGTCCGGCCGCCATCAGGACGAACACCAGCACCGCACCGCCCCAGCCCCACCAGCGCGCTCCGGGCAGCCGGGGCAACCCGAGCAGCCGTGATGCGGCGAGCATCGTGACAGCGGCGATCGCCGCGGCCTCGACCCCGGCCAGGAACGACCCGGTGAAGACCCACACCAGCACGAACCCGACCAGTGCCAGGACCGCGCTGATGGTACGCCGCCTGCGCTGCTCCTGGAGCGCCCGGGCCGTCGTGCGGAGCTCCTCCAACTGGTCGACGCTCTCGGCGAGCTGCTTGGTGATGCGTGCGGCAACGCTCTCGATGTCGTTCAGCGCGCGGATCTCGGGCAGCGTATGGTTCGCCCGCGTCCCCTCGGCTGGCAGCCCGGCCCGCTCCAGACTGGCGGCCGCCTTCTCAGCGAGCGTGTTCAGCCGCGTCTGCAGCTTCCGTCCGCGCTCGGCCATCGCATCGGCCTCGGCCGCCGCGGTCGCCTCGGCCTTCGACTTGTTCGCCGTCAACCGGTCCTGCGCCTGCTGCGCGTCCGCGCGCGCCATCGCGACCGTCCGTACGGCGCGCACGTACTCGGACCACTCTTGCTCAGGAGTCTTCATCGCCGCATCAGCTCCACAGCACGATCCACCTCGTCGGACCGCAAGGCGGCGTACGGTACGACGACCTGCGCCTCGGGATGCAGCCCGTCCCACAGCAACGCCCGATGCGGCTCGGAGGCCCACCGCACCAGCGGCCCGGCCACCGCGCGTACGCCGTCCTGTGGGTGGCGCAGGAACAGATGCGTCGCGACGTTCGCGCGACCGAACCCGAGCTGCTCCGTGCACACGTGCAGCCGGTTCCACCACCCGAACGTGATGAGTCCGTGCGCAGGCCCGTCGCGCACGATGTCCTGCAGCACGCTCGCCGGACTCTCGAAGAGCCCCTCGGCATGCAGCTGCATTCGCGGCACGCCGTGGAACCCGAACCCGAGCAGATAGGTGCCCGTGGTCTGACCGTTCCGCATCGCGTCCCGCAGCGCGAACAGCCGCGGCGCGATCTCGTCGTGCTTGTCGACTGTTTCGACCTCGCACCCGAGCTGCCGCAGTACCTGCACCAGCGCGTCCTTGCCCTCAGCAACAGCCGGCGCCGAGTTCGTACCGTCGACGAAGAGGAAGCGTGGCGGTTCCAGCGCAGAGGCCGCGGTCGACACCGCTAGCCCGGTCAGTACGCCGAGTGCGTCCGCCGGACCGTCGCCGAGCACGAGTACGCCTGCCCCGGGCTCGGGCCGTACCTCGACCTGCACCGGCTCCTCGGTGACCGCGATCGGCAAACCGGTCCACGGCCGCCCCACCTCGGGCTTCACCGCGGCGGCGGTCTCCGTCAGTCGCGCGGGCTCGGCCAGATGGAACACCCGCGGCGGCCGTACCTCATCCCCCGCGCGCGACCACAGGTCGCTCCGCAGCGAGTCCAGCACGACCTTGTCCGCGAAGCTCACCAGCACATGCTGGTTGTCGTCGGGCGACCCGAAGTTCGCGTTCAGCACCGCCTCACCGCGGAACTGCAGCTCGGCGGCGGCCGTGTTCCCGCTCCGCAGAATCGCCTGCGAGTCGGCCGGCGTGGTCTTCAGCGCGATCCGGTACGGCACCTGACCGAAGATCGAGTCCCGCCGCGTCGACAGCCGCTTCACGCCCTCGATCGTCTGCGTCGCGAGCACCACGTGGACGCCGTACGCACGACCCAGCCGAACGAGCCGCTCCAGCAGTTTCGCCGCCTCGTCCGCCAGCTCGTCGTCGTCCTCGAGCAGCACCTGGAACTCGTCCAGTACGACGAGGATTCGCGGCGGCCGATCCGGTCCGGGGGCGAGCTCCGCGATGTCGGCGACGTTCCCGTGCGACTTGAAGATCTCGCTGCGCCGCGCGAGCTCGTCGGACAGGTGCCGCAGTACGGCGAGGCCGAAAGCGCGATCGCTGTGCACGCCGAGAACGCGGATCTGTGGGAGCCAATGTGGCCGGTCCGGGCCGGGCCCGAGGGCCGAAAACTCGACTCCGTGTTTGAAGTCGAGCAGGTACATCTCCAGGTCCGCCGGGGAGTACCGCGCGGCGAGGCCGTGGATCAGCACGAGCAGCAGGTTCGACTTGCCCTGGCCGACCGCGCCGCCGACGAGCACATGCGGAAGGGCGGGGTTGCCGCTGCGCAACCGGATCAGCGCCGGCGTGCGGTCGTCGTACCCGATCACCGTGCCGATCTCGTCCTTGACCGGCTGCCACCAGGTCGAGCGGTCCGGCAGCGTGCGCTCGAAGTCGATGGTCGGGAGGACCGCGATGTCGGCCTGCTCGGCGATCACGTCACAGATGCCCGCGGCAACGGTCGCGTCGAACGGCGGATCGAGTTTCGCCGGTACGCCGGTGAGTTGCGCGACCTCCACCTTGTCGCCGGTGATCACGACGGGATCGAGAAGGTCGAGCAGTTGCTTCGAGTCGACGTCGAGTTCGGCGGCCGTGGACTGGTCGTAGTGCACCAGGAAGCAGATGCCGCGTTTGCCCGCCGTCGCGGCCAGCCGGAGCAGGTCGCGCTGGGCGAGCGTGTCGATCCCGAACGGGTAGTCGAACAGGATGACCAGCCGGTACGGATCGGTGACCTGACCCGTCTCCTTGAGCAGGTCCTCGAACCGCTCGTGACCGAGTTGCGCCTGGCGGCTCGCGCGCAGCGAGGACACGTCGACGAGCCCGGACAGCACGGTGTGCAACTGCTCCGCCGTATGCGTTGCCCTGGGCACCAATTGCGGGTACTTCGTGGTCAGGTGACCGAGCAGACCCATCATCCCGGTCAGCTTCGGATCGAACGCGTCGATGCGCAGGCGGAACGGTTCCGCGGCGGCGACGAGGCGCAGCGCGACACTCTGCAGCAGCCGCCGCGCGGCCTCGCCACGGTCCGCGGTGACCTTCCAGCCGTTGGTCCGCAGCAGCGGCGCGACCACCGGCGTACCGGCGTCGAGTTCACCGACCCGCACGTACGCCGGGACTCCGGCGCCGACCAGTTGACGCGAACGCCAGCGGGCGTCGTTCGGCGGAATCGATCCGAGACCGGGCGCCAGGCGATCGGCGAGCAGGCGGGCCTTCGGCTCGGCGTCGGAGAGCGCCTCCGAGGTCTTCGCGTCGACCAGCGACCGGGACTCGCGCCGTGCCGTCGCGGTCTGCTCCTGCAGTTGACGATGCAGCCGTACGGCACGCTGATGCTCGCCGTACGTCAGTCTCCGCGCGTTGTCCAGCAGCTGCCCCAGCGCGTGCTGCAGACCGCGGATCCGCGCTTCCAGGAGCTCCGGTGAGGCCGGTCCGGGCACATTTCCCCCGTCAGGCTTCTCCGTCACGAGCACCGCCCTTTCACACTTGCCCCGTGACCCGTATTGATTGCCTGGAGTAACCATGTCACATCTGGAGTCCCATTCGTCACTCCAGGCATCTGCAGTCTCACCTGCTAGGCGGGGGCCACGATCTCGAGTTCGTAGCCGTCGGTGTTGTGGAGGAAGGCGGCGAAATGCTGGGGGCCGCCGGCGTACGGGTGGCGGTCCGCGAACATCAGGGTCCAGCCGTGCTCGGCGGCCTCATCGACGATCGCGTCGACCTCCGCCCGGGTCGCGGCGTTCAGCGCCAGATGGTTCATACCGGGGCGCATCCGGTCGTGCTCGGTGGACGACATCGCGGGGCTCTGCTCGACCACGACGTAGGAGCCGTCGGCCGCGGTCCAGGTCATCCCGCCGGGCCAGCCGTCACCGTCCTTCCAGCCCAATCGGTTGAGGACCCAGCCCCAGCTCGTTACGGCCCGGGACAGGTCCGGGACCCAGATCTCGACGTGATGCACAGCGGCGACCATCGGAGCATTATCCGCGCTCTTCATCTGTACTCGTCAGCTGCTGTCGTCGGTGCCGTCATCGGTGCTGTCGTCTGTGCTCGTTCGCATGGTTCGACAACGTCGTCGAGAGCCATCCGGCGAGCGCCCCCGAGACCAGCAGCCAGACCAGTGCCGCGACCAGCCACGGCCACCACGGACGCGCCTGCGCGGCCTCGGCCACCGCCTTGCCGAACAACCCGCCGGCGGGCGCGAGGACCAGCACGAGCAGCACCCGCGCGAACCTCGATTCCCTGGTCATTCTTTCATTGTGCGAGGCCGCCGCCGACACCGCAGAAACCTTGGCGTTTCGCGCCCCGTCACCTTTCTGTCCGTGGCAGGGTTTACCGTCTCCGGTGACAGTCGACAGATCGGGGGTTCGTGGTGGGTACCACGCGGATCGAGAGCACGGCGTACGGCGCCGCGGCGTTGGAGCGCCTGCAGACCGTCGTGTCGCGACTCAAGGCCGACGATCCGATGACGCCCGTGACCTTGCTGCTGCCGAACAACCTGGCCGGCGTGATCGCTCGTCGCGATCTGGCGGTCCGCGGCATCGCCGGGCTCTACCTGGCGACGCTCGAGCGCCTTGCCGAGCAGGTCGCCGCCGGTCTCCTGTCGCCGCGACGCCCGGCCACCCGACCGATCGTGGCAGCCACCTGGCGGACGGCGCTGGCCAAGGCGCCCGGCATCTTCCACGAGGTGGCCGAGCACCCGTCGACCATCCAAGCGCTTGCCTCCGCCCACCGCGAGCTCCGCGACCTCACCGATCCGGCGCTCGACAACGTCGCGCACGCGTCCGCGCTCGGTCCCGACCTGGTCCGGCTGCATCGCCACGTCACCACCGAGCTCGCCTCGGACTGGTACGACGAGACCGATCTGCTCCGCGCCGCCGCGTCCCGGATCACTGCGTCACCGGAGATCGTCCGCGAGCTCGGCGCCCTGGTGCTGTATCTCCCGCAGGAGCTGACGCAGTCCGAGGCCGCGTTCGTGGCGGCGCTCGGCGATGCCGCCGCGGATCTGACGGTAATCGTCGGACTGACCGACGTACGGCGCGCGGACCGCGCGGTGCGGCGATCGCTGGAGCGGATCGGGATCGATCTGCCGCCGTCGATCTCGAAGAACTACCCGGTCGCGACCGAGATCCTGAACGCGTCGGACGCCGACGACGAGGTGCGGTGCGTGGTCCGCGACGTCGTCTCGGCGCTGGAGCACACACCGGCGCACCGGATCGCGGTGCTGTACTCGGCCGCCTCGCCGTACGCGCGGCTGCTGCACGAACACCTCGGCGAGGCCAAGATCGAGGTCAACGGGCCCGGCACCCGGCCGGTGCACGAGCGGGCGATCGCCCGGACGCTGCTCGAAGTGCTGGGGCTCGTCGACCAGGATCTGCCGCGCGCGGATGTCTTCCGGGCGCTGGCGAACGCGCCGACCCGGGATTTCGCGGGTGACCGGATCCCGGTGCCGCAGTGGGAGCGGATGTCCCGCGCGGCCGGGGTCGTGCGGGGCGACGACTGGGATACGCGACTGGCGCGGTACGCCGAGTCCGAGCGCCGGACCGCCGATCAGGAAGAGGCTGCCGAGGATCCGCGACCGGCCGCGGTGCGACGCGCGCAGTACAACGCGTCCACGGCCGAGCGGTTGCACGCGTTTGCCTCCACGCTTCGGCGTCGGTTGGGCGCGCTGGCGCTGTTGGAGAGCTGGTCCGAGCTGTCGGCCGAGGTGCTGCAACTGTTCCATGATCTGCTGGGCGACTATTCGTCCTTGCCGATCGAGGAGCAGTACGCCGCGGCTGCCGTCGAGGGATCGCTGACGGGTCTGTCGACGCTCGACGAGCTCGGGACTCCGGCGAGTCTCGCGGTGCTGCGCGACGTACTGGATCTTGAGCTGCAGCAGTCGCTGCCCCGGGTCGGCACGTTCGGGACAGGTGTCCTGGTGGCGCCGATGTCGGCGAGCGTCGGCCTGTCGGCGGACATCGTGTACGTCGTCGGTCTGTCGGAGGACCTGTATCCCGGGCGGGTGCACGAGGACGCCTTGCTTCCGCATCGGGTGCGCGAAGCGGCCGCGCCCGAGTTGGCGTCGTTCCGCGATCGGCTCGACGAGAAGCAGCGCCACTTGCTGGTCGCGTTCTCGGCCGGGGCGCGAGTCGTGGCGTCGTTCCCGCGCGGCGACCTGCGGCGGTCGTCACGGCGGTTGCCGACGCGCTGGCTGCTCGGATCGCTGCGCGAGCTGACCGGCGACCACGCCCTGCCGGCGACCCAGTGGGACAGGTACGACGGGGTGCTGCAGACGTCGGCGTCGTACGCCGGTTCGTTGACGACGGCAACGATGCCGGCAACCGAGCAGGAGTGGCAGACCCGTGCCGCCGCGGCGCGGTTGTGGGTCAACGACGGCGTACTGGTCCGGGCTCGGGAGCTGCTGCGCGGGCGGGGGTCGAACGCGTTCACCCGGTTCGACGGGGATCTGTCGGGGGTGTCGGGGCTGCCCGAGTTCGCGGTGCAGGACCGGATCGCGTCGCCGACTTCGCTGGAGTCGTATGCGACCTGCCCGCACGCGTACTTCGTCGAGCGATTGCTGCAGGTGGAGCCGCTCGAGGCGCCGGAGGATCTGCTGGTGATCTCGCCGGTCCAGATCGGGAACCTGATCCACAACAGTCTGGACGCGTTCGTCTCCCGGCTGGCCGGCTCCCTCCCGGGGTACGGCGAGCCGTGGACGGAGGAGCAGCGCTCGCTGCTGCTGGCGATCGGCGCGGATCTCGCGGATCAGTTCGAAGCGGAAGGCCTGACCGGGCATCCGCGGTTGTGGCAGCGGGAGCGGTTGCGGATCCTCGGCGATCTGATGGTGCTGCTGACCGACGACGACCGCTGGCGCGCGGAGCGGTCCGCGTCGGTGGTCGCGAGCGAGCTGCGGTTCGGTTTCGACGGTGAGCCTCCGGTGGAGATCCCGGTGCCGTCGGGCCGGGTACTGCTGCGCGGATCGGCGGACAAGGTCGACCTCGGCGCCGACGGCACGATCTACGTCACCGACGTGAAGACCGGCGGCTTCTCGCGGTACGAGGGCATCGAGTCGGATCCGGTCGCGGGCGGGACGAAGCTGCAGCTCCCGGTCTACGCGTACGCCGCGCGGGCCCGCCTGGGCGAAGCGTCCACCCCGGTCGAGGCGTCGTACTGGTTCGTCCGCCGCGGCGGCAAACGGATCCCGGTCCCGCTCACCCCCGACGTCGAGGCCCGGTACGTCGAGACGCTCGACGTGATCGTGTCGTCGATCGCGGCCGGATACTTCCCACCAAAGGCTCCCGAGGTCCCGGACTTCCTGTGGGTCCAGTGCCCGTACTGCAACCCCGACGGCATCGGACACAGCGAGGTCCGAGCACGCTGGGACCGCAAACGCCACGACCCGGTTCTGGATCGCCTGGTCCGACTCATCGACCCCACCGCCCTGGAGGCTGCTGATGAGTGAGCAGTTGCTCGACAGCGTGGCCAGGGATCGGATCCGGTCGGACACCGACACCACGCTGTTCGTCGAAGCCGGCGCCGGCTCTGGGAAGACCCACGCCCTGGTCGACCGCGTCACCACGCTGGTGCTTCGCGACGGCGTACCACTGCGGACGATCGCGGCGGTCACGTTCACCGAGAAGGCCGGCGCGGAGCTGCGTGATCGGTTGCGGGTCGAGTTCGAGCGGGCGCGGAAGGGCGACGATCGGCAGCTTGCCGACGCCGCGCTGGACGATCTGGACTCCGCCTCGATCGGCACGCTGCACGCGTTCGCCCAGCAGATCCTGCTCGCGCACCCGATCGAGGCCGGGCTGCCGCCGCTCATCGACGTCCTCGACGAGGTCGGCTCGTCGGTCGCGTTCGAGGAGCGCTGGGCCGAGCTTCAGCAGCAGCTCCTCGACGACGACTCGATCGCCGAGCCGTTGCTGCTCGCGATGGCAGTCGGCGTCGAGCTCAAGCATCTGCGATCGCTCGCGCGGCTGTTCGGCAACGACTGGGACCTGATCGCCGAACGCGTGCTGGTCGATCCACCCGATCTCGTCGCGATGCCGGATCTGTCCGGCCTGATCGCTGCGGCCGCGCAGATCGGCGCTGCGGCCGAGACCTGCCTGGATCCCGAGGACCGGCTGCTGCCGAAGGTCGTGCAGCTCCGCGAGCTCGGGCTGATGCTGGACGCCGCCTCCGATCAGGAGACCCAGCTGGCGATCCTGCAGACGTTCCGCGGCCTGAAGGTGGGCCGGATCGGCCGCAAGGAGAACTGGCCGGACATCACCAAGGTGCGCGGCGATTGCACCGAGGTCGTCGAGGTCGCTGGGTCGCTGGTCGAGCTGCTCCTTGATGCTTGCCTGCGGCACCTTTCGCATTGGATCGCCGAGCGGGTGCTGGAATCGGCCGAGCTACGTCGCGCCGAGGGGCGGCTGGAGTTCCACGACCTGCTGGTGCTGGCCCGCGACCTGCTCCGTCGCGACGCGAGCGTGCGGGCCGATCTGCAGGAGCGGTTCGGGCGGTTGTTGCTGGACGAGTTCCAGGACACGGACCCGATCCAGATCGAGTTGGCGGTGCGGATCGCCGGCGGGGCCGCGGCCGACGCAGAGGACTGGCGCGAGGTCGAGGTCCCCGAGGGGCATCTGTTCGTGGTGGGCGATCCGAAGCAGTCGATCTACCGGTTCCGGCGGGCGAACATCGCGACGTACCTGACCGCTCAGGACCTGTTGGGCGAGACCGTTGCGCTGACCACCAACTTCCGGACGGTGCCGCCGATTCTGGGCTGGATCAACACGGTGTTCGACACGCTGATCCAGGCGCACAACTCGGCCCAGCCCGCGTACCAGGCGCTCGCATCGCACCGGACGAACCCCACCGCGGGCGCTACGGGAGGCCCGCGCTCCGGCAGTGCAACGCGCGAATCCGGTCCTCGGCCCGGCTCTCCGTCAGGCGCCAGCTCGCCGTCCCGCCACGGCTCTCCGTCGGGCGCCGGGTCGTCGTCCCGTCGTGGAGCGGCTTCGGATGCCGAGGCCGCCCCGGTGAAGGGCGATCAGCTCTCCATCTTCGACGAGCCGGCGTTCGACGAGCCCGACTCCTCCTCTGCCGAACCGGTTGCCGATCTGGCGGCGGTTCTCCCGTTCCGTCGCCGCGACGACGCCATCGACGTACCGCTCGACGAAGAGCCACCCGACGACGAGCCCGCCGATCCGTCCGCCGGTCCGGCCGTCACCGTCCTCGGCGCCGAGCCGCACAACGACCTTCCCCGCGCGCAAGCCTCCGTCCTCCGCGAACGCGAAGCCACCGACGTGGCCTCCGTCGTCGAAGAGGCGCTCCGCGACGGCTGGCTCGTGTACGACGACCGCGCCGAAACCTGGCGCCCCGCGGAGGCCGGCGACATCGCGGTCCTCGTGCCGGCCCGCACGTCCCTCCCGTTCCTGGAGGACGCGCTCGACCGCGCCGACATCCCGTACCGCGCCGAGGCCAGCTCGCTCGTCTACCAGACCGCCGAGGTCCGCGACCTGCTCGCCTGCGCCCGCGCTCTCGGCGACCCGAGCGACCAGCTCGCGCTCGTCACCACCCTGCGCTCCCCGCTCTTCGGCTGCGGCGACGACGACCTGTACACCTGGAAGCGCAACGGCGGCGCGTTCACCCTGACCGCCCCGGTTCCGGACCAGCTCCTCACCCACCCGGTCGGCGAGGCGATGGAGTGGCTCCGCCGCACCTACTACGCCGCCCGCTGGCTCACCCCGAGCGAAGTGCTCGCGAAGATCGTCGCCGACCGCCGCATGCTCGAAGTCGCCGCGATCGGTCCGCGCGCCCGCGACGCCTGGCGCCGGGTCCGGTTCGTCGTCGACCAGGCCCGCGCCTGGTCCGAGGTCGAGCACGGCGGCCTCCGCTCGTACCTCGCCTGGGCAGCCCATCAAGGCGAGGAGACCTCCCGCGTCGCCGAGGCGGTGCTCCCCGAGACCGACGCCGACGCCGTGCGCGTGATGACGATCCACGCCGCGAAGGGACTCGAGTTCCCGATCGTCATCCTCTCCGGCATGACCGCATCCCCGAACCGGCAGCGCGGCGTCCAGGTTCTCTGGCCACCGGACGGCGGGTACGCGGTGAAGCTCAAGTCCTCCGTCCAGACCGAGGACTTCGACCTCGTCCAACCGGTCGACGAGCAGATGGACGACTACGAGCGCCGCCGCCTGCTGTACGTCGCCGCGACCCGCGCCCGCGACCACCTGATTGTCTCGCTGCACCGCTCCGGCAATCGTCGCCACTCCAGCAACGCCGAACTCCTCGCGACCGCCGGCGGCGTCGAAGCACCGCACACCACCCTGTTCACGAGCCCACCGGTCCCCGACCGCGAACCGTCCGGCAGCCCCGACGTCACCCCGCCGATCTCCCGCACCGAGTGGGAGTCCCGAGCGGCCGCCGCGCAGGCCGCGAGCCGGGCCCGTTCCGCCCAGAGCGCCTCTGGCCTCGAAGGCACCGGACCCGACGTGGCGCTCGCCGAGATCGATCCCGGCACGGCGAAGGCCGCCCGCGACCTCGAGTTGCCGCCGTGGTCGAAGGGCCGCTACGGCACGGCGATCGGCCGCGCCGTCCACGCCGTACTGCAGGTTGTCGACCTCTCCACGGGCGCCGGCCTCGAAGCCGCAGTCGCCACGCAGTGCCTGGCCGAGGGCGTCCTCGAGTACGCCGATGTCGTCACCGCGCTCGTCCGCTCCGCTCTCGCCTCCGAGGTCGTCCAGCGAGCCGCCGCGCGCGAACACTGGCGCGAGTCGTACGTCGGCACCGTCCAGCCCGACGGCACGGTCCTCGAAGGCTTCGTCGACCTCATCTACCGCGAAGACGACGGCCGCCTCACCATCGTCGACTACAAGACCGACGTCATCCCCGCCGCAGCTCTCGACAGCCGCGTCGCCTACTACACGCCCCAACTCCAGGCGTACGCCGCGATCCTGCCGAATACCGCTCCCCCGATCCTGCTGTTCCTGAACCCGAGCGGAGCGGTGGAACGCCAGGTGCCCTAGGCAACGAGCCGTGCGGCCAGCACGACGATCACCGCGGTCGACGCGAGCGCCGTCACCAACCGGCCGACATGCCCGGTCAACAGCCGCCCGAGCAGAGCGCCACCACCGGCCAGCAACAGTTGCCAACCGGCCGATGCCGCGAACGCCGCGACCACGAAGACGATCCGCTCACCGACGCCGGTGACGCTCGATCCACCGACGACCAGCGCCGCGAAGTAGATCACCGTCCACGGGTTGAGCATCGTCATCCCCAACATCCCAAGGTACGCCGTCCACACGCCGACCGGTGTCTCGTGCTGCAGTGCGACGAGCCGCTGCGCGCGATACCGCCGTACCGCCTTGACGGCACCGAGCGCCGCGAGTCCGATCAGCACCACGACGGACACCCACCGCAGGGGCCCCACGATCGGCACCAGCAACGGCGCCAACGCCGTACCGGCGATCGCAGCTACCGCCGCGTACAACCCGTCGGCCGAAGCCACCCCGAGCGCCGCGAACACCCCGATCCGCAAGCTGCTCCGCGCAGTCAGAGCTACCAAGTAGGTCCCGACAGGCCCGACCGGCATGGCAACGCCGAACCCGGCCAAGAGCCCCGCGACCGCGACCCCGATCACGACTGACCGAGTATCGACCCCCAGCAACGCCACGCCTGCTGCTGGCCCCGGGCCCCAACGGCCGCAGGTCCCATCAGCATCACTTCCAGCGTCGCAGTCATACCCACATGATCAGCACTCCCCCAGGTCCCCTCAACCCAATTACTCCTCGCGGGCTGTGCTCGAGGTAATGCGAAGGACAGGGCAGGATCACGGAGGTAGCGTGACCGGTCATGGAGATGCCCGAGATCAAACGCGCGATCGCGGCCGCGACATCGATCGCCGCGTCGCTCGACCTGCCGGCCGACGACGCGATCGTCCTCCACAACTCGAACAAGCTGGCGCTGCGACTCACGCCGTACGACGTCTTCGCCCGCGTCGCGCCCGTGGGGCAGGAAGTCGCCCAGTTCGAGATCGAGCTCGCTCAGCGGCTCGCCGAGATCGGATCCCCGGTGGCCGCCTTGGAGCCGCGAGTGGAGCCGCTCGTGTACACGCGCGACGACTTTGCTGTGACGCTGTGGACCTACTACGAGCCCGTGTCCCCTCAGGTCGCACCGGCCGACTTCGCCAACGCACTGGAGCGGCTGCACGCCGGCATGCGCAAGGTCGACGTTCCGAGCCCGCGGTTCACGGATCGAATCACCGAGGCGCAAGAAATCGTCGCCGACCCGGACCGCTCACCGGCTCTCGACGACGCAGCCCGCGCGTTCCTCGCCAGCAGACTGGACAGCGTGCGCCGGGCGATCGCCGTCCGCGACGCCCCTGAGCAGTTGCTGCACGGCGAGCCGCATCCCGGCAATCTGCTCAGCACGAAGTACGGGCCGCTGTTCATCGATTTCGAGACGTGCTGCCGTGGACCGGTCGAGTTCGATCTCGCCCACGTACCTGTGGCGGTCTGCGACCACTACCCGAATATCGACCGAGAACTATTGGACGACTGCCGCCAGCTCGTCCTCGCGATGGTCGCGGCGTGGCGCTGGGACGCCGACGACCAGTTCCCGAACCGCAGGCAGATGGGCGAAACCCTCCTCCGCCTACTCCGCGAAGGCCCACCCTGGCCAACCCTCGACGCCATCCCCAACCTGTAGCACCCACGCCACACCGGGCAGTCAGCTCTTAGGTGCGACGTAGATCCGCAGCGTCGGCTCCGCAACCTCCGCTCCAACTGCACCCGCCCAAACTTGTCGAGTTTGGGGTTGGGGGGAACGGTTACGGATTGGGGTGGGTGGGCTTGGGGTTCGGTAGGTTTTTGCGCGGCTAGTGGTTGAGCTGTCAGGTGTCGCGCCTGCTCTCAGTCGTGGGGTTGTTACTGAGAGTCTATGACGCTTGGTGGCTCTGGGGGGTGGATGGTTACGGGTTGTGGATAACGGGAAGTGACCCTGGCGTGCGGGTGGCTGCGGAGTCGCTACCATCTGCGGAAACAGTGTGAGGAACGTTCGAATGATGGTCCGCCCGCTGGCGGGTTTGCCACCACGAGTGTGAGGGTGTGGCTCATGAACATCGGTACCCGGAAGATCGTCGTCGACGAGGCGATCGCGCAGTTGCGGCTGTACGCCGAGACGAACGGCGCCGTGCTGCAGTACTACGACGGGTTGCCGGGGATGACCACCGCCGGTGGCTCCGACCCGAACCAGGTGACGCTCGAGGATCTCGGCCGGCTGATGGTGATCGGTGCCGACCTGCGGGCGATGGACATTCCGTGGCTGCTCGAGGTCGAGGCGGAGAAGGAGCTCGCCGCGATCCCGGTGGACGCGCGGCTCGAGGACGCGGCGCCGGGCAGCGAGCTGTTCGACGCGGCGATGGCGCTGGACGACAAGTTCACCGGCCACCGCGGGTTCGGGCACGCGAAGAAGTCGAAGCTCCTGCACCTCAAGCGCCCGTACCTGTTCCCGGTGACCGACAGTTTCATCCGGATGACCTACGGCACCGCGTCGGCGGGGGCCGCGTTCCTGTCCGCCGTCCGCGACGACCTGGTGAACCCGGCGAACGTCCGGGACTTCAAGACGTTGCAGGTCCGCCTGATCGGTGAGCCGGCCACCAGCGCGGCCCGGCTCCTCGGCGAGGTCCCCACGCTCCGCCTCCTGGACATCCTCGCCTCACTCCTGGGCGAAGCGAAGTAGCCGGCGAGGCGAAGCAGCCCCAGCCCAAGCAAAGGCGAGGAGCCGGTCCTACAGCACCCCGAGCCGCGCCAGCGGCTCGACCAATTCGCGCTCCTCGTACGACAGGTGCGACAGCAACGTGTCATCCAACAGGTCGACCGCCGCACGCAAACCGTCGATCGTCCCTGACCCGTCAACCAACGCGACCAGCGCCTTGTCGACACCCTCGAGTACGTCGTGAATGACCTTGTGCTCCTCCTGCAACCGGTCCACCACCGGGGCGAGCGCCGAATCCGCCCGGCGTAGCTGCGGGAAGAGCGACGCGTCCTCGATCGAGTGATGCGTCGTGACCAGTCGGCAGTACGACTCGCAGTACGTCCCCAACGTCCAGTTGTTCTGCCGCATGGTCATCGTGTTGATGTGCGAACGCGCCGCTCCGACCCCCAGCGTCCCCGCGGCGACCTGCTCCACCAGATCGCGCACCTGCTCGAGCTCAGCCCGCAGATGGTCGTGTACGTCGATCAGATGCTGCCCGGACTGCAGCTGGTACGGCGTATACGTCCGCGACGGGTCCACGGCCGGACCGGTCGGCCGCTCCGACTCGTCCAGCAGTCGTACGGCGCTCCGTCGTACAGCCGGAGGCGGTGTCGGTACGACGCTGAACCCGCCCGCCGGCACCGGAGCAGCCGTCTCCACCGCAGCACCGGAGCGCATCCCAGCACCTGACCCCACCGCAGCGCCCGACCGCACCGCCTCGACCGCCTCGCGGACCCCTGCCGCAACCTCGGCGAACCGCCGGATGTCGTCCGGGTTGTCAGAGGCAAGGATGTACGTGCTCATCCCCTCCCCCAACGTCAGCTCGGTCAACTGGTCGATCCACAACTCCTCAGGCCCCTGCAAGAATCCGCCACCGCCGCCGAACTGCCCGCCCACGTTGTACAGCCGCCGGATCGCCGCCGGATCACGCCCAGCCTCCACCGCGGCCTCGTCGATGATCTTGTTCATCGCGGCCAGCTGGTCCGGACCGGCGTACCCACTGCTCGGCAGCCAGCCGTCGGCGAGCCGCCCGGTCAGCGCGAGCATCCGTGGCTTGTACGCACCCAGCCAGATCGACACGTCGTGCGCCGGCGCCGGGCCACGCTTCGCACCGGCGATCGTGTAGTGCTTCCCGTCCAGCCGGATGCCGCCGCCCGTCGGCGTCCAGACCTCGCGCATGATCGCGATGGCCTCCTCGAGCGCGGTGATGCTCTCGCCCTTGGTCAGCCGCGGCCCGCCGTTCGCCGCGACCGCGTCGAGGAATCCGCCGGCGCCGAGTCCGAGTTCGACCCGGCCGCCGGTGATCAGGTCGAGCGTGGCGACGCTGCGCGCGAGTACGACCGGCTGCCGGAGCGGGAGGTTGGCGACGTTCGTGGTCACCGTGATCCGCTGCGTCTGGGCGGCGACGACCGACAACAGCGTCCAGGCGTCCATCAGCCGCGGCTGGTACGGGTGGTCCTGGAAGCTGACGAGGTCGAGACCGGCCTGCTCGGTCAGTTGTGCCAGCGCGATGACGCGGTCCGGGTGGTCGACAGCGGGGGTCAGGAACGTCCCGAAGACCAGCTCGTGGCCGTAGTCCATGCTTCACCTTCACCTGTAGAAGTTCGCTCGCGAGCCAAACTACTTCGCTGGTCGAATAATCTCAACCACAGAACATCTACTCGCGGACGAGCAGCGCGAAGGCCTCCGCCGGCCCGAGAGCGGCGCCGCGAGAGTACGCCGCCTGGAAGGCCGTCGCACCCAGCGCGGACTCCGCGGCGGCGACCGCCCGATCGACGTCCTCGGTCTCGGTCGCGGCCATCAAGTAGTTCTTAGTGGCGCGCGTGGCCGCGGCGCTGCCGAGGAGCGTCGCCGCGAGGGTCTTGTCCGGGTGACAGCCGGCGATCCCCTCCAGCGACCAGCACATGCCGCGCAGCGAGTCAAAGTCCTCCGAGACCCTGAACGCCTCGACGTGCAGCTCCAGCGCGTCGTCCAAGCGGCCCTGGAGCTCCCGGACGAACCCGAGCTCCTCCAGCACGATCGACAGGTAGAGCACGGCCTCCTTCTGCCGTCCGGCCGCGGCTATCAACCCCTCAAGCCGTTCCGACGCCTCCTCCAGCGCACCGGTACGGCGGGCCGCGAAGCCGAGCACGAGTTCCGCGAGAGCCTGCGTCGAGCGCTGCCCCTGTTCGGTGGCGAACCGCAGCGCGCGTTCGCCGTACGTCCGGGCCGCGTCGAAGCGGCCTTGCCGGATCGAGGTCCAGCCGAGCATGCCCAACGCGCTCGCGACCTCGGGCCACAACCCGATCTCCTCCGCGGCCTGCGCGCCTTCGAGGTGCAGCCGCTCGGCCTCGTCGAAGTCGCCGACGAGTTCGGCGTGCGCACCGAACCAGCCCGTCGCCTGCAGGACGCCCCACCGGTCCCCCAGCGCCCGGAAGATCCCGATGCTCTGGCACGCGTCGTCGTACAGGGCCGGCAGGTCCGCCCGCACGTGTGCGTGCTTGGCTCGGGCCGCCAGCACGGCCGCCGTACCCCACTGGTTGCCATCGGCCTCGAACTTCTTCAGTGCCCGATCGAGCAGCGCCTGGCAGGCTGCGAGGTCTCCCGCATCGGTGGCGGCGTAGCCGATCCACCACAGGCCCATGGCGTCGGCTGCGTCGGCCCAGCGGTCCCGCTCGTCGGCAGCATCCGCGTGCCCGAGCAGGTACCTGAACCCGACCCGCCACGCTCCAGCCCGAGCAGAACCCGGCACAGCCTCCAGCGACCGCAGCGCCTCGACATGGCGGCCACGCAGGAACCAGTACCACGCCAGCGCATCGACAAGCCGCTCAGCGAGGTCCGATTGACCTGTGGCCACCGCACGGTCCAGTGCGGTGCGGAAGTTGGCGGAGTCCTCGTCCAGCAGCTGCAGCCACCGACCCTGCTCACCACCGAACAAGCCGGGCCGAGCCTCCTCAGCCAGCGACACGTAGTACGACAGATGCTGCTGGCGAACGGACTCGAGCTCACCGGCGGACCGCAGCTTCTCGACGCAGTACGCCGCCACCGACTCCAGCAACCGGAAGCGAGACCCATCGACAGGTACGACGAGCGACCGGTCGACCAGCCGCACCAACACATCCAGTACGTCGTCCTCGCCACACACAGCCGCCGCAGCCTCCGCCGTACAACCATCCGCGTGTACGGCGAGGCGCCGCAGAACGGACTGCTCCTCGGGGTCGAGCAGCTCCCAGCTCCAGTCGATCATCGCGTGCAGGGTCTGCTGTCGCGGCGCAGCACCCCGATGCCCTGTCGCCAGCAACCGGAAGCGGTCGTCCAGCCGCGCAACCAGCCCACGCACGCCGAGTGCTCGCACCCGTGTCGCAGCGAGCTCCAAGGCCAGTGGGATCCCGTCCAGACGCCGACAGAGCACCGACACATCGGCCGCCGTCTCCTCGGTCAGCGCGAAGCCCCGCGACGCCGCAGCGGCCCTGGTGACGAACAGCTGGACCGCACTGCACTCGCCCACCGCGTCGAGCCCGGAAGCAGCCGACGGCACCGTCAGCGGTGGAACACTCCAGACGACCTCACCAGCCAGGCCCAGCGGCTCGCGGCTCGTCGCCAGCACACGCAGACCGGGAGCGGCAGCCAACAGGCGGTCGATCAACAGAGCAACCTCTTCGACCACCTGCTCGCAGTTGTCCAGCACGAGCAGCCGCGAGCCCATGACGGCGGCCAGCCGGTCCACGACCGCACCGGAGGCGCCGGCATCGCGCAGATCCAGTGCGGCCTGCACAGCGTCCGTGAGCGCGTTGCTGACCGACAACGCGTCAGGAGTGACGGCAGCAAGCTCAACCAGCACGACGCCGTCAGCAAACCGGTCCGACGACATAGCCCCCGCAGCGAGAGCCAGACGCGTTTTGCCGACACCACCGGGACCAGTGAGCGTCACCAGCCGGGAGGACGTCAGACAGGAGTCAACGTCAGTCAGCGCCTCGGAGCGCCCGATCAGGTCGGTCAATTGGGCAGGGAGGTTGCTGCGCGCGTGCGGCAGCTCCTGCGTGAGAATCGATTGCTGCAGCGCCACCAGCTCGGGACCGGGATCGAGACCGAGCTCGTCCAGCAACAGCTGCCGCAGCTGTTCGAAACTCTCCAGAGCCTCGCTCTGCCGGCCAGTCCGGTAGAGCGCCTTCATCTGCGCAGCCCGCAGCCCCTCGCGCAACGGATGGTCGCGCACAAGCTCAGCGAGGTCGCCCACCGACAGGTCAGCTCGCTCACACGCACTCAACCGCTCATCCGTCAGCCGGGCCACCGCTGTCTCCGCAAACGCGTCGTCAGCGAAGTCGGCGTACGCCGGGCCTCGCCACAGCGTCAGCGCCTCGTCGACCGAGCCGGCGGCGAGCAGCTCGCGGAAGCGGAGAGCGTCGTAGGTGGAGCTCTCGACCGCGATGGAGTAGCCGGCCGGGCCGGACCGCACCAGCGAACGGCTGCCGGACTCAGCGTCCTCGAAGGCTCGTCTCAGTTGGGACACCTTCGCGGACAGCGTCCCGGGCGGGTTGCCGGGCAGCTCGGAACCCCACAGGTCGTCGATCAACCGGTCCGCGGGCACCGGCCGCCCCTCGTGCACCAGCAGGTCCGCGAGCAGCGCCCGCACTTTCAGCCCCTGGATGACCACAGGTGTCCCCGCGTCCGTCCAGGCCGTCACCGGTCCCAGCACCCCGAAACGCATGTCCGCACCCTATTCCGCCCGACGGCCCGTCGACCGGAAAGAAACCGTAAACCACCTACGGCAGAGTCTGGGTCAGACGGAAGGAGGACGGACAATGCGACTGGCAGTGATCATCGGCAGCACACGGCGTGGCCGGTTCGGCCCGGTTGTCGCGCACTGGCTGGCCCGGCAGGCCGGCAAGCAGTTCGACGTCGACCTGGTTGATCTGGCCGCGGCGAACCTGCCGACCACGCTGCCCGACACCGACGACGAGACGCCAGCCGCAGTCGCCGTACTCGCGCCGCGACTAGCGAAGGCGGATGCGTTCGCAGTGGTCACGCCAGAGATCAACTGCAGCTTTCCGGCCTCGTTGAAGACCGCACTGGATTGGTACTACGCCGAGTGGCACGCCAAACCGGTCGCGATCGTCAGCTACGGGCGGGAGTCCGGCGGGTGCTACGCCGTCGCGCAGCTCCGTCAGGTGTTCGCCGAGCTCCAGGCCGTCACCATCCGCAACACCGTCACACTGCCCCGCTACTGGGAGCAGTTCACCGCCGACGGCGACTGGCCCAGGCCTTCCGCCGGCTACGAGGCGGACGCCAAACTCATGCTCGACCAGCTCGTCTGGTGGGCCAAAGCACTTCAGGACGCCCGAGACAAGCGTCCCTACCAACCCTGAGAGGAACAGACCCATGAGGAAGCTGATCGAATCCACGTTCGTCACCCTGAACGGCGTCATCGAGGAGCCGCAGCGCTGGAGCCCGCCGTACTGGGACGACGAACACGCGGCGTACGCGCAAGGCCTGATGGAGGGCGTGGACGCGCAACTGCTCGGCCGCGTCACCTACGAAGGCTTCGCGGACGCCTGGTCGCAGCGCAGCGGTGACCCGTTCACCGACCACTTCAACGCGATGCCGAAGTACGTCGCCTCGCGCACCGTCACCGAGTGGAAGTGGAACGCGCAGCCGCTCGAGGGCGACGCGGCCGACGCCGTCCGCAAGCTCAAGGAGACCGACGGCGGCAACCTGATCAAGTACGGCACCGGCTCGTTCTCCAAGACCCTGCTGGAGAACAAGCTCGTCGACGAGTACCACTTCTGGATCTTCCCGGTGGTCGCCGACGGCGCGAACATGTTCGCCGGCGACGCGATCGACCTGACGCATCTCGAACTGCTCGGGACGACGACCTTCAAGTCCGGCATCGTCGTCCACAAGCTGGCCCCGAAGGCCTGAGCACAAAGGACACAGACCCGGGGGGGGGGGGGGGGGGGGAGAGGGGGCCCCGGGGGCAGCCGCTGGGGGGGGGGGGGGCTGTGGGGGTCTCGGACTCGGGCGCGGGGTA
>NZ_JBSHBJ010000003.1:527645-536487 GCF_053611945.1 Kribbella sp. NPDC054772 | reverse complement strand
CACCAACCTCAACAGGCCGGCCAACTCCTCCGAAAACGACACGGTCCCCGCAACTCCTCAAATCGAGGTGTTGCGAGGACCGCATGAACCCGCCACCTGGTGCGGGGTCTTTCGCTGACTGGAGTCTGTTGCCGGCCGGGATCAGGCCTGCAGAGCAGCCTGGACGTCGAGGTGGATGTCCACCTTGTCACCGATCAGGAGCTTGCCACCCTCGAGCGGCACGTTGAAGTCGATGCCCCACTCCTTGCGGCTGATCGACGCGGAGGCCTCGAAACCGATGATGGTCTGGCCGTACGCGTTCTGGTCGACGCCGAGGAACTCGACCGCGAGCTCGATCGGCTTGGTGACGTCCTTGATGGTCAGCTCGCCGGCCAGGATGTAGTCGTCACCCTCGGGCTTGATCCCCTTGCTGACGAAGGTCATCTTCGGGCTCTTCTCGGCGTCGAAGAAGTCGCCGGAGCGCAGGTGACCGTCGCGCTGCTCGTTGCGGGTGTGCACGGAGGCCAGCTCGACCGAGACGCTGGTCGCGGACTCCTCGATGGTGTCCTTGACGTTGATCTCGCCGCTGAACTCCTGGAAGGTGCCGCGGACCTTGGTCATCAGGTGCCGGACGGTGAAGCCGATCTCGGTGTGCGCGGCGTCGAGGGTGTAGGTACCGGCGACCAGGCCGGGGATGGTGCTGATCACGGTGCCGGTGGTGGTGGTGTCGCTCATGAGGTCCTCTCGGGAAAGCTACTGAAACCGGGGTGGGTACTGTGGGGGCGAGGCGGTCATAGTTAAAAGTTCAACCGATGACCACGACAGTAGGTAGTAACTGTTTAAAAGTCAACTACATTCCCGGTACACTGTTCCCGTGACGATGGAGACTGAGATGGACCAGGGGACTCGGTGGCTCAGCGCCGAGCAGCAGGTGGCGTGGCGTGCGTACCTGCTGGGAACCGCACGCCTGATGGCCAAACTCGACGACGACCTGCGGCGGTTCGGCCTGGGCATCAACGACTACGAGATCCTGGTCCGGCTCTCCGAAGCCCCCGAGCGGCGGCTCCGGATGGCCGACCTGGCCGACCGGCTGCACCAGAGCCGGTCCCGGCTGACCCACACCGTCGGCCGCCTCGAGGCCGCCGACCTGGTCCGTCGCACGTCGTGCACGAGCGACAAGCGTGGCGTGTGGGCCGAGCTGACCGAGGGCGGCTTCGCGCTGCTCGAGCAGGCCGCGCCGTTCCACGTCGAGGGCGTCCGGGAGAACCTGGTCGACCTCGCCAGCACCGAGGACTTCGCCGCCATCGGCCGCGTCTTCGACTCGGTGTCGGAGCACATCGGCCAGCGCTGACTCAACGCTCCACCGGTGACGGGTTGATCTCCAGGGTCAGCTCGTCCCGGTCGGCGCCGCGGTAGGCGAGCATCGAGTCCCGCATCCGCCGCTTGACCGGCGGCAGGTGGTTGACCGCGCGCATCGCCGTCCGCAGGCCGGCCAGCGCCAGGCGACCGATCACGGGCTTGTGCACCGGGTCGTCCGAGGTCATCTGCGCCCGCGACTTGATCACCGCGTCGAAGCCGTAGTCGATCATCTTCGCCTCGTAGGCATGCACCGCCGGGATCAGCTCCTGACGACCGTCCCGTACGTCGATCAGCGCGCGGCACAGGTTGACGGCATCGCGGAGCGCGGTGTTCGCCCCGACGCCACGACCCGGCGTCATGGTGTGAATCGCGTCACCCAGCAGCGTCACGTTGCTCGATTCCCAGGACTCCAGCGGGACCGAGGTCCAGATGTTCACCGGGAAGCAGGTGCCCGGATCGGTCAGCTCGAACAGCCGGCGCAGGTTCGGGTGCCAACCGGGCGTCACATCCAGCGCAACCTTGATGAGCTCCTCGCCGCGGAGCTCCATGATGTCGGCCGGCAGCTTGTCCTTGGCCGCCGACAGACCCCAGTTGATGTAGTCCCGGGTGTTGTCGAACTGCAGACCCGGCCAACGCTGGATCAGCTCCTCGGTGTTGCCACCGATCCCGCTCTTCACTCGCCCGTCGCGGTCCCACTGGAACTCCATGACGTGCAGGATGCAGAACAGTCCGCGGGGCGCGTTGATCATCGAGATGCCCTCGAACACCTTCGGCGGGACGAGTTGCGCGCTCTCGGCGGTGATAGGCAGTTTGCCCGCAATCGCCACGATCCCGGTCTCCTCGGTCTTCGCCTGCGGCAGGTACTGACGGCGTACCCGCGAGCCCGAACCGTCGGCGGCGACCAGCACGTCACTGGTGGCCTCGGTCCCGTCCGCGAAGTACGCCGTGACCTGGTCACCGTGCTGCTCGAACCGGGTGAACTCCTTGCCGAACTCGACGACATCCTCCAGGCCGGTCAGCAGCACCTGGCGGAGCGTCATCCGGCTGATCGACTTCTCGCTCTCCACCGGGTCCGTCGACGCGGGGATCTCCATCGACAGGACCTCCTTGAGGTCCTCGGTGAGCATGTTGAAGTACTTCGGATCGCGCGCCTTGGTGGCCACGAACGTGTCGTACAGCTCCCTCGGCAGCAGCGCGTGCAGCGCCCGGCTGCCGTCCGGATCGATCCCGACCCGGTACCCGTGCAGGCCGTCGGTCCGCAACGCGTCGCGCTCGAACACCGAGACCTCGATCCCTGCCCGCCGCAGACCGTGGGCCAACGCGAGCCCGCCGGTCCCGCCACCGATCACCAGCACCTTCATCTCTCTCACTCCTTCAAGTATCTTGGCAATCCGAGTATCTTGGGAATCCGAGAGAAATGCAAGCCCTATGCTGAGGCGGACCATGACCAGTGCACGCGAAGAGCTCACCGGCGAGATCCAGCAGCGGCTGATCCGATTCATCGCCGAGGTGGTGCTGTACAACCACGCGGTCTCGGCCAAGGTCGGACTCGGCGCGAGCGACTCGCAGTTCATGACATTGCTGCAGACGCACGGCCCGCTGACGCCGCGGCAGCTCGCGGAGTACACCGGGCTCACGTCCGGCACCGTCACCGGCGTCATCGACCGGCTCGAGTCGCACGGCTTCGTCACCCGTCGGCCCGATCCCGGCGATCGCCGCAAGGTCGTCGTCACGCCGTCGCTGGAGGCGATCCAGGAGAAGCTGGTCCCGCTGTACGCCGACCAGGGCGAGCGGATGCACGCCGTACTGGCCAGCCGCAGCGTCGAGGAGCTGAAGACGATCTCCGCGTTCCTCGACGACTCGGTCACTGAAGCCACCAGCTAAACCGTTTGAGGCCGCTGGCGAGGTTCGAGAACCTTCTCGGCGTGACGGACTTTCACCAGGACGGCCGGGCCGGCATCGACGCGGCACTCGTACGGCGCCTGATCGCGCAGCAGTTCCCGCAATGGGCCGATCTGCCGATCACGCCGGTCAAGATCGACGGCTGGGACAACCGGACGTACCGGCTGGGGACGGACCTGACGGCGCGGCTGCCGACGCACTCGAGCTATGTCGCTGCCGTCGACAAGGAACACCGGTGGCTGCCGGTTCTCGCACCGCATCTGCCGGCCGAGATCCCTGAGGCTGTGGCCAAGGGCTCACCCGGCGAGGGATATCCACACCCGTGGGCGATCCGGCGCTGGATCCCGGGCGCGACCGCTTCGGTTGAGACGGTCCCCGATCTGGACGAGTTCGCGCGGGCGATCGCGGGCTTCATCCTGGCCCTGCAGAGCGTCGACGCATCGGACGCGCCGCTCGCCGGTGCGCACAGTTTCTACCGCGGCGCCCCTCCCGAGCACTACCACGACGAGACGCTCGAGGCCCTCGCCGCGCTGAAGGGGCGCATCGACACGGACCACGCCCGCGAGGTGTGGGACGCCGCGCTGGCCGCGACCTGGGACCGATCGCCGGTGTGGTTCCACGGCGACATCGCGAGCGGCAACCTCCTGGTCCGCGACGGCCGCCTCTCAGCAGTCATCGACTTCGGTACGTCGGGAGTCGGCGACCCCGCCTGCGATCTCGTCATCGCTTACACGTTCTTCACGGGATCATCCCGGTCCGCGTTCCGGGACGCCGTACGGCAGGACGACGCGATGTGGGCGCGGGCTCGCGGGTGGGCGCTGTGGAAGGCGCTCATCACCGAGGATCTGCCGGTTATCGAGCGCGTTCTCGAGGAGCGGTAACACCGGCGTACTCGCCGACGACCGCGGCGCCGACGACGTCGTACTCCAGCAGCAGGAGCCCGGTCGACGTTGCCTCTTGGGCTGTGAGCTTCAAGCCTGCGGTGTCGCTCGGCTGCTCGAACAACCGCCGACCGGCGCCGATCACGGTTGGCGCCACGACCAGTCGGACGACGTCCACCAGGCCTGCGTTCACCAGCGCGCCGCCGAGGCGGGCACTGCCGTGGATCTGCAGCTCGTTGCCTGGCTCCTTCTTGAGCTCCGCGACGGCGTCGATGTTCGCGAGGATCGTCGTCGGGTTCCAGCTCGCTTCGGTGAGGGTGCTGCTCACGACGTACTTCGGGAGCGAGTTCATCAGCTCGGTGAACGGGTCGTCCGGGTCGGTGATCTGCGGCCAGTCGCGCGCGAAGGCGTCGTACGTCCGTCGCCCGAGGAGCAAGCCGTCCGCTCGGTGCAGCCACTCGGCGGCCCGGCGTACGAACAGGTCATCCATGAACGGCACCAGCCAGCCGCCTCGGGTGAAGCCGTCGCTCGTGTCCTCGGTCGGCGAACCCGGGCCCTGACTCACGCCGTCGAGCGTGACGAACTCCGTCAGTACGAGCTTCATCGCACGACCTCGCCCTCGACGAGAGTGGCGAGCTGCTTGGTCACGCTGCCCCAGCCGTCGGCGAACCCGAGCTCCGCGTGACGCGAACGGCTGGCGGGATCGCCGTGCCGCGCGATCATCCGGTACTCCGTGCCGTCCGGGTGATCGGCGAGGATCACCTCGCCCGTCACCGCGATCGGCTGCGGATCCGCGGGCCGCCAGGTGCTGTCGATCGCATTCGTGAACGCGATTCGCTCGAGGTCCTCCGCGACCAGGATCACCGCATCGAGGTGCGGGCCCCACTGTGCACCGTCATCGCTGAGCTGGGTCACTAGGGCGCCGCCCGGCCGGATCTCCAGACGATCGACGCGACACATGGCCGGCGCCGGAACCCACCACTGCTCGAACCGCACCGGGTCCGTCCACGCACGCCATACAGCCGCCCGCGGCGCCCGAATCACGCGCTCCACCATCAGATCCAGCTCAGGATCAAACTCTCCCCGACTCACAGCCCCTCCTCCATCGTCACGACATGCTCCGTCTCCGCCACACCCTCCGGCCGCTCGGCATGCTCCGGCTGCTCCGCCGTGACGAAGCGTTCCAAGCGGTCGGTGCGGTCCTCCCAGATCCGCCGCTGCTCGTCCAGCCAGTCGTCGACCAGCGCCAGCCGCTCGCGGTTCAGCACGCAGGTCCGCACCCGCCCGGTCTTCACCGTGCGGATCAGCCCGTTCGACTCCAGCGTCCGGACATGCTTCATGAACGAGGGCAGCGTGATCGGGAACTCGGCCGCCAACTCCCCGACGCTCGTCGGTCCACGCCCCAGCCGCCGGATCACACTCCGCCGCGTCGGATCGGCCAACGCGACGAACACCCCGTCAACCTCCGCCGAATACTGTGCCATGCGGCTAAGTATTGCCTCGTCTTGATACTTAGCGCAAGAGCTAACTATCAGCAACGCAGAGGACCCCGCCTCCACAACCTGGGAGACGGGGCCCTTCGTACGGGTTTCTGCTCAGTCGCGCGTGAGCTTCCGGTGTGTGACACGGTGCGGCCGCGCCGCCTCCGGACCGAGGCGCTCGATCTTGTTTGCCTCGTACGACGCGAAGTTGCCCTCGAACCAGAACCACTGCGCCGGGTCGTTGTCGTCGCCCTCCCAGGCGAGAATGTGGGTCGCCACGCGGTCCAGGAACCACCGGTCGTGGGACACGACCACCGCACAGCCCGGGAACTCCAGCAGCGCATCCTCCAGCGACTGCAGGGTCTCGACGTCCAGGTCGTTGGTCGGCTCGTCGAGGAGCAGCAGGTTGCCGCCCATCTTGAGCGTCAGCGCCAGGTTCAGCCGGTTGCGCTCACCACCGGACAGTACGCCGGTCGGCTTCTGCTGGTCCGGCCCCTTGAAACCGAACGAGGCGACGTACGCCCGGCTCGGCATCTCGAAGTTCGCGACCTTGATGTAGTCGAGGCCGTCGGACACCTGCTCCCAGACCGTCTTCTTCGGGTCCAGACCGCCGCGCGACTGGTCGACGTACGAGATCTTCACCGTCTCGCCGAGCTTCAGGGCGCCGGCATCCGGCTGCTCCTCGCCGACGATCATCCGGAACAGGGTCGACTTGCCGACGCCGTTCGGGCCGACGACACCGACGATCCCGGCCCGCGGGAGACTGAAGCTCAGGCCGTCGAACAGCTTGCGGTCGCCGAAGCCCTTGATCAGCTTGTTGGCCTCCAGCACCGTGCTGCCGAGGCGCGGACCGGCCGGGATGTTGATCTCGTCGATGTCCAGCTTGCGAGAGCGCTCGGCCTCGGCCGCCAGCTCCTCGTAGCGGGCCAGCCGGGACTTGCTCTTGGTCTGCCGGGCCTTCGCGTTCGACCGGACCCACTCGAGCTCGCGCTCCAGGATCTTCTGCCGCTTGGCGTCCTTCTGACCCTCGACGACCAGACGGGCCTGCTTGGTCTCCAGGTACTTCGAGTAGTTGCCCTCGTAGCCGTAGGTGCGGCCGCGGTCGAGCTCGAGGATCCACTCGGCGACGTTGTCCAGGAAGTACCGGTCGTGGGTGATCGCCATGACGGCGCCCGGGTACTTCTGCAGGTGCTGCTCCAGCCACAGCACGGACTCGGCGTCCAGGTGGTTGGTGGGCTCGTCGAGCAGCAACAGGTCGGGCTGCTGCAGCAGCAGCTTGCAGAGCGCGACCCGGCGGCGCTCACCACCGGACAGCTTGTCGACGATCGCCTCCGGCGGCGGGCAGCGCAGCGCGTCCATCGCCTGCTCCAGCTGGGCGTCGATGTCCCACGCGTTGCGGTGGTCGAGCTCGGTCTGCAGGTCACCCATCTCGGCCAGCAGCGTGTCGTAGTCCGCGTCCGGGTCGGCCAGCTCGGCGGAGATCTCGTTGAAGCGGTCGAGCTTCTGCTTGGTGTCGCCGACCCCCTCCTGGACGTTCTCCAGCACGGTCTTGCCCTCGGTCAGCGGCGGCTCCTGCAGCAGGATCCCGACCGTCGCGTCCTCACCCAGCCGCGCCTCGCCGTTGTTCGGGTGCTCGAGCCCGGCCATGATCTTGAACAACGAGGACTTACCGGTGCCGTTCGGGCCGACGACGCCGATCTTCGCGCCGATCAGAAAGTTCAGCGTGACGTTGTCGAGAACGACCTTGTCGCCGTACGCCTTCCGGACGTTGCGAAGCGTGTAGATGAATTCCGCCATGCCCTAGAGCCTATGTGCTCCCCCTGGCGGTTTCCCAACCAGCCCTGAGGTTGTCCACAGCCGCGAAGATCACAGCGCCGCCCGCCGCCCGGCCGGTGCATCTTCTCCGGTGACAACGCATCCCGCGATCCATCGGAAGGCGGCCAATCATGAGCACCGGCGAGACCTACGTGACAGTTCTGGGCTGGGTCGGCAGCGACCCCGAGTTCAAGGAGGTCGGACAGAGCCCGCATGCATCGTTCCGGCTCGGCTCGACACCACGTCAGTTCGACCGCACCCTCGGCACGTTCGTCGACAAACCCACGACCTGGTTCAGCGTCCAGTGCTGGCGATCCCTCGCCCAGAACGCCTTTGAATCCGTACATGTCGGCCAACCGGTCATCGTCACCGGCCGGCTACGCACCCACGAGTGGACCAACGACGCCGGCGAGCAGGTCAGCCGGGTGATCCTCGAGGCCTTCTCCATCGGCCACGACCTCACCCGCGGCACGACGACGTTCAGCAAGAACCCGCCACGCGCCGAGCCGACCCGACTCGCCGCTCCGGCGGTCGTGCCCGCGTCCGACCCGGCCGAGGCGACCGCGACGCCGTATCCCGCTGATGAGTACTCCGCGACGACCCTGCCGCTGACCGCGACCGCGGGGTCCACGGAAGCGGAGGCGGCGTGATTATCTCAGCCTTGACTTATATAAGTCCTGAACGGCATTCTGGGGACCATCTCAGCAGCCGAGCAGGAGAGGGAAAGACCCGTGATCGACATCCTCGAGCACATCAACGCGGTCCAGCGGGAGGTCAGCCGCACCGGCGAGACCGTGACGGTGCTGATGCGCCGCACGTACCAGGCGGAGCCGGAGGAGCTGTGGGACGCCCTCACGGACCCGGAGCGGATGCGCCGCTGGTTCTGGCCGGTCACCGGCGACTTCAAGGTCGGCGGCACCTTCCAGCTGGAGCAGAACGCCGGCGGCGAGATCCTCGAGTGCGAGCCGCCGAAGCGGTTCAAGGTGACCTTCGGCGGTCCGACCAGCCTGCTGGAGCTCCGGCTGCTGCCCGGCTCGGGCTCGTCGACCGAGCTGGAGCTCGAGCACTCGATGAGCGAGGCACCCGCCCCCGGTGGCTCCGGCGCGCTCTGGGTCGGCCCCGGCTGGGACGGCGGCCTGCTCGGCCTCGCGCTCTACGTCGACGGCGACCTGCCGGCGGACAACAACCCGGTCGAGCTCGCCGAGTCGCCGGAGGTCCTGCAGTTCAACGAGAAGTCGGTCCGCGCCTGGATCGAGTCGATCCGCTCCTCCGGCACGACCGAGGAGAAGGACCTGACCGAGGCCGCGAAGATCTCGATGGCCCAGTTCGCCCCCGGCACCGAGCTGTAAGTACTGCGAAGCGCGCGCCGGGGCACCCACCGGCGCGCGCCCCCCCCAGGCCTTTCTCCCCCCAGCCCCCCCCGGC
>NZ_JBSHBJ010000003.1:516343-527635 GCF_053611945.1 Kribbella sp. NPDC054772 | reverse complement strand
GTCATCAATGTGTCGGCCCGCCCCCGCCCCCGCTAGCCTGTTTTATTTGAGCGCGCGGGCGCCCGGCCCCCCCCCCCCCGCCCCGCGCCCAGCGCACGCATTTCTCCCCAGAGCCCCCGCCGGCACCCAACGCGCCGAGCCTCTCCCAACACCCGTTGCCGCACGCCCCGATCCCGTCGCGGCGCGAACCGATCGCCCGGCCGCACCTCTTGCCGTGCGCACCGATCGCCCCGCAGGACTTACTGCCGTGCGCACCGATCCCCTCGCGACACCTGTTGCTGTGCGCGCCGACACCCACGCGACGACTGTTGCCGTGCGCACCGATCGCGCCGCGGCACCTGTTGCCGTGGGCACCGGCCGACCTGCAGCTCGACGGCACGCCCGCCGCCCTAGCGGCGAGCGGCCGTCTGCTGCTAGTCGCGAGCGACGGCGAGGCTGTCGCGGCAGGTGCTGTAGGCGGTGAGCTCCTCGCGGGCCGGCGTCACGACGTGGCTTTCGGCAACCTTCTCCAGCTCGTCGCGGAGCGCCTTGGCCACCTGGCGAGATCGACGAATCGCTCCGTTGGTCGCGAAGAGCCGGCACACGATCGACAGCCCCAGCCCGAGGACGGCACCACCGACCAGCATGATCCACGCGTAAGGAACGCCGTTCCACTCCGGCAGCGGCGGATCGTCGAGCTTGCCGATCCGGGTCACCACCAGGGCGATCAGCCAGGCCGCCCCGCCCAGCATCACCAGGAACAGCAACCACTGCACGATCCGCGCGAAGCCCCACCAGCCGGGATTGTTGCTGACCCCAAGGTCCGTCCGCGCGACGGCCTGGTCGAGCTCGTCGCCCAGCGACTCCTCGCGACGCCGGATCGTGGAGCGCACCGAGTCCGCCCATGGCCGCGACAGGCCGTTCGCGGCCTTGGTCGTGATCGTGCGGACGGCGGCATCCATCCGCGCCCGCTGAACCGGCGTTGCCGCAGGCAACGAAGAGCGAGCGATCGCCACCTCGTTGGACGCGGACTTCCGCAGCGCCTTGCCCTGCTCGCGCGACACCTGGTCGCCGTGCAGCCGCCGCAACGGATCCGGCCGGAACCGCCCGACCCACTTGGTCAACGGCCACCCGGTCGCAGCCCGAGCCCGCTGCAGATAGGACCGCCGTACGGCGTCCGACACCACCGACAGGCCACTCGCGTCCGACAGCGCGTCAACGAGTTCGGTGACATCGGCCTCGTCGATCTCCGGCGTCTTGGCGGTGCCGCACTGGCTCGCCATCCGGTCCGCGACCCGGTCGACGTCCGCGGAGAGGCGTTCCCGCGCCGAGCGCTTGTTGCTGACCCGCTTGACCAGAAGCGACCGCACCTCTTCCAGGCCGTCGCCGCTGACCGCCGACGTCGCGACGACCGTCGGGGACTTCAGACCGTCGGACTTGAGCAGCTTCTCCAGGTCCTCGAGGCAGCTCTTCCGCTGGTCCGGCGTCAGCTTGTCCATGTGGTTGAGCGCGAACACCATCACCCCGGAATGCGAGGCGAACGGCTTGATGTACCGGTTGTGTAGCGCCGCATCGGCGTACTTCTGCGGATCGACCACCCACACGAGCATGTCGACCAGCTCCACCAGCCGGTCAACGATCAGCCGATGCTCGACCTCAGTCGAGTCGTGGTCGGGAAGGTCCAGCAGGACCAGTCCGTCCAGGTCCTCGGACTGTGCCTCTTCGAGCGAGCTCCGGTGCTGCACCTGGTGCCGCCGCGGGATGCCCAGCCAGCTCAACACTTCACCAGCAGGCTCGTCACCCCAGACACAGGCGAGCGGCATCGAGCTCGTCGGCCGGCGCGTTCCGATCGCGGCCAGGTCGAGCCCGGTCAGCGCGTTGAACAACGACGACTTCCCCGAGCCGGTGGCGCCCGCGAGCGCGACCACGGTCAGGTCTCCGGACATCCGCAGTCGCTGGCCGGCCCGGTCAACGATCTGCGCGGCCTCGGTGAGCACCACCGGGTCCAGGCGCCCGTCGCCGGCCTTCGCGGCCGACTCGAGCGCGTCGATCTTCTTCAGGACATCGGTCTCGGCCCGGGTCGGGGTCTCGACCGCATCCACTGTTTCCGTCACGTGCAGTCCTCCACCGCGCGCGCGGCCTCCGTCAATTGCCTGGCCGTCTCGACGTCAACCGGATGCTGGTCAAGGACAGCCAGATAGCGGGCGAATTCGGCATCCATCAGGGCATGAACCTTACCGTCAAGGTCTTCCCGTGCCTTATCGACCATGCCCTGAACTGCCTTGTCGCCGAAAACAACCTCCAGCAGCCGTTGCCCGACGACCGCGCTGCCCGCGCCGACACTGGCTTGCGCACCCTTCGGGATGCCGGCGCCACTGGCGAAAACCACCACCATGAGGGAGAGGCCGATCCCGTTGACGCCGTACTCCAGGATGCGCGCGGTCGACTTCTTGTCGGCGCCTTCCTTACGGATCAGGTCCAGCACGAACTCCTGCCAGTCCCGCACCGTACGACTCGCCGCCGCCGGGAACTGCTCCGACATCGCACCGAGCGACGGGCCACCATCTCCCGCACTGTTGCCGCTGGCACCGTTCCCTGCGCCGCCGTTAGCGCGGGCGCTGTTGCCGCCGCGACCACCGGAACCACTCCGGCTCCCGGTGCCGCTCACAGCCCTGCCAGTCGCGCCCGTTTCGGCGTTGCTGCCACTGGCTAGATCCGCCTCGGCGGCCGCCAGGAGCTGCCGGCCCGGAGCCGACGCCTGCCATGTCTTCTCGGCCCGCTCGGCGGCAGCCGCGGCATGCTCGCGCAGCAGCGACTCGAGTCCGGACTGGATCGCGTCGCTGACATCACGAGTCTCGGCCGGCTTGTTGCCGAGCGAACTCTTCAGCCGATCGCGTAGCCGGCCCGCGTTCGACTGCAGACCCTTCAGGAGTTCGCCAGTCCCGACGAACTCCTGCCAGCGAGCCAGCACCTCGCCACGCAGCAGCGTCCCGTCCTGGCACGCCTTCGCAATGTCCTTCACACCCTGGTCGTACGCCGTCTCCACCGACGACCGCAGCTCAACGGCAGTCTCAGCCTGCGCCTTCACGGCAGCCGCGAACGGCGGCGCCTTCTTCACCATCGCGCTGACCGCGCCCTGCAGGGTCCGCCGTACGACGGCCGCGCGCGCCTCCGCGTCGGCGGCCAGGTCGATCAGCCAGTCCTTGATCGAGGCAACAGACGGCTGCGGCAGCATCCCGTTGCCGTCGACAACCGTCTCCTGGATGGAGAACAGCGGCGAGTCCCCGAGGCCGCGTTCGAGCAGCATCTGCGCCAGGTGGCCGGTGATGTCGTCGATGGTCTCGCTCGGAGCCCGGTCGAGCACCACCGCGACCGCCGTACTGCGGTCAGAGGCACTCTGCAGGAACTCCCACGGGACAGCATCGGAGTACCGAGCGGCCGTAGTGACGAACAACCAGAGGTCGGCCGCCGCGAGCAGCTGGGTCGCGAGGTCGCGGTTCGCCTCGACCACGGAGTCGATGTCCGGCGCGTCCAGAATCGCCAGTCCACGCGGAACGGTGTCAGCGGCAACCAACCGCAGCTGCCCCGCATCCTCCATGCCGCCAGGCTCGTCCGAACTCGTCCGCGCCATCCCCGGCAGCACCCGGTCCCCTACGAACCAGTCCGCATCCGCCGGATGGTGAATCAGCACAGGCGACCGCGTCGTAGGCCGCAACACACCCGGCTCACTGACAACCTTGCCGATCACGGTGTTGACCAGCGTCGACTTGCCGGCGCCAGTTGATCCACCAACCACAGCCAGAACCGGAGCCTCGAGCTGCACCAGCCGCGGCAGCAGGTAGTCATCCAGCTGATCCAGCATCGCCTTCTGCTGCTGCCGAGCCTCGTCAGCCCCCACAACCTCCAACGGCAGCCGGCTCCCCGCCAACACACCGCGCAACTTCATCAAAGCCGTAATCAAAGCCATAGCAGCCTGCTCAGCCGCCAGCTTCTCCGCCAACTGCTCCCCAGTCAGCTCAGGCTCGACGTCCGCCTCGTCGTCCTCGTCGCCCGCAGCAGCCGCAGCCCGCCCGGCCTCGTCTCCAGCCCCCGCATCCGCGTCCTGCCCGGCCTCCGCGCCAGCAGCCCCATCCGAGCCCTCGTCCAAACCGTCCTGCGAGCCGCCATCCGATGCCACGCCCGAGCCATCACCCGACTCAGCCGCATCCACGGACTGATCCGCCTCGGCCACAACCGCAGCCTGCTCCGAGCCATCACCGGACGCCGCATCCACGGACTGCCCGGCAGCCTGGTCCGCTGCAGTGCCTTCCGCAGCCCGACCATCGCCCGCGGCGACACCGCCCGCAGGCTCCCCCGCCGCGTCACTCGCCGGGTCACTCGCCGGGTCACTCGCCGGGTCACTCGCCGGGTCACTCGCCGGGTCACTCGCCGGGTCACTCGCCGGGTCACTCGCCGCAGCGTTGTCCGCCGCGCCGCCTTCTCCGGCCCCGCCCGCAGCAGGTCCAGCTACGTCGTCGGCAGCATCTCCGACCATCTCGGCCGAGAATTCACGCGAGGCGTCACCACGCGGCCCGCTGTCGGCCGCATCCGCTGCCCCGCCAGAGCCGTCCGCCGCATCCGCACCAGCACCCTCGGCCGCGCCAACCGTCGACCCGTCTGCCCCGCCAGTCGCATCAACTGCTGACTCGTCCGCCCCGTCAGCTTCGTCAGCGGACTGGCCCTCAACCTCGGCGTCATCCGCTACGCCGGCGTCTGCAGACTGCGCAGAGGCGCTGTCTACCGAGCTGACGGTCGGGTCGCCCGCCGAAGCGTCCGCGACCTCGTCCGCCGAGTCAGACCCAGCCCGTCTGTCCGCCGCACCAGCCAAGTCACCCGCAGCCGCAGCCGCGACATCACCTGCCGCGTCAGCAGCCACGTCACCCGCCGACTCGACCTCGCCGCCAGCCGCGGATCCGTCGTCGCTCTCGTCGGACTCGTGGCCCGCTTCTGATGCGGCCCGGACGTCGCCGGACCCGTCAACCATGTCGCCAGCAGCCTCAGCGTCAGCTGGCTCGAGGACCGCGTCGCCAGCAGGCTCTGCGTCAGCTGGCTCGCGGCTCGCGTCGGCAGCCGCGTCGCCGGACTCGTGGGTCGAGTCGGCAGTCGCCGCCGCGTCACCGGGCTCGTGGGCCGTCTCGGAGGTCACAGCGTCGGCGTCGGGCTCAGCGTCGGGCTCGGCGTCGGGGTCGGAGGCCGTCTGTGAGTCGGCTGCCGGGGCGGCGGAGTCGGTGGGAGTTGGGGTTGTGGGTACGGCGGCCGTGGTGGGGTCGTCCGTCGACTGCTGAGCGCCCGGCGCGGGAGTGCTGGGCTTCTCCGGCTCCTTGGGGAGCCCGACGATGATGTTGCCGAATTCGAGGGGGAAGCCATCCGGGGACTCGTCAGGCTCGTACACGACACCGACGGCCGGGCGAGAACGTCGGGCGGCAGACGCCGACTGTACGGCGCTCTGCTCGGTGGAGGACGCGGTTGGCGATCCGTTCGAGCCCGTGGTGGACGACAACTCATCCCCAGATGCCGAGTCGTGGGCAGCGGGAGCCGAGGCGTTCGCGGCAGTTTCCGCGTTGTCTCCGGCAGATGCCGAGTCGGTCGCCGACGCGGCGGGCTTTGTCCCTGCAGTCTCCGAAGTCGCCGCGGTATCCGGTTCAGCCGCAGCACCTGAGTTGGCCGTCGTACCGCTCGGCTCGGCGGTCGCAGACGACGTCGCGGCGTCAGCCGACTCGGTCGGCGTGGCGGCTGGCTTGGCTGGCGCGGTCGTTGCGGGGTCGGCGGGCGGCTCGGTGGCTGCGGTGGAGTCCGTCGCCGAGGTCGTGTCGGTTGCGGCGGGCGAGTCCATCGTTGCAGCGGTTTGGGCGGCTGATGCGTCGTCTGAGGTGGCAGAGGAGTCGACGCTGGGGCTCGAAGTGGCGCTGGAGGCTTGTCCGGTGCTGCCGTCGTCTGTGTTGTCCGCACGGGCTTCGGCGGGGCCGGTGGGGGTCACGGGCGCGTCCGAAGTGGCCGCAGCAGGCTCGGCCGTCGAGGCACCCGAGGTAGGCGTGCTCGAGGCGGAGCCGTCGGAGGTCGAGGCCGAGCTCGCCGCATCCGAGGCAGAGGTGTCCCGGGGGGATGAGGCCGGGGTCGACGCCGCCGGAGCAGAGGTGTCCGGGGTCGGTGCGGCCGGGGTCGGGGCGTCAGGGGGTGATGAGGGCGGGGTTGACGCGGCCGGGGTCGGCTTGTCCGGGGTGGGGTGAGGCGACTCGGGGGTGGGGTCGGACTTTCGGCGGCGGCGACGCCAGAAGCCTCGGGGTTTGGGGGTGGACTGGGCGATGAGGTTCGCCAGCTCCTGGGCAGACTGGTCCTGGCCCGGAACCCGCGGTTCCGGACCTTCACCAGCTGCTGACCTGATGTCAGCCACGGTGTCCGCCCACGGACACAGGGTGCCCGGTCGGACAGCGCAGAAGCAAAGTCATCGTCATCCCCGTTTGGCGGCGTGGACGGGTGGCAGTCACTGCGATGGTGGGTACGGACCGTATCCTCCCGGCGGTCCTTGTTGGCCAGGGGGTCCCGGTGGGTAACCGGGCTGGCTCGCTGGGTGACCGGCCTGACCCGGCTGATACCCCGGCTGGGCCGGCGGATAACCCTCCGGTCCGCGAGGCCCATCCTGCGGCCGGTACCCGTCAGAACCCGGGTACGGCGCCGGCCCGCCCGGCGGCACCGGAGCCCCCGGACCGGACCCACCCGGACCAGGCACACCACCACCAGGCACACCACCAGGACCAGGACCAGGCCCACCGCCCGGCCCAGGCGCACCACCCGGACCACCAGAACCAGGCCCCCCAACCATCGGACCACCACCCATCGGTCCACCGGGAACGGGCCCGCCATGCAGAGGTCCGCCGCCCATCGGGGCGCCGGGCATCGGACCAGGCGGCATCCCGCGGTATCCGGGCGCGGCCTGCGCGAACGCCGGCATCGGCGGGAACGGCACGGTCGCCCTCCGCGCGCGCAACTCGTCGAGCAGCGCCTTCTCGGTCTCGAGCGCGTCCGGACCGATCACCTGCCGGACGATCTTGTCTCGCAGGTAGGCCAGCTCGGTCGCGTTGTGCTGGAACGACTTCGCGGCCGCTTCCGCCTGTGGACCGTACCGCCGCGCGTTCTGCCGCAGCGCCTTGCGCCCGCGTAGCGTCGCGATCAGCGGTACGTCCTGAGGTATCAGCCAGCCGAACCGCACATAGTCATAGAGCCGGGACGCGATCATCTGTCCCTCCCGGGACCGCATCACCAGCGCGAAGATCACCAGGCAGATGAACAGCGGGACCATCAGGCACAGGTAGGCGAGGATGAAGCCGCCGCCACCGGCCCAGCTCGCCGACGCGTTCCACGCCGCGTGCGCGAGGACCGCCGCGAGGTACCCGACGACCGGCGCCAGGAACCGGACGACGGTACTTCGGTGCCGGATCGCGACGCCGATGCCGATCGCGGTGAACGACGTGAAGAGTGGATGGGCAAACGGCGAGATCACACCGCGGATGATGAACAGCGCGAACGCCCCACGCAGACCGGCGTCGCTGCCGGCCTCTTCGGACAGCGTGTTGAACACGCGGCCGTAGTACAGGATGTTCTCGGTGAAGGCGAAGCCGACGCCGACCATGCCGGCGTACACGAGGCCGTCGATGATGCCGTCGAACTCCTTGCGCCGGACGAGTGCCAGCAGCAGGATCACGGAGCCCTTCGCGAACTCCTCCACCGGGGGCGCGACGAAGACCGCGGACCGGTCGCCGCCGACGCCGGTCTCGGCCAGCCGGTGCGACACCTCGGTGTTGATGAAGATCGCGACCAGGGTCGCGATGAAGGCACCCCAGCAGAGGGCGAAGACGATGTACTTCGTCGGCTCGGGCTCATATCGGTCCAGCCAGAGGTAGAGCGCGATCACCGGGATGACCGGGACGAACGCGAACACCAGGCCCCAGGTGAAGCCGCCGGCGCCGGTCGACTTGGCCACGATGCCGAAGATCACCAGACCCGCGATCGCGAACACCACCGCGATCACGATGCCGATCAGCACCCCCTGGTTGCGGCGCTGGCCGGGGACCGGGTGGTTACCGAGCACGGTGGGCTGCGGGTACGGTCCGCCCGGCGAGTACGCCGAGCTCGCCGCGGGCTGCGGCGACCCGGACGGGCCTGGTGAGGGGTAACTCATGAGCGCAGCCTAGTTGGGCGCCCGACCATGCGGCAGGACCACCCACTCAGCGTTACCGGGATGGAACGACAACCCTGTACTTCGCCCCGCCCCGCGGCACGGGCTTCGGGAACCGAGAGGCGCGAGCACCCGGCTATCTGAGAGACTCTCCCTGCCATACGCCCCCGTAGCTCAGCTGGATAGAGCGTCGGACTTCTAATCCGTTGGTCGCAGGTTCGAGTCCTGCCGGGGGCGCTCGGTAAATCTGCAGGTCAGCGGCCCCCTCCACGGGCTGCAGCCGGCGGTGTCCCAGCTGAGGGCGGCGATGCCATCCGCTAACTCGGCGCCTCGACCTGTCCGGTCGGGTCGTTTCCGACCCTGGAACTGCTGCCCCGGAGCGCAGGGTCACTCGGGGGCCACAGCGAGTCGCGTCCGGTACCGGACGCCGGACGGACAGGCCCCCTTCAGGTGACGGATTCGTTGCCCTGCGCAACGCTTTCACCCCAGTTCCGACGGGGGACGAATGCCCTGGGCAACAGCCCGCACACCCCGGCATGTGATTGCCGTCACATGATAAAGTTGAAGTCGTGGAGATCGAGGTCGACAGAATCTAGCCGCCGAACTGCCGGTGGCCTGTTCCTCTCTCCCGCGTCCGCCTGATCGAGGCGTTGACCGCGGTCCCGGCACGTTCGCATCGGACCCGTCGTACTCCGTCCGTGCCTGCGCGCGGCTTCACTCCCCCGGCATCAGCAGCCGGGAAGAAAGCAGAAGCATGTCTCCCAAATCCGCAATCACCCTCCGCGAACTGACCTTCGAGTGGCCGGACGGCGCCGTCGCGCTGGCCGGTGTGAACGGCACCATCAACGCCGGCCGCACCGGTCTCGTCGGTCGCAACGGCGCGGGCAAGTCGACGCTGCTGCGCCTGATCGCCGGCGCGCTGCAACCCACCTCTGGGCAGATCGACGCCATCGGCGAGGTCGGGTACCTGCCACAGACGCTCACGCTTCGCCAGGACGCGACCGTCGCCGAACTGCTCGGGATCGATGCGATCGTCACCGCGATCCGGGCCATCGAGGCCGGGGACGCCGACGAGCGCCACTTCGACACGATCGGCGACGACTGGGACATCGAGTCCCGCGCCGGCGAGGCCCTCGACGAGCTCGGGTTCTCGGCGAGCGACCTGGACCGCCGGGTCGCCGAGGTGTCCGGTGGCGAGGCGATGCTGATCGCGATCACCGGGCTGCGTGTCCGCCGTACGCCGATCACGCTGCTCGATGAGCCGACCAACAACCTGGACCGGCCGACCCGCGCCAAGCTGGCCGAGTTCGTCGACCAGTGGCCCGGGACGCTGGTTGTGGTCAGCCACGACCTCGAACTGCTGGAGCACATGGACAACACCACCGAGCTGTACGGCGGGACGCTCAGCATGTACGGCGGTCCGTACAGCACGTGGAAGGAACACCAGGAACAAACACAAACCGCGGCCCTCCAAGCCGCAAAGTCAGCGCAGCAAGCGCTCAAGGTCGAGAAGCGGCAGCGTGTCGAGGCAGAGACCAAACTGGCCCGGCGGGAACGCACTGCGAAGAAGACGCAGCAGCAGGGTGGCATACCGAAGATCCTGGCCGGAAACCGCGCGAGTAAGGCTCAGGCGTCAGCCGGTGCAATGCGCTCGACGCTGGATGACAAGGTGCAGTCGGCGCAGGCAGCGGTCGACGCCGCGGACGCGCGAGTACGCCAGGAGGAGCACATCCATCTGGTCCTCCCCGATCCCGATGTCCCCCGCGGGCGCCGTCTCGCCGAGTTGTACGACGAAGACCGCACCATCGTGATCCAAGGCCCCGCGCGGGTCGCACTGGTCGGCGCTAACGGCAGTGGGAAGTCCACGCTGATCAACCACCTCGTCAACGGCACCGCTGCGACCCCCGGGCGGCCGTACGGGAAGCTGCTGACCAATCTGGTCGGGTACCTCCCGCAGCGCCTCGACGGCCTGGACGACGACGCGACTGCACTGGCGAACGTGCAGTCTGTCGCCCCGGAGACCCCTGCCGGCACGATTCGCAACCAGCTCGCCCGTCTGCTGCTGCGTGGAGACAGTCCGGACCGTCCGGTGCACACGCTGTCCGGTGGGGAACGTTTTCGCGTCTCACTCGCCAGGCTGCTGCTCTCGGAGCCGCCGGCGCAGCTGCTCGTACTGGACGAGCCAACCAACAACCTGGACATCACCAGCGTCGAACAGCTCGCGGAAGCCCTCGACTCCTACCGCGGTGCCTTGCTCGTCGTCAGCCACGATTTCGCGTTCCTGGAGCGGATCGGCGTCGACACGGTCATCGAGCTCGACAGCGACGGGCGCATGCACCAGCGACGCGATCTGCACCTCTGACCGGGTCTGCACCTCTGACCAGTAAAGGCGCAGGTCAGCAGGGTTGCTGCGCGCTCTTCAGGGGCGCTCCACGGCGGGCTACGCTCGACTCAGGGCGTGGCCCGGGGGCACGTGGGTTGCGCCGGACCTTCGAGGGGAGGAGCGGTGGCATGACCACGTTCACGGTGTGGAAGTTCGATGATCCTGACGGCGCCGACCGGGCGGTCCGGATCCTGAAAGGGGCCAGCGCGGACGGGCTGGTGAAGATCCTCGACCACGCGGTGGTCACCTGGCCGAAGGGCAAGTCGAAGCCGACGACGCACCAGAGCCACGAGGACACCTGGAAAGGGACCGGGTGGGGCGCGTTCTGGGGTCTGCTGCTCGGCGCGTTGTTCTTCGTCCCGCTGATCGGCGGTGCGGTCGGGGCCGCCATCGGCGCGATCAGTAAGGCAACGGAGGGCGTCGGCATCACGAAGGAGCAACTGGCGAAGATCCGCACCGAAGTGACGGAGGGGACCTCGGCCCTGTTCGTCGTCACCGACGAGGGCGACCTCGACCGCCTGGGCGAACGGTTCCACGGCATGGGGAGCAAGCTGGTCGACACCAACCTCACCGAGGCGGAGCGCCAGACCCTCTTGGAGACCTTCGGCACCCACTGATCGCACAAACGCGCGCGGCGGCCCGCCGGGGCGGCCGCCCCCCCCGGGTTGTGAGGGCGTTCCTAACCACATCACAGCGATGATTAGGGGCCCCGGAAGAA
>NZ_JBSHBJ010000003.1:507531-516333 GCF_053611945.1 Kribbella sp. NPDC054772 | reverse complement strand
CAACCCCCCCCCGGGGGGGTGCCCCCCCCACTCTTGCCCACCCGTCCCCCCCAACATCCCCCCACCCCCGGGGGGGGGGGCGCCCCGCGCCCCCCCCCGCGCCAGTGTTCTCAGGGAGTTCCTAACGACTTCTCAGCGTTCTTTCGGGGCCGCTGATGAATGCTGTTCGTCCTATCTGTACTTGGCTCTGTACTTGGCGAGTGCGGGAAGGACGTGCGAGGTGCATTCAGGACTTGTCGAAGGAGTGCTGCGGGGGCGGGAGCTGCGGTACGCGGTCGATGCCGTAGTACTGCTGGCGGGGATCCCTGGCGCCGGGAAGAGCACGTTGCTGCGGCGGCTGTTCACCGGCGACGAGTCGGTCCGGGTGTACGACTCGGAGCGGATCCGCAATCGGTTGGCGCCGACGTTGGGGTTCATGCCGTACGCGTGGTGGCGGCCGTTCGTGCATCTTCTGTACTACGTCACCGTGCTGAGCGGGATGCGTCGCGGCACCGGGCCGATGGTCGTGCACGACTGCGCGACCCGTCCGTGGGTGCGTCAACTGCTCGGTCGCCGAGCTCGATGGGCCGGAAGGCCGGTGCATCTGATCCTGCTCGACGTACCGGACGAGGTGGCTCGCGACGGGCAGTGGGCGCGCGGCCGGGTGGTGCGATCCGGCAGTATGGCGACGCACTGCCGACGATGGCCGGAGGTACTGGCGAAGGCGGCCGAGGATCCGGGGTACGTCGTTCCCGGCGCCGCGTCGGCGCTCACTCTGACCCGCGGAGAGGCCGATCGGATCAGCCGGATCCGGTTCGGCTGAAGAACTGTCGGTGGTGCCTGATTGACTCGTTCTTCTCGGTTGGGAGGAGATGGAATGAAGGTTCGGGTCGGGCGTGACGTGCTCGCCGAGGCAGTGGGATGGGTGGCTCGCGGGCTGCCCGGTCGGCCGAGCGTGCCGATTCTGGCCGGGATGGTGGTCGAGGCGGCGGACGGTCAGGTGACGGTGTCCGGGTTCGATTACGAGAGCTCGGCGCAGGTCAGCGTGCCGGCGGAGGTGGCCGACACGGGGCGGGTGCTGGTGTCGGGACGGCTGCTGTCCGACATCTGCCGGAGCATGCCTCGGGACTCGGTGGATCTGAGCGGCGAGGCGGCCCGGGTCCAGGTGAGCAGCGGCTCCGCCCGATTCGTCCTTCATACGCTGCCCCTCGACGAGTATCCGCCGCTGCCGGAGATGCCGGCCGCGAGTGGAGTCGTCGAGGGCGATGTCTTCGCGCGGGCCGTCGCGCAGGTGGTGAGTGCGGCCGGGCGCGACGACACGTTGCCGGTCTTCACCGGGATCCGGGTGGAGATCCGTGGGGCGGAGATCTCCCTGCTCGCCACCGACCGGTACCGGCTGGCCGTGCGGACGTTCCCGTGGCAGCCGGTCGACGCCGGCGTCGAGACGAACGCGCTGGTCCCGGCCAAGCTGCTCGCGGACGTGGCCAAGGTGATGTCCGGCGACGAGCTGACGCTGGCGCTCGGTTCGACCCGCACAGGGGACGGGTTGATCGGGTTCGAAGGCGGCGGGCGGCACGCGACCAGCCGGCTGATCGACGGCGAGTTCCCGAAGGTGCGCAGCCTGATCCCGACCGAGAGCACGATCACCAGCACGGTCACGGTCGACACCGCCGCGCTCGTCGAGGCGGTCAAACGGGTCGCGCTGGTGGCCGAGCGCTCGGCGCCGGTGCGGCTCACGTTCGAGAACGGTACGGCGACGCTCGACGCGGGCAACGGCGAGGAGGCACAGGCCTCGGAGGCCGTCGAGGTCACACTGACCGGCGACCCGGTGGTGGCCGGTTTCAACGCCGGCTATCTCCTCGACGGGCTGGCGTCACTCGGTGCACCGATCGCGCACTTCGCCTTCACGCAGCCGACCAGACCCACCAACCTCACCGGCCTCCACTCGCGCGACGACGCGCCCACGACCGACTCGGCGTACATCCTGATGCCAATGCGCCTACCGACCTGATCTCGCTGGCAGATGAACGGCTTGGACCGGGAGTGCTGTGGATGAGGATGTGATTGCGCGGTACCTCGCGCGGCGTGATCCGGTTGAGCGGCCGGTTGACCTGGTTGTGCTGATGGGGTCGGCCGTGCTGGAGTCGGTCGACGTTGCCGCCGAGGCGCATCGTGCGTACTCCGCGCCGATTCTCGTCAGTGGTGGAGTCGGGCACTCGACTCGCTTCCTCGAGGAAGCGTTGCGGCGCAGGGGTCTACCGGTCCGGACCGGTAGACCGGAGTCGCATGTCTTTCGCGACCTGTTGGTGAGTGCGGGCGTCTCCGCACCGGAGGTCGAGGACCGGTCCACCAACTGCGGCGAGAACGCGGAGTTCACCCGCCGACTGATCAGTACGCCGAAGACGCTGCTCCTCATCCAGGACCCGACGATGCAGCGCCGTACGCATGCCTGCTTCGAGCGTTCCTTCGCCGACCTCCCTGGTACGACGTTGCTCAGCCAGGCACCGTTCATTCCGTGGATCGGCCCTGACCACGTCAGCTCCGGACCGGACGGGCCGGAGATCTGGAGTCACGAACGCTTCCGCTCACTCCTCCTCGGCGAGATCAGCCGCCTCTCCCCCGACGGGTACGGCCCGCGCGGCCGCAACTTCATCGATCACGTCGACATCCCCGCCGAGGTACGCGCCGCGTACGACGAGCTCGCCGCCCGCCACCCTCAACTCGTCCGCGCCCCCGGCGCCTGAACCCGATCCATTGCAGTCAGCAGTAGCGCGGCATGTCGCTGGACGCGCTCGTCCGGGTCGTCGTCGGCGACACGTTCGACGAGCGGCCGCAGCATCGTGCCCCAGTTCAGATAGCCGATGCTGCGCACCGCGGCCGCGCGAATCATCGGGTGCTCGAAGGACAGCGCCCCGACAATCTGCGTCGTGGTCCGCTCATCGAACTCCAACGGTGCCCCGAGCCCGAGCCGGAACAACGCCTGTGCGGTCCCCGCGGCCGTCGTCGCGCGCTCGATCCCGACGAGCAGCTCGTCCGTCGACCACGCGTCCAGCCGCGCCAGCAGTTCGTCGTAGCGCCGGACCACCGCCTCCCGCTCCGCGCCCCGCACGTTGCACGCCAGCTCGTGGGAGTCCAGATCGCGCCGCAGGAACAGGACCACGTCGTCGTCATCGGACACCCAGTAGTCGTCGGCGTCACGCGGGCTCCAGCCGAGTTCGCGAACGGTACGCCGCGCGTCGTCGTCCGAGTCCCGCAGTACCAGCGTCCAGCTCTTGAACACTCTGTCCTCAGTCACTGGAACGTCCTACCAGTGCGGTGGGGTCGTCATCCGAGGGTCGGAGGGGGGATCGTGCCGTGGGCTGACGATGTGGGCGAGTGGGGGCTGCAGACTGGTGCGCGAGCTCGAGGAAAGGATGGTTGTGGAACCTTCACGGGGACGGCTCCACGAGATCGATCTGCTGCGGATCTTCGCGGCGTTCTCGGTGATGGCCTATCACTACCTGTTCTCCGCGTACGCCGGCGGACTCGGCGGGCTGCGTTTCCCGCACATCGACGTGATCGCGCGGTACGGCTATCTCGGGGTGGATCTGTTCTTCGCGATCAGCGGGTTCGTGGTCCTGCTCAGCACGTGGGAGCGCAGTCCGCGGTCGTTCGTGATGTCGCGGGCGGTGCGGCTGTACCCGGCGTACTGGGTTGCGGTCACGCTCACCGCGTTCGTGTCGGTGGCGTTCAGCCAGGGGCGGTTCCCGGTCTCATTGCCGCAGTACCTGGCGAACCTGACGATGTTCAACTCGCTGCCGAACATCGAGAACGTCGACGTCGTCTACTGGACGCTGTGGGCCGAGCTCCGGTTCTACCTGATGATCCTGGTCCTGACATGGATCGGCATCACCGCGCGCCGGGTGACGATCTTCCTCTGGGGCTGGCTGGCCGCGACCTTCGTGTTCCAGGCCGGTCTGTTGCCGCACGCAACCGACCTGGTGCTGAACACGCAGTTCTCGCACTACTTCATCGCCGGTATGGCGCTCTGCCTGATCCACCGGTACGGCGTCACGCGGCAGACCCTCGCCATCGTCGCGATCGCGCTCGGCAACGCGATCTACCGCGGGATCGGGTTCGCCGACCGGGTCGGGATCCGCTATCACACGGAGATCCACAGAAGCGCTGTGGTGGCGATCATCATCGCGATCTTCGCGGTCATGCTGGCGGTCGCGCTGCGGCTCACGCACCGCCTCGGTCGCCCCTGGTTCGCGGTCCTCGGCGCGCTCACGTACCCGCTGTACCTCGTGCACGCGCACATCGGCTTCGTCATCTTCGACCGGCTCGGCGACCAGGCGAACCACGTCCTCCTGGTCGCCGCCACGATGGCACTGATGGTCGGCGTCGCGGCTGCCCTGCACTACGGCATCGAGCGGCCGCTGGCGCCACGTCTCAAGCGCCTGCTCGACCGGATCCTCCCCGGCCGTCCGGTTCACGCACTCCGGAAGTAGTCCGTCAGCACCCGCGTCAGCGTGTCCGGCGCGAGCGTGTGGAAGGTGCCGTCATGACCCTCCACCCGACCCTGCGGCAGCGCCGCGGCAGTCAGCCGCACGCTCTCCTGCAGCCAAGCCGGACTGGCGTTGCTGTACAGCGCCAGCGTCGGCAAGTCCACAGACGCCAGCAGATCCACCGGTACGGCGCTGTCGCGCATCTGCAACGCGTCGTAGACCAGCGTGGGCGCCATCGCTTCCAGACCCGCCCACATCGGCGACTGCCGGATCTGCTCGACCACCTCCCGCGGCTGACCAACCGCCTCGACCATGAAGAGCTCAGCGGCCCCGCCGAGGTTCCCGGCGTCGACGAACTCCTGCAGCCGCTCCACGTACCGCTCCGGTGCCGGCGGCGCTCCCGCGACCCGGAACGGCGGCTCAACGACCGCCTGCTTCTCGAACGGCAGACCAGCCTGCAGCAGCACCATCGACCCCGACGAGAACGCACACGCGTACTGAGCGTCGGTAGCCGACCGCACCGCGTCCAGGTCCTCCCACTCCCGCTCCACGGCGTAGGAGTCCGAGTCGCCAGAGTCACCACGGCCACGGCGGTCGTAGTTGACCACAGTGAACGCCGACGACAGCGCCTCGACGTACTCACCGAAGAATGACCGGCCGGTGAACGCACCGGCGATCAGCACCAGACCGGGTCCGCTGCCCGTCACGTCGTACGCGAGCGCGGTGCCGTCTTTCGAAACGACCTTGTCCATCACACAACTCCTTCTGGCAGAGATACCTCTGCCAGACCGTCGAACGAGTTCCGGCGCAACAGACACGGTGTGATCCAGTTCACACTGCCGTCGAGATCTTCCCGGCGCCAGACCAGCTCACTACAGTTGGATTATGTATACAGGCGACTGCACACCGTACCGGGGTCGTTGATGCTGCTCCGCCAGCTGGAGTACCTCGTCGCGCTCGCCCGGGAGAAGCACTTCGCCCGCGCGGCGGACGCCTGCTACGTCTCGCAGCCGTCACTGTCCGCCGCGATCCGGAAGCTCGAGCAGGAGCTCGACGTACCGATCGTGCGTCGCGGCCGCCGCTTCGAGGGGCTGACGCCCGAGGGTGAGCGGGTGCTGCTCTGGGCGCAGCGGATCCTCGCCGAGCAGGACGCGTTGCGGCACGAGCTGTCAATGATGCGCGGCGGCCTCACCGGCACGCTGCGCATCGGCGCGATCCCGACGGCCATGCCGGTCGTCTCGCTGCTGACCACTCCGTTCTGTGAACGCCATCCGAATGCGCGCGTGACGCTGGAGTCGCTGTCGTCGCGGGACATCACCCAGAAGCTCGCCGAGTTCGACCTGGACGTCGCGATGACGTACCTCGACGACGACACGCTCGGGCAGGTCCGCAAGACACCGCTGTACGAGGAGCGCTATCTGCTGCTGACGCCGAAGCACTCGAAGTCGGCCGACCAGCCGATCGCGACCTGGGCCGAGGTCGCGGAACTGCCGCTGTGCCTGCTCTCCCCCGACATGCGCAACCGCAGGATCATGAACGGCTACTTCACCGAGGACGGCGTGACCGCGACCCCCGCGATCGAGAGCGACACCGTCTCCGGGTTGTACAGCCATTTGCACGGCAGCCATTGGTCGACCGTCATCTCACACGCGTGGCTGCACATGTTCGGCGTACCCGATGGAATGCGCGTCGTACCGCTGAAGAGTCCCGCCCGTGGGCCGCGGGTCGGGCTGGTGATCGCTGCGCGCAGCCCGGAACCGGTACTCGCGCGCGCATTGCTGGATGTCGCGCGGCAGGCCGGCGTACACAAAGCTCTCGACGATCTGTTGGACGTGCATTTGATGGATTCCGGCTATCTCGACATAGCGAGCAGGTCTTTGACCGCCCGGCCGTGACGCAGCGATGGTGAAAATCCCTTCAGGACAAGGAGATTTCCCATCATGGCGAAGATTGTCTGCGTGCTGTACGACGACCCGAGGACCGGCTACCCGACCTCGTACGCACGCGACGAGATCCCGGCCATCGACGGCTATCCGGGCGGCCAGACCGCGCCGTCACCGAAGGCGATCGACTTCACGCCCGGCGCCTTGCTCGGCAGCGTCTCCGGTGAGCTCGGGCTGCGGAGCTTCCTCGAAGGTCAGGGGCACGAACTCGTCGTCCTGTCCGACAAGGAGTCGGCGCTCGACCGCGAACTGACGGACGCGGACGTCGTGATCTCGCAGCCGTTCTGGCCTGCGTACCTGACCGCGGAGCGGATCGCGAAGGCGCCGAACCTCAAGCTCGCGATCACCGCGGGCATCGGGTCGGACCACGTCGACCTGGACGCGGCGATCGGGGCCGGCATGACCGTTGCCGAGGTCACCTATTCGAACAGCATCAGCGTCGCCGAGCACGTCGTGATGATGATTCTCGGACTGGTGCGGAACTACCTGCCGTCGTACCAGGTGGTGGTCGACGGCGGCTGGAATATCGCGGACTGCGTGGCGCGCTCGTACGATCTCGAGGGGATGCACGTCGGGACCGTCGCGGCCGGGCGGATCGGGACCGCCGTACTGCGCCGGCTCGCGCCGTTCGACGTGAAGCTGCACTACACCGACCGGCATCGCCTGCCGGAATCGATCGAGCGGGAACTGAACCTCACGTTCCACCCGAGCGCGGCCGACATGGTGCCGCATTGCGACGTGGTGACGATCAACGCGCCGCTGCACCCGGAGACCGCGGGACTGTTCGGCGACGAGCTGCTCGCGACGATGAAGCGCGGGACCTACCTGATCAACACCGCACGCGCGAAGATCGCCGATCGCGGCGCGATCGTCCGCGCACTGGAGCGCGGCCAACTCGCCGGGTACGCCGGTGACGTCTGGTACCCGCAGCCCGCGCCGGCCGACCACCCGTGGCGGACCATGCCGCACCACGGCATGACGCCGCACATCTCCGGCTCGTCGCTGTCCGCCCAGACCCGGTACGCCGCGGGAACCCGGGAGATCCTGGAGTCCTGGCTGGGTGGTACGCCGATCCGCGACGAGTACCTGATCGTCGACGGCGGGCGGCTGGCCGGCGCGGGGGCGCACGCGTACTCGACCAGGGTGTAACTGGGATCACGTGAGGGGCGGGCACAATCGGTCAGTACACCTGGTCTAATGTATACAGAAGCCAGAATTCAAGGAAGGGTAGCAATGATCTTCACACGTAGGTTCGGTGCTCTGGCGGCGCGGCCGCAGTTCCCGGATGCCCCGGAGCTGCAGGAGCTGAACAACCCCGTGGACCTGGACGCCGAGCTCGCCCGGCTGACCGGGGACACTCCGCCGGCCGGCGACGAGCGCCGTACAGCCGACGAACCGGCCGCTTGACACGATCGGCGGCGAAGCCGGAAACGCACTGTGGCACTTGGTAGACTGTCTACCAAGTGCCACGGCTGTAGGACCGAAAGGGACCTCGATGACGACGATCAGTGCAGGGCCAGGGGCGGGTGCGGAACCGGCCGGGGTGCGGCACGTCAAGCGGCCGACACCGTTGCGGGAGTCGGTCTACGAGGCGCTCACCGAGATGATCATCGACGGTACTCTCGAGCGCGGCCGGCACCTCGTCGAGGTCGAGCTGGCCGGTCTGCTCGGCGTCTCCCGGCAGCCAGTGCGCGAGGCGCTGCAGCGGCTGAACAACGAGGGCTGGGTGGACCTGCGGCCCGGGTTCGGTGCGATGGTGCACGTTCCGGCTGAGGACGAGGTCGACCAGTTGCTGGCGGCCCGCGCGGCGCTAGAGTCCGAGTCCGCGCGACTCGCGGCCCGGCACGCGACCAAGGACGACGTGGCCAAGCTGCGGGAGCTCTGCAAGGTGGGGACGGCGTTCCAGGAGGCCGGCGACATCGACGGCACCGTGCGGACGAACGCCGAGCTGCACAGCCTGATCACGCAGATGTCCGGCAACCGGTTCCTCGTCGACTTCGCGGCGCAGGTCGACCGCCGCGTCCGCTGGTACTACACACCCGTTGCTCCGGTCCGTGGTGCCGCCTCCTGGCGCGAACACAACCGCCTGGTGAAGGCGATCAGCGACGGCGACGAGGACAAGGCCGCCCAGATCATGCGCGAACACACCGAGCACACCCGCAAGGCCTACCACGACCTCCAGGCAAGCACCGAGCCCACGCAACCCTCCGACCCCGACCCAACCCCCCGCCGCCGACGCCGCACCACCAGCTAGCCCCCGCGCGGAGCGGTGTTCTTTCATGCGAAAGGTCGCCCGCATCCTTCGGTGGGATGGGGGGGGCCCGGGTGATTGGCGCCCGGGGGGGTTTTTGGGGGGTGTTGGGGGGTGGGGAGGTGGGGGGTAAGGTCGACGG
>NZ_JBSHBJ010000003.1:499641-507521 GCF_053611945.1 Kribbella sp. NPDC054772 | reverse complement strand
GGATGCGGGCGACCGGTTTACTTGCGGCCTGTGGCTGTTTTGCGGGCTTGTAGGGCTGTGGCTAGGTGGGCGTACTGCTCGACGGTGCGGCGGGCGTACTGGTTGTGGTCGCGGATGTGGGGCCACCAGAAGCGGCCGATCTGTTCGTGCATCCAGAGGAAGCCGATCGCGAATCCCATGCTCACCAGGGCACGGAAGGCGAGGAACTTCCACGGTTCCGGCGGCAGCCCCGGCGTACCGGCGACCACCCATTCGGTGACGATCGCGTGTGCCATCAGCGCCAGCGGGAACCCGACCACCCAGTAGATCGCCGCCGGCGCGAACACCCCGGCGGGGACCTTCCCCAGTGCCACGAGGACGGCGTACCCCGCTCCGAACAGGATCAGCGGTACGCCGAGCCCGAGGCCCGTGAGGGCTGCCCAGCCGACGGGCTGACCGACGAACCCGGCCAGTCCGCCGGCGATCAGCCCGCCCGCCGCGCCGACCGACGCGGCGGGGACGGTGAACTCCGCCAGCTGCTTCAGCGAAGCCATCTCAGCCGACCGCCACGCCGAAGCGGAACAGGCAGTAGAACAGCATCCCGAGGTAGAACACCGCGCCGAACCCGATGATGACGTTCCGCACCGGTCCCGGCCGGATCGGCTTCGGCAGCAGCTTGTTGTTCGTCAGCAGCAGCACGATGCAGTACGCGCCCATCGCGAACGTGGACAGGAACGCGAGCGTGTCCAGGATCCCCGCCGGACCGTCGGCCGGACCGAACAGCAGGATCAGGATCCCGAAGAGAATCACGCCCCACAGGAACCCGGCGTACAGCCGCGACATCGAGAACCGTTTGGCGCCCGGCACGAAGTAGTACGTCATGTCCGCCTGGCCGCGGGAGAACGAGTCGAACAGACCGAGGGTCGCGTTCAGCCCGATCAGCGCGATGAAGGCGAAGAACAGCGTGCCGAGGATCGACGAGCCGGCCGACGCGAACGCGTCCGACATCGCCTTCAGCGCCGCTTCCCGGTCACCGCCCTCGATCAGTGAGGCCACGTCCGGGTTCGTCCGGGCCGCCGACATGGCGAGCACGGTGAACGAGATCGTGACCAGCATCGTGATGCCCCAGAAGAGCAGGATGGCGTCGAACGTGACCCACTTGCGCCAGCCCTTCCACTTCGCCATCTCGGCCGGGTCCTCGGTGTCGAACATGAAGCCACGCGACGGCATCGACTCCGCGTCCTCCGAAGCCGAGGCGCGCAGCCCGCGGATCTTCGGGATGTGCGCGCCCATGCCGGCGCCGCTGTCGCGCAGCTGCAGCGTGTACCACATCTGCTGCATCCCGGACGGTCCGGCGAACGCGATCGAGCCGACCACGACCGGGAACCAGGCCGACGTCATCGCCTCGTGTGGGAAGTACCCGAAGGCGAACATCCCGGACAGCGTGCGGCCGAGGTCGTCCCAGCTGCCGACGAGCGCCGCGATCACCGACGTACCGACGACCAGCAGGCCGATCAGCAGACCGAGCAGTTTCTCGAGGAAGTTGTAGATCACCGACAGCAGACTGAACAGCACACCGACGAACACCAGAGCCACGCACGCGGTGACCTGCCACGGTATGCCGGTGATCTCCTCGAAGGCGGCCGCGCCGGCGGACAGATGGCCCGGCCACATGTAGATCAGGATCGCCGCCGCGTAGAAGAACCACATCAGCGGTTTGAAGATCCGGGCCGCGCCGAAGAAGATGCTCTCCCCGGTGGCCATCGCGTACCGCGCCATCTCCAGCAGCACGAACGCCTGCAAGGTGACACCGACCATGAACAACCAGCGGATGTCCGGCCCGAACACCAGGACGAGCCGGGGCCACATGTACGACTCCCCCATCCCCACTCCCAGTGCGACCAGGAAGACGGTCGGACCGAGGATGTGCATGGAGGGTGGTGCGTCCGGAAGTTTCCGGATCGGCATCGGTTCGAGCCTGCCCGCTTTCCAGACCTTCTCGGTCGCTACGGCCGCGGACGGCTCTTCTGGCACTTCTGAGGTCTTGCTCGTGACGTCCAAGGCGGACTCCTTAGATTGACGCCAACTAGCTGACTACCACTCCCCCGCAGACTGCTTCCTCCAATCAACCGAAGATCAACCGCGGCCGAGCGGCCCGGCGTTGCGGGCCCAGCGGTACTTCGCACCGAGGACCTGGACCGGCGTCTCGGTCGTGTACGGGTAGGCGACCACGCCGTGGTCGAACAGGTACCGGCTGGCTTCCTCCACCTCGACGTCGCCGGACAGCGAGGCGACCACCGGCTTGTCGATGCCTTTGGCCCGGAACTCCTCGACCACCTCGGCCACGAGCTTCGCGAACACCATCGGCGGCGTCACGATCGTGTGCCAGTAGCCCAGGATCAGGGAGTGGATCCGCTCGTCGGACAGCCCGAGCGCGATCGTGTTCCGGTACGTCGACGGTGGCTCGCCGCCGGTGATGTCGACCGGGTTGCCGGCCGCCCCGAACGGCGGGATGAACTTCCGGAATGCCTCGTCGAGGTCGGACGGGATGTCCATCAGCGTCAGCCCGGCGTCCACACAGGCATCCGACAGCAGTACGCCGGATCCGCCCGCGCCGGTGATGATCACGACGTTCTCGCCCTGCGGCGTCGGCAGCAGCGGGATCCCCCGGGCGTACTGGAGCATCTCGTTCAGCCCCGGCGCCCGGACCACACCGCTCTGCCGCAGAATGTCGTCGTACACCTTGTCGTTGCCGGCCAGGGCGCCGGTGTGCGAGCTCGCGGCGCGCGCGCCCAGGGAGGTACGACCGGCCTTCAGTACGACGACCGGCTTCTTCTTCGACACCCGGGCTGCCGTCTCGGCGAAGGCCCGGCCGTCCTTCAGGTCCTCAAGGTGCATGGCGATCAGGTTGGTGCTGTCGTCGTTCTCGAAGAACGTGAGGAGGTCATCCTCGTCGATGTCGGCCTTGTTGCCTACCCCAACGATCGCGGAGACGCCCATCCGGCTGGAACGGCTGAACCCGAGGATCGCCATCCCGATGCCTCCGCTCTGTGACGAGAGCGCGACACTGCCCTTGACGTCGTACGGCGTACAGAAGGTCGCGCAGAGGCTCTCGGGCAGGTAGTAGTAGCCGTAGATGTTCGGCCCGAGGATGCGCACGTTGTGCTTGCGGGCGATCGCGACGACCTCGTCCTGCAGCTCCTGCTCGCCGGTCTCGGCGAACCCGGACGGGATCAGGATCGCGCCCGCGACGCCCTTCTCGCCGCATTGCTCGAGCGCCCCGCCGACGAACTTGGCCGGCACGGCGAACACGGCGACGTCCACGTCACCCGGTACGTCGAGGATCGAGGCGAACGCCTTGCGGCCGAGGACCTCGCCACCCTTCGGGTTGATCGGGTGGATGTCACCGGCGTACCCGCCGTTGACCAGGTTCTTCATCACCGAGTTGCCGATCTTGCCGTCTTCGTTGGACGCGCCGATCACGGCCACGGCCCGCGGCCGCATGATCCGCGTCATCGCGGCCAGGATCTCCTCGGAGCTGTACCGCTCGACCGGTTTGCCGGCCTCGGCGTCGACGATGATCCGGAAGTCCACCGCGGTCGCACCGTCCGGCCCGGCGAGCACCGGGTTCAGATCCACTTCGGCGAACTCCGGGAAATCCGTGACGAGGTCCGACAACCGACGTACCAGGTCACCGAGCGCGTCCTTGTCGACCGGTTGCGCGCCGCGGACGCCGTCGAGCATCTCGCGCGCACCGATCCCGTCGATCATCGCCCGCGCCTCGTCGTCACTGAGCGGCGCCAACCGGAAGGTGACGTCCTTCAACACCTCCACGAGTACGCCGCCCAGCCCGAACGCGACGACCTTGCCGAACGTCGGGTCGGTGACCGCACCGACGATGACCTCCTGCACGTCACCGTCCGTGACGAGCATCTTCTGCACCTGGACGCCAGTGATCTCGGCGTCGGCCTTGTACGACCGCGCGTTGGCGAGGATCTTGTCGAAGGCGTCCCGCGCCGCGTCCGCGCTGTCGACGCCGACCACCACACCACCGGCGTCGGTCTTGTGCAGGATGTCCGGCGAGACGATCTTCAGGACGACGGGGAATCCGATCTCGGCGGCGAGACCGGCCGCTGCCTCGGCAGTCGTGGCCAGTCCCTCGCCCGGCGTCGGGATACCGTACGCGTCGGCGACCAGCTTGGCCTCGGGTGCGCTCAGCGAGGTGCGGCCGTCCGCCAGGGCCTGGTCGAGGATGGTCCGGACTGCTGCCTTGTCATAGGTCATGCGGATGCACTCCAATTCGCGAGGGTCAGATCACGCCGGCGGTCTTGAGGTCGTCGAGTTCGCTCGCGTCGATCCCGAGCGCGCCGTAGATGACGGAGTTGTGCTCGCCGAGACCGGGCGAGGTCTCGACCTGGACCGGGGAGTCGGACAGTTTGATCGGGCAGCCGACGGTGTGGAACGTCCCGCGCTGCGGGTGCTCGACCTCGACGACCGCGCCGAGATCGGCGAGCGTCGCGTCCTCGATCAGCTCCCGGGTGGACATGATCGGCCCGCACGGCACGTTCAGCGCGTTGAGCTTGTCCATCACCTCGAACTTGGTGTGCTGCTCGGTCCACTGCTCGATCAGCGCGAACATCTTGTCGAGCTTGTCGAGCCGCGCGGCCGGCGTCGCCCAGTCCGGGTCCTCGGCCAGCTCGGGTTTGCCGATCAGCTCGGCGATCGGCGCCCAGCCCGGCGGCTGCACGATCACGTAGATGTAGTCGTTCGGGCCGCCCGGCGCGCAGCGCAGCGCCCAGCCGGGCTGCCCGCCACCGGACGCGTTGCCGGAGCGTGGAACCTCGTCGCCGAAGTTGTCGTTCGGGTACTCGCGCAGCGCTCCGTGGGTCAACCGTTGCTGGTCACGCAGCTTGACCCGGGTGAGGTTCAGGACTGCTTCCTGCATCGCCACGGTCACCCGCTGGCCGGTGCCGGTGTTCGTCCGTTGGAGCAGTGCGGCGAGGATGCCGGCGACCAGGTGGATCCCGGTGCCCGAGTCGCCGATCTGCGCCCCGGTCGCCGTCGGCGGTCCGTCCTCGAACCCCGTCGTACTCATCGCGCCGCCCATCGCCTGGGCGACCACCTCGTACGCCTTGAAGTTCTCGTAGCGGCCGGGACCGAAGCCCTTGATCGAGGCGAAGACCAGGCGCGGGTTGAGTTCCTGCAGGCGTTCCCAGGTGAAACCCATCCGGTCGATCGCGCCGGGGGCGAAGTTCTCCACCAGGACGTCGGAGTTCTTGACCAGGTCGGTGAAGATCTCCTTGCCGCGGTCGGACTTCATGTTCAGCGTGATGCTGCGCTTGTTGCAGTTCAGCATCGTGAAGTAGAGGCTGTCGACGTCCGGGAGGTCGCGCAGCTGCTGGCGGGTGATGTCGCCGGTCGGGGCCTCGAGCTTGATCACGTCGGCGCCGAGCCAGGCGAGGATCTGGGTGCAGGACGGTCCGGACTGCACGTGGGTCATGTCGAGAACACGGACACCTTCGAGGGCCCTGGTCATTGGGCCTCCCGGCCTGGACTGAGGAGCGGAGGGAGCGAAGCGACTGGAGTGACGAGGGAAGGCCGGGAGTTACAGCCCAATGACCCGCCGCGCCGGAGGCGTGGCATTAGTACCGTCATGCTGGGTCCCCTTTACTTGTACATGGTCTGGTTCATGGTTCCGGGGGCGTACGCGTCTGGGTCGACCCAGACGTTGATCAGCGAGGGCAGTCTGGATTCGCGCGCGCGGAGCAGCGCCGGCCCGATGTCCTTCGGGTCGCGGACCTCCTCGCCGTACCCGCCGAGCATCCGGGCGAACTCGTCGTACTTGACGTCGCCGAGGGTGTTGCCGATCCGGCCGCGGTCGTGGCCGTACTTCGCTTCCTGGCCGTACCGGATCTGGTTCATCGACGAGTTGTTGCCGACCACACCGACGAACGGCAGGTTGAACCGCACCAGCGTCTCGAAGTCCCACCCGGTCAGCGAGAACGCGCCGTCGCCGAACAATGCGACCACCTCCTTGTCCGGCCGCGCGTACTTCGCCGCGAGCACGAACGGGATCCCGACGCCGAGCGTGCCGAGCGGTCCCGGGTCCATCCAGTGGCCGGGCGACTTCGGCTGCACGACGCCACCGGAGAACGTGACGATGTCGCCGCCGTCGCCGATGTAGATCGAGTCCTCGGTGAGGAACTCGTTGATCTCGTGCGCGAGCCGCAGCGGGTGGATCGGGTTCGCGTCCGACAACTGCCGCGGGAGCCGCTTCTGGTACGCCGCGTTCTCCTCGGCCCGCAGCTCGGCGAACCAGGCCTTGCGATCCGTCTTCTGCAACCGGCCGGACGCCGCCTGCGCGACCGCGGCGAGGATCGCACCCGGGTCGCCGACGAGGCCGAGGTCGATGTCGCGGTTCTTGCCGACGGTGCGGTAGTCGAGATCGATCTGGACGACGGTCGCCCTCTTCGGGAGCCGGCGCCCGTACCCCATCCGGAAGTCGAACGGCGTGCCGACGATCAGGATCAGGTCGGCGTTGTTGAACCCGTACCGCCGCGACAGGTGGAAGTGGTGCGGGTCGCCCGGCGGCAGCGTGCCGCGGGCCGAGCCGTTCATGAACGTCGGGATGTCGAGGGTCCGGACGAAGTCGACGGCCGCCTGACTGCCGCGCGACGTCCACACCTGCGAGCCGAGCAGTACGACGGGCTTCTCGGCGCGCACGAGCAGATCGGCCAACGCCTCCACGCTCGCGGGGTCCCCGATGCTCTTCGTCGAGGCCCGGTAGTGGCCGGCCTCGGGAACCGTCGCGGACTCGACGGGCACCGAGTTGTCCAGGATGTCCCGCGGGATCTCCAGGAACGACGGCCCGGGGGCACCGTTGTAGCACTCGCGGAACGCCATCGACACCATGTCGGCGGCGCGCGCCGTGTGCGGCACGGTCGCCGCGAACTTGGTGATCGGAGTCATCATGTCGACGTGCGGCAGGTCCTGCAGGGACCCCATCTTGTGCTGGTTCAGCGCGCCCTGCCCGCCGATGAGCAGCATCGGGCTCTCGGCGCGGAACGCGTTCGCGACCCCGGTGACCGCATCCGTCGTACCGGGGCCGGCGGTGACGACCGCGCAGCCGGGCTTGCCGGTGACCCGCGCGTACCCGTCGGCCGCGTGCGCGGCGACCTGCTCGTGGCGGACGTCCACGACCGCGATGCCCTCGTCGACGCAGCCGTCGTAGATGTCGATGATGTGACCGCCGCAGAGCGTGAAGATCACGTCGATTCCCTCGGCCTTCAAGGCCTTCGCGACAAGGTGACCACCTGAAATGGTCTCCGGCTCCGTGACTTCGGCGACGGGTTGGGTCTCCGACACTGTCTGCGCCATCTGCAGTCATCTCCTCGGAAGGGCCGGGATCCGGCTTGAGTGTAGATTGCATACCGTATGGTGTAGTCGTAGTCTTATCCCAGGCGACAGCGGTTGTCCAGAGCTCGGCACCAGGAGGCTGCGATGACGATTTCCGACGAACTCGACCGGACCCGCACCGCACTGCACACGCTGGAGAAATCCCTTATGGCGTTGAGGAACCGGCTCGGTCCGCATCTCGACGTACTGCGGCTGCTGGACGATCTGGAACGCTGCACGGCCGACCTCCGCCGGCTCGAGCAGCAGGTCCGCGCGCCCCGCCGGCAGGAGCTCGTCACGATCCCGGACGGCGACTACGACCACGACTTCTGGGCGGAAGCCGAGCACGAGGGACTGGGCCGTACGGCGCCCTGGAGGCACTGCTTCAGCAACGTCCGCAACCGGACGTGGGGGGGGGCGGCCCCCCCCCCCCCCCCGCGCCCCCCCCGCGGGCGCCCCCCCCCGCGGTAGGGGCAACGACCCGCAGAGAGACGTCCGCACCCCCC
>NZ_JBSHBJ010000003.1:476938-499631 GCF_053611945.1 Kribbella sp. NPDC054772 | reverse complement strand
AGCCCTCTGGCGCCAAGGCGAACCCCTCGAATCCATCGAAGCCCGCAACCGCCCCCCCCCCCCGGGAAACCCCCGCGACCCCCCCCCCCCCCGCCCCTCGCCCCCTACAATAAAACCCCCCCCCCCGGCCGCCGCCCCCCGCGACTGCTTCCGCCGCCTGCTCTGTAGCGACGAACGTCCGGTAGAACGGCTCGCTCCACCCGAACCGCTCGAGTACCGGAAACCACCATCGCGCCGCTCCCCCGGGCCGCTCTTCCTGGCGCAGGAAATACAGCGCGGTCTGATGCGCCGCCGCCAACCGCGACCGCTCGTCACCGGTCAGCTCACCACTGGCGACGGCGGTCGACACGCACAGGGCGACCAGCCGCGCCGATGCCTCGAAACCCACACAGCTCGTGTCGAGAAACTGCGGCGCCAGCGGTAGCAGTTCGCGTCGACCGGACGAGCTGCTGTGATCGTGCGCCGCTCGAGCCACCGAACTCAGGACCGGATGCACGCAGGCGGGCCGATCCGTCCACGGTTCCCGCGCCAGCCGGGACACCAACTCCATCACGCACGGATCCGGTCGCTGGATCTTCCCGTAGCCGTTCACTCGCCCGCCACCGGAGTCCCGAGCTGATGCCGTACGGGCAGCGCCGGCCGGCCTGGTTGTTTGAGCAGCCGCACACTCAAGGCCGTGAGTACGCCGAGTAGTCCGGCGCCGATGAACAACGGTCGATAACCGACTGTCGCTATCACCGACGCGGCGACGCCGATGCCGACCAGGCCGCCGGCAGCCTTCGCGGAGTACAGGATCGCCTGGTTCTGGAGCAGGCTGTTCTCGCCGAAGAACTCGAGGACGAGGTTGGCCATGATCGCGTAGAAGGCGCCGCCGCCGAGCCCGGCGAACATCGCGCACACCACGAACGCCCATCCCGCACCGGCCGTCACCAGCCCGACGTGGGCGAATCCTTCGATCATCAGGACCGCAGCCAGCACGCGGCGCCGGCCGAAGCTGTCGGACAGGTGACCCGCGAACGACCGCCCGAATCCGTTGACCGCGGCAAGCATCCCGGCGGCGAACGCGGCGATCCCCATCCCCAGTCCGGCACTCACCGCATAGCTGACCACGAACGCGATCCCGAGCAGCGACAGCGCCGCACTAATTGCCAGGAGCAACCACATGAGCGGCAGCGCGCCGGTACGCAGGGCCTCGCCGGGACGATACTGGCGTACGGCGGGTGCATTGTGCGGAATGCTGCGGTTCAGTTTGCGGTCGATCGCCCACGCCTGCGCGTCGAGCTCCGCGGGCCACCAGTACCGCGGCGGGTCCTTCAGCAACCGGCCCGCGACCAGCACAACCAGCACCGCCACGAGCGCGGTCAGATCGAAGACAGTCCCCAGATGCGCGGGGAAGATCGCCAGCAGCGCGATGCTCGGTACGGCGCCGACCGCGAAGCCGCCGGTGACGAACCCGATCGTAGCGGTCCGCCGCTCGGGGAACCATCGCGCCGACGTAGTGATGCACGCGGCGTACACGAGACCGGCTCCGGTGCCGCCGAGCAGTGCGTAGCCGATGACGAGCAGGAGATAGCTGTTCGCGTGCGCGAGCGTCGCGAGTCCGACGGCGGCCAGCGCTCCGCCCAGGACGACCAGTTGCGTCGGCGAGGCACGTCGTACCCGCTGGGCCCAGGCCGCTGGGATCGCGACGAGCGCTTGGCAGGCGACGAAGATCGCGAGCAGCCAGAGTGTCCGCGCGGCACCCCAGCCGCGGTCGAGGCCGAGGGCGGCGGTGCCGAACGAGTACTGCAACGGGCTGATCGCCACCATGCACGCCCAGGCCGCCCAGAGTTGCCAGCGCCGGAGGTGACCGGTCAGGTCACGGGCGTCCTCACCGATCCGGTACCGCCGGCCGTAGACGTCACGCACGTCCCGGGGCGTGGGCATCACGTGATTCATGTCGCCTCCTGACTACTGCATACCGTATTAGATCTACATGAGATCTGTGGTACCCCTCCTTGGCCGGAGCTGTCCAGACCTGAGGCGTTGCGACTGACACTTGTTCGCAGATTGCATACCGAATACAGTCGGCACTACACACTCAGGGAGGCGACGTGGACCTGATGGAGTACCAAGCCAAGGAACTGTTCGCCCGGCGCGGCGTCCCGGTGACGCTCGGCCGGGTGATCGAGGATGCGGCCGATGCCGCAGCGGCCGCCGCTGAGCTCGGCGGCCGGGTGGTCGTGAAGGCGCAGGTCAAGACCGGCGGCCGCGGCAAGGCCGGCGGCGTGAAGCTGGCCGCTAACCCGGACGAGGCGGTGACGACGGCCGGCGCGATCCTCGGGATGGACATCAAGGGCCACACCGTGCGGCGCGTGCTGCTCGCACCGGCCGCGGACATCGCCGAGGAGTACTACCTGTCCTTCCTGGTCGATCGGGCGAACCGCGAGTACCTGTGCATCGCCAGCACCGAGGGCGGTGTCGAGATCGAAGAGGTCGCGCACACGAACCCGGACGCGATCGCGAAGGTGACGGTCGATCCGGTCGTCGGCGTGGACGAGGCGAAGGCCGCCGAGATCGTGACCGCGGCGGGCTTCCCGGAAGCCGCGGCCCCGGTCGTGCAGCGGCTGTGGGAAGTGTTCATCGCCGAGGACGCGTCGCTGGTCGAGGTGAACCCGCTGGTCAAGCTCGCCGACGGGTCGCTGGAGGCGCTCGACGGCAAGGTGACGCTGGACGACAACGCGGCGTACCGGCATCCGGATCACGCGGCCTTCGACGACAAGGCGGCCGCGGATCCACTCGAGGCGGCCGCGCACGCGAAGGGCCTGAACTACGTGAAACTCGACGGCTCGGTCGGCATCATCGGCAACGGCGCGGGCCTGGTGATGTCCACCCTCGACGTGGTCGCGTACGCCGGTGCGTCGGACGGCGTGAAACCGGCGAACTTCCTCGACATCGGAGGTGGTGCGAGCGCCGAGGTGATGGCCAACGGGCTCGGGATCATCCTGTCCGATCCGCAGGTGCAGAGCGTGTTCGTGAACGTGTTCGGCGGGATCACCGCGTGCGACGCGGTCTCGAACGGCATCGTGCAGGCGCTCGAACTGCTCGGCGACCAGGCCGACAAACCGCTCGTCGTCCGGCTGGACGGCAACAACGTCGACGCGGGCCGCAAGATCCTTGCCCAGGCCAACCATCCGCTGGTGACCGTGGCCGACACGATGGATGACGCGGCAGCTCTGGCCGCGGCGAAGGGAGCGTAGGAATGGCGATCTTCCTGACCGAGAAGAGCCGAGTCGTCGTGCAAGGGATGACCGGGTCCGAGGGACAGAAGCACACCAGCCGGATGCTTGCCGCCGGCACCACCGTGGTCGGCGGCGTGACACCGGGCAAGAGCGGCCAGTCGGTCGACTTCGCGAAACGATCGATCCCGGTGTACGGATCCTGCGCCGACGCGGTGCAGGCGACCGGTGCCGACGTCTCGGTGGTGCTCGTGCCGCCGCGGTTCACCCGCGGGGCCGTCATCGAGGCCGTCGACGCGGGGATCCCGCTGGTCGTGGTGATCACTGAAGGCGTGCCGGTGCACGACACCGCGGCCTTCTTCGCTCACGCCCAAGCGAACGGCACCCGGGTGATCGGCCCGAACTGCCCGGGGATCATCACGCCAGGACAGTCGAATGCGGGCATCATTCCCGCGGACATCGCGGGTCCCGGCCGGATCGGTCTGGTGTCGAAGTCGGGCACGCTGACTTACCAGATGATGTACGAGTTGCGGGACTTCGGGTTCTCCACCGCGATCGGGATCGGCGGTGACCCGATCATCGGGACCACGCACATCGACGCGCTGCAGGCGTTCCAGGACGACCCGGACACCGACGCGATCGTGATGATCGGTGAGATCGGTGGTGACGCCGAGGAGCGGGCGGCCGCGTTCATCAAGGAGAACGTGACCAAGCCGGTCGTCGGGTACGTCGCGGGCTTCACCGCGCCGGAGGGCAAGACCATGGGTCACGCGGGCGCGATCGTGTCCGGCTCGTCCGGTACGGCGGCCGCGAAGCAGGAGGCCCTGGAAGCGGCCGGGGTCCGCGTCGGCAAGACCCCTACCGAGACCGCAGCCCTGCTGCGAGCAACGCTCGTACCGCTGGGTGGTTAAACCCTGCGCCGGCGTGGAGGGGCGGTGCTGAGGCGGATGACGAGTTCAGTGGGTACGGCGATCGGCGCGGGCGGCGGCTCGTCGGTCCTGATCTCCGCGATCAGGGTGTCGACGCTGCGGTGGCCGATCTCCGCGAACGTCTGCCGGACGGTGGTGAGCGGCGGCCAGAAGTGCGCCGCTTCCTCCATGTCGTCGAAGCCGACCACGCTGACCTCGTCCGGCACCGCGCGGCCGCACTCGTGCAGCGCCCGCAGCAGACCGAGGGCCATTTGGTCGTTGGCCACGAACACCGCGGTGACGTTCGCGTTCGCCGCGAGCTGACACCCCACCTCGTAGCCGGAGGTCGATGACCAGTCCCCGTGAAGCACCGGCGGAACGTGCCGGCTGTGCTCGAGCAACGTCTCCTCCCAAGCCTGCCGTCGCCGTTCCGCGGCGAACGACGTCCGCGGTCCCCCGAGATGCCACACCGTCTCGTGCCCCAGCGCGAGCAGGTGCTCGGTGGCCAGCCGCGCGCCCTGGTTCTGATCCGCGTCGACCATCGGGTAGCCGTGGTGCACGCTCGCATCCACCACCACCACCGGTAGCCCAGTCGGCAGATGTACGTCGTCCAGCACGTGCGCCTCATTGAGTACGACGACACCGTCGACCGCCTGCTCACTGAGCCGGCTGAACGCATCGGTGACCGCACGCTGACTGGCCTCGAGGACCGGGCGCAGGTTCACCGAGTACCCCCGCGCGGTCGCTGCCGCGGCGATTGCGTCGAGCGTGCGCGTCGTACCGAATGTGGACAGCTCGAAGACGACCACGCCGATGCTGTGAAACTCACCGCTGCGCAGGGCGCGGGCGGCGCCGTTCGGGCGGTAGCCGAGCTGCCGCATCGCGTCCTGGACGCGGGCGCGGGTGGCCGCGTCGACGTTCTGCCGGCCGTTCGCGACGCGGGACACGGTCTGCCCGGACACCCCGGCCAGCCGCGCAACGTCGGCCATCGACGGACCTCGCCGCCGGCGTCCTACAGTTCCCTCCACCTGTCCGCTGCCTGGCACTGCTGCCACCTCCCGTGGCTCGCAGTCTAGACATGTTTGCGTCAACACATCGGTTGTTCGGCGAGCCGGAGCGGAGTGGAAAGGGGTGGAACAGGTGGACCCGGCGTCGCTGTCGCCGAGCCCACCTGGGTTCAGACGCCGACCTTCGTGGCGAGCAGGTCGGCGACCGCGTGCACGGCGCGCAGCGTCGGGGCCTTGGTGCCAGTGAGGTCCGCGAGCTCGACGACAGCGGCGAGGATCACGTCGAGTTCGAGCGGCTTGTCCTTCTCCAGGTCCTGCAGCATCGACGTCTTGTGCCCGCCGACGCGTTCGGCGCCGTCCAGCCGCTTGTCCACCGAGATGTCCGGGTGGCACCCGAGAGCGGCCGCGATCTCCAGCGACTCCTCCATCATCATTCGGACCATCTGCCGGGTGCCCTGGTGCGTCGCGATCTCCACCATCGTTGCCCGGGCCAACGCACTGATCGGGTTGAACGCCGCGTTGCCGAGCAGCTTGATCCAGATGTCGTTGCGGATGTCGTCCTCGACCGGACACTTCAGTCCGCCGGCGATCATCGCCGTACTGAATTCTTCACACCGCGGTGACGGACCGCCCGCGGGTTCGCCGATCGAGAATCGCGTGCCTTCCAGGTGTTGTACGACGCCTGGACCGGCCAGCTCGGTCGAGCAGTAGACGACGCAACCGATGGCGCGGTCGAGGTCGAGCACCTGAGTGACGGCACCACCTGGGTCGACCGATTCGATCCGGCGGCCTTCGTACGGGCCTTTCAGACCGTGGAAGTACCACCACGGGATGCCGTTCTGCGCCGCGACCACGACCGTGCGGTCGTGCAGCAGTGGCGCGAGCAACGGACCGGCGCTCGCGTACGAGTTCGCCTTGAGTCCGAGGAAGACGTAGTCGACCGGACCGATCTCGGCCGGGTCGTCAGTGGCCGGCGTCCGGGCCGTGAAGTCGCCGCGCGGACTGCGTACGACAACGCCGTCGGACCGGATCACTTCCAGGTGCGCGCCACGGGCCACGAGGTGGACTTCGGTGCCACCACGGTGCAGTGCCGCGCCGACGTACGCACCGATCGCACCGGCGCCGAGAACCGCAACTCTCATAGGGGTCCCTGCCTTCCCGGATCGCTTGGTATACGGGATACAGTAGGCTGGAGCCAGAATGCGGTCAAGATCACATCAGGCGGTAAGCGCTCGCCAGAAAAAGTTCCGCGACGACCGATGAATCAGGGCCCACTCGTCGGTATCTACCTGCGTAAGCACTCAATCGAAGGAGAAGGAACCATGGGCCACGTCATCGTCACCTCGTTCGTCAGCATGGACGGCGTCGTCACCGACCCGGACGGCTCCGGCGGCACCGCTGCCGGCGGCTGGGCCTTCCGGCACGGGCCGGAGACCCACGGCGGCGACAAGTTCCGGCTCGGCGAGCTGATGGACACCGGGGTACTGCTGCTCGGCAAGGACACCTGGCAGCTGTTCAGCAAGCTCTGGCCGAACCGCACCGACGATTTCTCCACCCGGATGAACAAGATGGCCAAGGTGGTCGCGTCGCACTCGCTGACCGACCTCTCGGCCTTCCCGAACTCGACTCTGATGGAAGGCACGCTGGCCGACTACGTGCGGTCGGAGCCGCGGACCATCGCGGTCACCGGCAGCTTCACCGTGACCCGCGCTTTGCAGGCCGCCGACCTCGTCGACGAGTACCGGCTGATGACGCTGCCGTCGATCGTCGGCGCCGGCGAGAAGTTGTTCGGGCCGTCGGACGCACCGGTGCACCTGAAGCTCGCCTCGGTGGTCCAGACGGGCGCCGCGTCGCTCGCCACCTACGTGCGCCCCTGAGGCACGATGGTGCAGTGACCTGGCCGGCGATGGTGTGGATCGGTGGAGCCCCCGGCGCGGGGAAGTCGACGATTGCCCGGGGGCTCGCGCGGCGCAGTGACCTGCCGCTGCACCCGATCGACCTGTGGACCTACGCGCACCTGGACCGGTTGCCACCGCTGCGGCCGCTGGCGGAGGACCTCGCCAAGGGACCGGAGTACGCCGCTGACGCGTTCGTCCGGAGCTCGCGGTTGCGGCTCGAGCTGGTGGCGCAGGATGTCCAGGAGCGCGCGCTGGGCGACGTACCTGCGCTGGTGGAGGGTCCGCAGCTCTTCCCGTCGATGGCGGACGGGGTCGACGCGGCAGTGTGGTTGGTGCCGGACGCTGAGCAGACCCGGCGGGCTCGGGAGGAACGGCTGGCGCGGGCTGAGGACCCTGCGGGTCGCGCCCGACTGGAGGCCCTGCTGGCGCGGGACGCCCTACTGGCTGAGCTGGTACGACGGGAGGCCGCAGAGTGTGGGCGGCTGGTTATAGAGGTGGCAGCCGAGCCGGACTGGGCAGGTGTCGGTCGAGCGGTCGAGAACGCACTGGGGGCACTGCCGCGGCTGCGGGCGGGTGCCGAGCTGAGTCGGCAGCGGCGGTACGAGAACGAGGCGGCGTGCCGGCAGGGGCGGTTGTGGCAGGCGGACATCGGGCTGGCCGAGCTGCCGCCGTACCCGTTCGCGTGTGAGTGCGGGACATCCGGGTGCGTCGCGACCTGGTCGGGGACGCCCGACGAGATTCGCCGTGGGAATGGGTGGCTGGTGGTGCATTCCGCGTGCTAAAGTTTCCGACCGATGCAGTTTTGCAGTTCCACGTTCGTTTTCGAAGCGCCCGCGGATATGTGATCCGCGGGCGTTTCGGCATCTCAGGAGTAGACATGGCTTTGGGAACAGTGAAGTGGTTCAACGGCGAGAAGGGCTTCGGCTTCATCTCCCAGGAGGACGGCGGTGCCGACGTGTTCGTGCACTACTCGGCGATCCAGACCCAGGGCTTCCGCTCCCTGGACGAGAACCAGCGGGTCGAGTTCGAGATCGCTCAGGGCCCGAAGGGCCTGCAGGCGGAGAACGTTCGCCCCGTCTGAGCTGAAGCGATGACAGGCCCGGGTCACTCCGGGCCTGTCATCCACAGGGACTCACCGTCGTCCAGCACATCGGTGCGGTGAAGTCCTACTGCCGTCGCGACAGCGGCTGATGCGGTGTGGTCCGGATGGATGTGCGCAACCATCCGGACGATTTTTTGTGCCCGCAGCCAGGTGACCAGTCCCTGCGCTGCCTCTTTCGCAAAGCCCTGGCCCTGCCAGGCGGTGCCGATGACCCACGCGATTTCCGCCGTACCTCCGGTGACGGTCGCCTGGACGTAGCCGACGAGCTCACCGTCGTACTCGAGCACCCAGTTCAGCCACTGCTCGTCCGGACGGTCCGGCCCGGCCACCTGCCGGCGGTAGCGCGCCTCCAGTACGTCGGCACTCGGTGGCTCCCCGCCGGTGAACGAGTACAGGCCAGGGTCGGAGAGCACCTTCGCCATCGCTGCGGCGTACTCGACCTGGAGCGGGAGCATGGTCAGGCGGTCTGTCGCGATCACCGGGCAACGGTAGTGCCGTTTGCCGGTCCGGCAACAAGAGGTAGGCCGCGCTCTCCCCGGGGACGAGACTGTCGACATGATCGAGATCGATTGGGGCGGAGAGGCCGGGCGCCTGCGTGCGTCGGCCGCGGGTGAGGCCGACTGGAACGCGGAAGTGGCCGGCCGCCTGGTGCGGGACGGCGACAAGGTCGTGGCGGACGTCGGCTGCGGTGGCGGCGGGATGGCCAAGGCGTTGGCCGAGGCGTTGCCTGGTGCGACCGTGGTGGCGATCGACGCGGATCCCGACGTACTGGCGCAGGCGCGGGAGCACACCGCGGAGCTCGTTCGGTGCGAGCTGGCGTCCATGGACGACGGTGCGGAGCCGTTGCGCCAGGCAATCGACGCGCCGGCCGACCTGGTGTGGGCCTCCGCCTCAGTGCACCACGCTGCCGACCAGCAGGCCGCAGTGAACGCGCTGGCGTCACTGCTCGGCCCTGGTGGCCGGTTGGCGCTCGCTGAGGGCGGACTGCCGGCTCGGCACCTGCCGTGGGAGCTGGGGGTCGGTGAGCCCGGGCTGGAGCTGCGTCTGGACCTCGCGCAGGACAGGTGGTTCAAGGCGATGCGGGACTCGCTGCCGGGGTCGGTGCCGCTGCCGTACGGGTGGACCGAGGCGCTGACTCGGGCTGGGCTGACAGAGGTGACCACGCGGAGCGTGCTGAGCGAAACGCCGGCGCCGCTGTCACCGGAGCGGCTGGATGGCGTCGTACAGGGGTTCCAGAGCCGGATCGAGCGGCTGACCGGTACGGGACACGGGCATGGGCACGGTCATGGGCACGTGGTCGCTACCGATGAGGAGTGGTTGAGTCCTGAGGACGTCGACACCTGGCGGCAATTACTGGACCCGGAAGGACCGTATTACCTCGGACGGCGTGTAGACCTCGCCGTACTGTCCGTGCGGAGCGTCCATCTTGGGCACGCGCCGCGCTGACTGGGCACGCCGTCGCGGGACTGTCGGCGGCTCACCGTAAGGTGGTTGCCCATGAACGACCGGCTGGTGTGGATCGACTGCGAGATGACCGGCCTCGACCTGGCGAACGATGCCCTGATCGAGGTCGCGGTGCTGGTCACCGACTACGAACTGAACGTGCTCGGCGACGGGATCGACCTGGTGATCGCGCCGCCCCCGGCCGCGCTCGAACAGATGGGTGACTTCGTCCGCGACATGCACACCGCGTCCGGGCTGCTCGAAGAGCTCGCGACCGGCATCCCGCTCGCCGACGCCGAACAACAGGTGCTCGACTTCATCACGGGGTACGTCAAAGAGCCCCGCAAGGCCGCCCTCGCCGGCAACTCCGTCGGCACCGACCGGACCTTCCTCGTCCGCGACATGCCGCTCGTCGAATCGCACCTGCACTACCGCAACGTCGACGTCAGCTCCATCAAGGAACTCGTTCGCCGGTGGTACCCGCGCGTCTACTACGCCACCCCCGCCAAGAGCGGCAACCACCGGGCGCTCGCCGACATCAGCGAGAGCATCGACGAACTGCGGTACTACCGGGAAACCGTGTTCGTGCCGCGACCCGGCCCCGACTCCAACACCGCCCGGGCCGCCGCCAGCCTCATCAGCACCGCGATCGAGGACACCCCAACAGGCTCCTGACCTGCGGATCCACCCTCGATTTCAGGTCCCGACAGTTCATCGCTATGATTGCTCAGCCGTCGCGATTCGGGCGGCAATGGTGGGTGTAGCTCAGCTGGTAGAGCACCTGGTTGTGGTCCAGGTGGTCGCGGGTTCAAGTCCCGTCACTCACCCGAAGTCGAGGGCGACTCGTGTCTGCGGAGAGCGCAGAGCGGGTCGCCTTCGGCATTTTGTGCGGCTGCGCTTCGCTTGCCGCCGGCGGGGGCTCCGCCACCCGCACCCCCTTGCGCCTTCGCTTCGCTCGGCTCCCCGGCTGGCGTTGCTTTGCGGCTCTCCGGTTGGGGTTCTGTCGCGTGGGAGGATGCTTCGGTGAAGGCCTCTGGGAGCATGTGGTTCGGGTATGGCGTGGTGCTTCTGGTCACGTTTGTGGTGGGGTTCTTGGCGTTCGCCGTTTGGGTGCTTTCCAAGGTGTTCTGAGGTTGGGTGTGATCTGACGTGCCTGTCGATGCGTCACTTGGGGCAGAGGCATCGACGAGAGGGTGCGGATGAGGTCTACCGATGAGTTCGAGGAGTTTGCGCGGGCTTCTGTGGGGCGGCTGTATCGGACTGCTTGGTTGCTGGTGGGGGATCGGCATCACGCTGAGGATCTGGTGCAGGACACGCTCGCGAATCTGCTGAAGGTGTGGCATCGGGTGGAGAACCCGGGGGCGTATGCGCGGACCGCGATGGTGCGGACGTACATCTCGCAGCGGCGGCGGAAGAGTTGGTCGGAGCGGCCGACGGAGACGTTGCCCGAGGTGGTGGAACGGGCCGGGGATCCGGAGCTGCGGCTGGCGTTGCAGAGCGCTCTGAGCGAGCTGGCGCCGCTGGATCGGGCTGTGCTGGTGCTGCGGTTCTTCGAAGATCGCAGCGTCGAGCAAGTGGCGCTCGATCTCGGCAAGAACACCAGTGCGATCACCACTCGCACCGCCCGCGCCCTGGACCGCCTCCGCGCGGTCCTCGGTGAGGGTGCCGCCCAGCTGATCGCGCACTGACCCGAGGAGAACCCATGAACACCCAACTCACCGACCTGATGCAGAAGGCCACCGAGAACCTCGAGCCGGTCACACCCGACCTGCTCGAACGCAGCGTCACCCAGGGGCTTCGGCTGCGCCGCCGGCGTACGGCGCTGCGCACCGCGTCCGGCGCCGGAGCCGTGCTCGCCACCGCCGGCCTGATCGCGGGCGGGCTCCACGTGTTCGGCTCCCCCGTGGACACTGCGGTCGCCGGCACCCCGGCCCCGCTCACCAAGCCGTCGACCCAGCCGTCGGTCAAGCCGAAGCCCAGCGCCAAGCCGGTCGGGGTGACTCCGAAGCAGACGCTGGCCACGCTCAAGTCCCTGCTCGAGGCACCCGGCCGGACGTTCTCGGCGCCCGAGACCTGGGGTGGCGGCGACTACGCCGGTGCCGCGTACGTCGTCAACGACGGCCACGGCGCCGCCCGCGTCGACGTGATGATCTCCGGCGGCGGCGAACAGAACCCGTGCCGCCCCGCCCGCCAGGGCTGCACGACCCTGCCCGACGGCTCGGTCCTGTTCACCTCCAAGGAGTCCCCGGAGTACTCCGACAGCCGCCAGGCGCAGTACAGCGTCGTCAGCAACCTCGTCGTCCTGTACCGACACGACGGCCGCAACATCAACGTCACCAGCTACAACGGCCCGGCGGAGAAGGGCAAGCAGCACACCCGCCCCACGCCCATCCTCTCTGTCGCCGACCTCACCACCCTGGCGAAGAGCAACGCGTGGAAGCTCCCGTCGGCAAAGGCCGGCAAGTAGCTCACCGGCGGACGAAGCGGACAGCGTCCGCGACGACGTAGCCAGTGGGGGTGTCGGTGAGGGTCGCCGAGGCGGCGAGACCGGCTGAGAAGGTCTAAGTGCCCAAGCTCAGCCACTCGCCGCCACGGGGTCCGGAGCACCCTACGAATTATCGGGCGTGTTACTTCACTGCGAGGACGCCGTGGGTCACGAGCTCGACCCCGATCTTCTCGTCGTCGGTCAGCGTCTGGCGGGCCACGATCATCCCGAAACCGGAGTGCGCGACCACCAGGCCGCCCGCGATCTGCAGCGCGGGCAGGCCGATCCCCAGGCCTTCCAGTACGAGCGTCCCGAGCAGCGCGAACACGGTCAGGATGCCGAACACGTAGACACCTGTCAGCACCGCTTGCCGCCGGATGGCGGTCCGGCCGACGCCCTGCGTCAGACCTGCGAAGGTGGCCAGCGCACCGATCGGATTCATGATCGGCAACAATGCAGCCAACGCCGCAACCGCAACGTGTACGGGCTCCACGGACGGGAGCGTACACGGCCCAGAGAGGACACTTGCCGTGCGCTACGAGGTCACTGCTGCCGACACCGCGGTCGCCGTGGGCAGCGGCGACGTCGACGTCCTCGCCACGCCTCGCCTCATCACCTGGCTGGAGCACGCCACCACCCAGCTCGCCCAGCGCCACCTCGGCCCCGGCCAGACCTCGGTCGGTACGGCGGTGCGCATCCGCCACCGGCTACCGACGCGGGTCGGCGACACCGTGGACATCGTCGCGGACGACCCCGAGGTCGACGGCCGGCACCTGCGCTTCCAGGTGCGCGCCACGAACTCGGCCGGTCAGCTCGTCGCGGACGGCGAACTGGAGCGCGTCCTGGTCGACCGCGAACGCTTCCTCGCGAATGTGCCCTAGACCGGAGGCTCGACGTACCAGCGGGGCAGTTGGCCCGGCTCGAGGTTGGTGAGGTCGCCGGGGCGCGAGAGCGTGAGGATCGCCTGCTGGATCTCCGGCCGCGCGTTCAGCGCGTCCTCGATCGCGTACAGCCGGGCCGCGACCTCGGACTCCACATCGTTCCCGACGACGTCCACCGCGGCGACGAGGAAGATCCGGTCCGCGCCGACCCACTCCATGTGCAGGAACGTGACCCGCTCGATGTCCTGGTGATCGAGCAGCGCCCGCAAGGCCCGGTTGCGGGCCAGCGGTGTCACCGCCTCGCCGGTGAGGAAGTCCATGTTCCGGCTGATCAGGAACAGGGCGACCACGCCGAGCAGGATGCCGACGACGATCGAACCGATCGCGTCCCAGGCCGCGTTGCCGGTGAGCTGGTGGAGCAGGATCGCGACGGTCGCGATCAGGATGCCGATCAGTGCGGACAGGTCCTCCACGAACACCGCCCGGAGCACCGGGTTCGACGTGAGTCGCACGTACCGCCAGGGCCGCAGCATCCGCTCGAGCGCGCCGGCCTTCGTCTGCCGCAGCGCCTGCGCGAACGAGATCGCCTCGAGCACGAACGAGACGCCGAGCACGGCGTACGCCCAGCCGTACGACGTACTCTCCGCCTCACCGTGCTGCAGCGACTGGATGCCGTGCCAGACCGAGACCGCGGCACCCACCGTGAACAGTCCGAAGGCGGCGAACATCGACCAGATGTAACCGACCCGGCCGTACCCGAGTGGGTGCGTGCGGTCGGCGGGTTTGCGCGCCCGGCGCTCGCCGACCAGCAGGAAGATCTCGTTGCCCGTGTCCGCCCAGGAGTGCGCCGACTCGGCCGCCATCGACGCCGACCCGGTGATCACCGCGACCACGGTCTTGGCGACGGCGATCAGCAGGTTCGCGGTGAGCGCGACCAGGACGGTCAGCAGGCTCTCGCCGCCGTCTGCGTCATCGGAGCTGCTCACAGTCGAACCCTAACTGGACCGACGGATGATCCGTTGGTCAATCGCCCGGGCGACGGCCGCGGCTCGGGTGTCGACCTCGAGCTTGGTGTAGATGTGCGCGAGGTGTGACTTGATCGTCGCCTCGCTGACGAACAACCGGCGGGCGAGGGTGCGGTTCGACAGGCCGGTGGCGAGCAGGTTGAGGATCTCGACCTCGCGGTCGGTGAGCGTCGGGCCGGAGCGCCGCACCAGCCTCGCGGCGACGGCCGTGCGCGCTAGCGCATCCGCCTGCCTCGGACCGGCCGACGGCAGGCCGATCGGGATGTCGATCCCGATCACCCGCAACTCTCCGTCCTGCTCGGCCGCCGCCACCAGGTCCGCGATCGTCACCCCGAAGTACGCCCGCAGATCCCCCGTGATCCCGACCCAGCCCTTCCGGCAGGCATCGACGCCGAGGACGTGGTCAGTCATGCGTGAGGCAGCGAGACGGCAGCTCGAACCAGCGCAGGTGATCGAAGTCGGTGTTGACCTGGCCCTCGGCATCGATCCGGTCCTGCTGACACGTGGACAGCAGATCGCAGGCCTCGGCCAGGTACTCATCGAGCGCCGACTCGGGGGCGGTGTGGTCGTGGCGCGGGTACCGGAGCCTGCCGTCGGCGTCGTACCCGACCTGGGAGAGCCGCATCGGGGGCTCGACCGGTCCGCGGTGATGGCGCCAGAGGCCGTTCGCCGGGTCGAAGCGGTAGTCGCCGAGCAGCCGCCACCCGTCCCGAGCGACGAGCTTGACGGCCTCGACGACGTACGTGAAGACGGCCTCCGAGATGAAGTAGTTGAAGTTGACCCGCACCCAGCCCGGCTTGATCCCCTCGCAGCCGTGCAGGATCTCCTCCTCGAACTCGTGCGAGCGGTCCAGGTCGATGCCGAGCAGGGTGTGACCGTACGGACCGGCGCAGGAGCAACCGCCGCGGGACTGGATCCCGAAGAGGTCGTTCAGCAGGGCGACCACGAAGTTGTGGTGCAGGTACCGGCCCGAGGGCGCCTTCACCACGAACGACACGATCGAGAGCCGCTCGGAGTCGAGGTTGCCGAGGATCTGCAGACTCGGTTCCGCGATCCAGGCCTCGACCGCGCGCCGCAGGTACGCGTCCTCGTGCGCCCGGATCACGTCGATCCCGACCGCCTGCTTCAGCTGGAACGCGAGCCCGGCCCGGATCGACCCGATGATCGCCGGCGTCCCGCCCTCCTCCCGGTGCACCGGATCGTCGAGGTACCGATGCTCCAGCGGGTTCACGTACGCGACCGTGCCCCCACCGGGTACGTCGGGCACTCGGTTGCCGAGCAGTTCGCGCCGAGCAACGAGTACGCCGGGAGTCCCCGGACCACCGATCAACTTGTGTGGGCTGAGGAAGATCGCGTCCTTGTACGACAACGGGTCCCGGTCGCGGCCGCCGTACATGTCGATCTCGACGTACGGCGCGGCGGCGGCGCAGTCCCAGAACGAGAGCGCGCCGTGCCGGTGCAGCAGCGCCGACACGCGTTGCGTGTTGCTGACGATGCCGGTGACATTGCTGGCAGCCGAGAACGAGCCGATCTTCAGCGGTCGCTCGGCGTACTCGCGCAGCCTCGCTTCCAGCTGATCGATGTCGATGTGGCCGTCCGCGTCCTGCCCGATCACCACCACATCGGCGATCGACTCACGCCAGGGCAGCTCGTTGGAGTGATGCTCGTACGGCCCGATGAAGACGACCGGCCGCTGCTCCGGCGGAATCTGGTCGATCAGGTGATAGGTGTCGTCGAGCTCCGCGGGGATCCGCAGGCCCATGATCCCGATCAGCTTGTCGATCGCACCGGTCGCTCCCGACCCGCAGAAGATCACCGCGGTCTCGTCGTCGCCGCCCACGCTGGTGTGGATGATCCGGCGGGCGTCCTCCCGGAGGCGGGTGGTCTGCAGGCCGGTGCCGCTCGACTCGGTGTGGGTGTTCGCGTACCGCGGGAGCACCTCCTCGCGAATGAAGTCCTCCAGGAAGGTGAGCGCGCGACCGGACGCCGTGTAGTCGGCGTACGTCACCCGGCGTGGACCGTACGGCCCGGGCATCACCTGGTCGTCACCGATCACCGACGCCCGGATCCGCCGCAGCAACGGCGTGTCCGCCGGCATCCCGGCCCGCTCGTCCGACTGCTCCCCCTGGATGGCCATGGCGCCAGGGTAGAGCCGGAGCGTGACAATCGTCTCGTGTTCCGGCGATGACCTGTGGATAAGGTCGGTGCCAGTCGAGGGCGAGGAGTGGGGATGACGTTTTCCAGCGAGCTGTGGGACCGCGGAGCAGCCTCCGTGTACGGCGAGATCGTCCGGCACCCGTTCATCACGGGACTGACCGACGGGACCCTCGACCACGACGCGTTCCGGTACTTCATCATCCAGGACAGCCACTACCTGCGCTCCTACTCCAGAGCGCTCGCTCTGGTCGCCGGCCGGGCCACCGACGAGGACGCGGTCAGCATGTTCGCACTGCATGCCGCCAACGCGATCGCCGTCGAGCGGGAGCTGCACACGTCGCTGCTGGCGTCGCTGGGGCTCACGTCCGGGGATGTCGACGCAGCAGGGTCCGGTCCGACCACGACGGCGTACATGTCCTATCTGACCGCCGTGTGCTCCACGGGGACGTACGCCGAGGCAGTGGCCGCCGTACTGCCCTGCTACTGGATCTATCGAGACGTCGGCCGGGAACTGCTCCAGCGGTCCTCACCGGACCCGCTGTACCGGAAGTGGATCGAGACGTACGGCTCGGAGGAGTTCGACGCGGTCGTCGAGTCGGTGCTTGCGGTGACAGACAAGCTGGACGTGGGCGCCGCGGAGCGGGAACGTTGTCATCAGCACTTCGCTACAACGTGCCGCTACGAATGGATGTTCTGGGACGCCGCGCACCACAAGCTCGATTGGCCGGTGGGATGAAGGACTTCTACGACGTCGTCATCGTCGGGGGTGGGCACAACGGCCTCGTCGCCGCCACGTACCTGGCTCAGTCCGGCCTGTCCACGCTGATCGTCGAGCAACAGGCCCACACCGGCGGCGCAGCAGTCAGCGAGCGGGTGTTCCCCGGCGTGGACGCCCGCCTCTCCCGGTACTCGTACCTGGTCAGCCTGTTGCCCGACAAGATCGTCACCGACCTCGGTCTGCATCTGGACCTCCGCTCCCGCTCAGTGGCGTCGTACACGCCCGTACGTCGTGGTGGGCGCGACGTCGGCCTGATGGTCGAGCGGCCGGAAGGCGCCGGCACCAGGGAGTCGTTCCGGACGCTGACCGGCGGCGAAACGGAGTACAAGGCCTGGACCGACTTCTACGGGTCCGTCGGGTCGCTGGCCGCCGTTGTCGCACCGACGCTGCTCGAACCGCTGCGGCCGGCCGCTGACCTCCGCTCGCGTGTCGACAGCGCACTGTGGGACGAACTGGTCGAGCGACCGCTCGGAGAGAGCATCGAGCGCCGGTTCACCGACGACACCGTGCGTGGCGTGGTGGCGACGGACTCCGTCATCGGAACGTTCGCCGGGCTGCATGACGGGTCGCTGATCCAGAACCGGTGCTTCCTGTACCACCTGATCGGCAACGGCAACGGCGAGTGGCGCGTACCCGTCGGCGGCATGGGTGCGGTCACCGACGCACTGGCAGCGGCTGCACGCCGTGCAGGCGCCGCACTGGTCACCAACGCGTCAGTCACCTCGGTCGAGGTCGACGGGAACCGCGGATCAGTCACCTGGCTCGGCGGTGACGGTGAGCGGTCCGTCGACTGCACCTGGGTGCTCTCGAACGTCGCACCGTCCACTCTGGCTGCACTGCGTGGTCAGACCGGCGTGGAGAAGCCGGAGGGGTCGCAGCTGAAGATCAACCTGCTGCTCCGCCACCTTCCCGCCTTGAAGTCCGGTGACGACCCGAGGCAGGCGTTCGCGGGCACGTTCCACATCGACGAGGACTACAGCCAGCTCGAGTCGGCGTACCGTACCGCCGCGGGTGGCGAGCTGCCCGCCGTACCGCCGTCCGAGGTGTACTGCCACTCACTGACCGACCCGTCGATCCTCTCCCCCGATCTGGTTGCCTCCGGCTACCACACACTCACCGTCTTCGGCGTCCACTTCCCCGCCCGGTTATTTGCCTCCGACAACGATTCGGTGCGCTCCGAGGCGACGCGCCGCGTGCTCGCCGGGCTGGAGTCGTACCTCGCCGAGCCGCTCGAGGACTGCATCGCCCGCGACGCCGACGGCAACCTGTGCGTCGAGGCGAAGACGCCGTACGACATCGAGGAATCCGTCGGCATGCCCGGCGGCCACATCTTCCACGGCGACCTCCAGTGGCCGTGGGCCACCGACCCCGCCGACGCCGGCCGCTGGGGCACCGAAACCGACGTCCCGAATCTCCTGATCTGCGGCTCCGGCGCCCGCCGCGGCGGCGCCGTCTCCGGCCTCGGCGGCCACAACGCAGCGATGACCGTCCTCACCCGCTAACCGATTTCGTACTTCCCCGATCCCCCTGCTAGAGTCCTCTTCGTTGCAAGCGCCGCTAGCTCAATTGGCAGAGCAGCTGACTCTTAATCAGCGGGTTCGGGGTTCGAGTCCCTGGCGGCGCACAACAGCCCAGGTCACGCAAGTGTCCTGGGCTTCTTCATGTCTGCTGCGCACTCGATACGCACTCATTTGCCGAGCAGCGCTCACGAGTTGATCGGCACACGGCCATCACGAGCCCAGCGAGCGGGCCTCATCTGATCATGACTGTGCGTCACATCACATCGCTTCGCATCGTCGCCGGAATGTCCATTCCCGGCGATGGGCCGGCGTTGAGCAGCCAACCATCGCGGCGGCTGGAGGCTTGGCATGGCGAAACCACCGATCCCCCTCGGGTCCTGGGGCGAGATCTCGCCCTGGGTCAAAGACACAGATACGAACGGCAAGCCCACCAAGTACAAGTCGCAGGCCAAGTTCCGCGACCACGACGGTCATGTCCGCCAAGTCTCGGCGTACAGCAAAACCAAGACAGCGGCCGAACGCGCCCTCCTCAAGAAGCTCCAGGAGCGAGCGAAGACGAATCAGTCCGGCGAGCTGACCGCGATGCACAAGATCAACCACCTCCTCGACCTCTGGGAGAAGAGATTCGAAGGACTAATCGCCGACGGGAAGCGCTCGCCCACGTCCCTGGACACCTACCGCCGAGCTCTCAAGAACCACGTCCGGCCCGCCCTCGGCGAACTCCGCATCGGCGAAGCCAGCACACCTCGCATCGACACCGTCCTCACCAAGATCAAAACCACCGCCGGCGCACCCACCGCCAAAACCTGCCGCGCCATCATCTCCGGCGCCATGAAACTCGCCGTCCGCTACGGCGCCATCCCTGTCAACCCCGTCCGCGAAGTCGACACCATCGAAGCCCCCACCAAAAACCCACCCCGCGCCCTCACCAGCCACGAAGTCCGCCTCCTCCGCACCAGCCTCACCGCCGACGAGCGAGCCACCGAAGCCGACCTCCCAGACCTCGTCACCTTCATGCTCGCCACAGGCGTCCGCATCGGCGAGTCCCTCGCCGTCCTCTGGCACCAGGCCGACCTCGAAGCCGGCACAGTCGCAATCACCCACACGATCGCCCGCATCTCGGGCGAAGGCCTCATCCGCAAAGCCACAAAGTCCAAGGCCGGCGAACGCCTACTCCACCTCCCCGACTGGGCCCTCACGATGCTCCGCAGCCGCCATGCCGCAGGCATCCGTCTCGACGAACCCCTCTTCGCCGACACCCGCGGCGGCTACAGAGACCCCTCCAACACCCGACGAGCCCTCCGCACCGCTCTCTCACCCATCGGGAGCACCGCCCGCCATGACCTAGGCGCCAGCCTCAAACTCCTCCGCCGCCAAAGCAGGATGACCCGCAAAGAAGTCGCAGACACCCTGAGCTGGCCGCAGACCCGCATCGAACTCATCGAAACCGGCCGCCTCAAAGTCGACCACCAAATGATCTCGGCCCTCGTCGCAACCTACGGAGTCCGACTCCAGAACCACCACCTGCTCCTCGCCCAACTCCACGACGCCACCCAACCCACCGAATCCGACAAACTCGCCTGGATCCGCTCCCACGCGCTCCGCAAAACCGTCGCCACCACCCTCGACCAAGCCGGCCACACAGCCCGCCAAATCGCCGACCAACTAGGCCAAGCCAAAGTCTCCATCACCCAAGACGTCTACATGGGCCGCCAAGCCGCCAACCCCGCCGCCGCCCACGCCCTAGAACAAGCTTTCGACGACCCCGACCTCCGTTAGGCAGGCGACTGGCGCGCGCATACACCAGCCGACGAGCAAAGCTGAGGAGCCAACTCGGTGCCGGCCATCGATCTGACCCGAAGCGCCTCTGTCTACCTCGGGAGACAGAGGCCTCGCCGAATCCCCGATGCGATCCCCACCACCCCAGAGCGACACCGGGGAACAGATGACAACCTGCCTTGACTTCAACTTCATCGCACATTCGGCACACCAGCCCGATGCCGCGCCCGATGTCAACCCGCATCAGTTCGTACCCCGCGGGGGCACCGTCTACAGCCTGTCCAAACAAGGCGTCGGCAACCGGGGCCACCCGTCATCGCGCTGACCGTCGCCGAGGACCGCACCATCGGGCCCGCTGCGCGAACCTATCCTGGGCCCCGCCACCAGCGACCAGACTCAGGCGGTCGTAGGACGGACCTCCTCAGGGAGGTGAGACTATCTATCCTCCACGTGAAGCGAGCTCACCGAGAGAGTCCACTGAATGCGCCGAATGACGCCGCTGGCCTGTGCACTGGCCATCTTTCTCCTCGGCGCCTGCAACTTCACCCGACAGGCAACAACAGCAGCCACGCAACAGATGCGGACGCCGACGGGTCTGCTGCACGAGTAGGTGACAGTTTCGGTCACGCGGCCTGACTGGCCGGTGTGGTCATGATTGTTTCGTATTCGATGGGGGTCAACCGGCCGAGGGCGGCTTGGCGTCTGCGGCGGTGGTAGGTCCGTTCGATCCAGCCCACGATCGCGATCCGGAGTTCCTCGCGGGTGGACCAGGTCCGCCGGTCGAGAACATTCTTCTGCAGCAGCGCGAAGAAGCTTTCCATGGCCGCGTTGTCTCCGGCCGCGCCGACTCGGCCCATGGAGCCGACCAGGCCGTGGCGGCTGAGTACCCGCACGAATTTCCTGGACCGAAATTGCGATCCGCGGTCGGTGTGCAGAACGCAGCCGGCGACCTCATCGCGGCGGGCGACGGCGTTGTTGAGCGCGGCCACGGCGAGGCGGGATTTCATCCTGGAATCGATGGAGTAGCCCACGATCCGGTTGGAGTAGACGTCCTTGACCGCGCACAGGCACAGCTTGCCCTCGCCTGTGCGGTGTTCGGTGATGTCGGCCAGCCACAGCTGATTCGGGTTCTGTGCGGTGAAGTCACGGCGGACGAGGTCGTCGTGGACCGGCGGGCCGGGCTTCTTGCCGTTCTTGCCGCGTCTCTTGCCGAACACGCTCCACCAGCCCATGGACGAACAGAGCCGCCACGCGGTCCGATCGGCCATCGACACGCCCGCGTCGCGGGCTTCGTCGACCAGGAACCGGTAGCCGAACTCCGGGTCGTCGCGGTGCGCGTCGAACAAGGCGTTGGCGCGGTAGGCCTGCTCGAGCTCGGTAGCGGTGACCGGCTGGGCCAGCCACCGGTAGTACGGCTGGCGAGCGATCTTCAGTACCCGGCACGTCACCGCCACCGGAACCCCGGCGGCGGCCAGCTCGCTCACGAGCGGGTAGAGCCTTTTCCCGGAAGATGTGCCTGCGAAAGGTACGCCGCCGCACGGCGCAGTACCTCGTTCTCCTGCTCCAGCAGCTTGATCCGCCGGCGGGCCTCGCGCAGCTCGGCCGACTCACCACGAGACACACCCGGCCCGCCACTCTTGGCGCCGTCGTCGACCTCGGCCTGGCGCAGCCACTTGAACAACGTCATCGGATGAACCCCGAAGTCCTTGGCGATCTGCTCAACCGTCACTCCGGGTCCCCGATCGCGAGCCACGCGAACCACGTCGTCACGGAACTCGCGGGGATAGGGCTTTGGCACAGCAACATCCTTCCAGGCCACCTCTCGGCAAGCCATCTCAGATGTCACCTATCCGTGCAGCAGTCCCGACCGGCACCAGCGCGTGCTTCAACTTCGGATACAGCACCGGTACGTGGGCCAGTGGTTCGCAGATCAAGGACAACATCTGCTACATGGCCAACAAGCGCGGCTCGGGCAAGACAGGTCAGCTGTACTACAACCCGTACACCCAGACAGGGATGACGTTGGCGAACAACCTGTACTACGGGCCGAACACAGCCGGCTGGCGCTGGGGCGGCACGACCTACAGCACCTTCGCAGCATGGCAGGCTGCCGGACTGGAGACGGCCGCCGTGTGGGGCGACCCGCTGTTCACCTCGCCCGGGTCCGGCGGCACCTGCTCGTGGTCACCCCCGTCCGGCACCGGGCCTCAGCCGTGCCCGCAGGCCTACACCCTCAAGACCGGCTCCCCTGCACTCGGAGCAGGCGTGACAGTCGCCGGCAACGGCGGCATCGACTACTACGGCACCGCCATCCCAACCCCACCGAACATCGGAGCCGACGCCGGCTGACCCCCTGACCACCAGCCCGCAACGGTCGGGGGGGGGGGGGGGGCGGGCGCGCCCGCCGGGGCCCGGGGGCGGGGCCGCCCGAGGGAGGAGAGCCCGCCCGCACACGCAGCCCGACCCCCCCCAGCCCCGCGCGCGACGCCCGC
>NZ_JBSHBJ010000003.1:420720-476928 GCF_053611945.1 Kribbella sp. NPDC054772 | reverse complement strand
ACCACCCAACACCAGACCCCCCCCCAACACCCCCCCCACACACCCCCACCCCCCCATCCCCCTCCTCCCAACACCCCCAAACCCCCCCCCCCCACGAAGGGGGCGAACCACGGTTTGATACGCCCGCGTAACATCACTGCACATCGCCCCACAGCGAACGCGTCGATACCCCAACAACGCAAGGCCCCTGACGGCGCATCAGGCCGTCGGGGCTGCGCCGTTCCACGGCCTGGCCGGCGGACCGGCCACCTGTGCATCGAAGGCGAACAGGTGCCGCGAGGGATCGAACGCATACCGGTAGATGTAGTGGGATTGACCCGTCTCGACGGAGAGGGTTGATGTGAGGTGGCGTTCTGGCGGGGGCCCTCACTGATAGTCGGTACGGATCGCACACAGTTCTCTCCCCTCACGGTCCTAGCGGTCGCCGGCCGCGACACGGCCTGCTCGAGGCATTCCCGGCGGCCCAGGCCGGTATCAGAACATGGTGTTGTTGTTGGGGGCGGCGGTCTCGGGTACGTCTTGTTCGGCGGTCCAGTGCTCGACGATCTTGGCGTCGCGGACCCGGAAGAGATCGACAACGGCTCGGCCGCGCTTGCCCGGGCTGTCGACGTAGTGGCTGTGCACGGCAACCAGGTCACCTTCGGCGATGACTCGCTTCGATGTCACGCTCAACTGCGGGAACTTCTCGAAGTAGAAGCCCAGGTCGGCCTTCAGACCGCCCACGCCGTCGGGGATACTCCGGTTGTGTTCGTGGTACTCGGCGCCGACGCAGGCGTCGATCGCGGCTAGGTCCTTGCGGACCAACAACTGGTCCACGAACGCGATGACAACCTTCCAGTTGTACGCGGTGAACCAGCGCTGCCCCAGCGTCTCGGTCCGCGGCTCGCTGAGGGTGGCGAACATGTCGTTGCCGCCGGCGGTCGTTGCGCGGGTCGCCAACCACGTTGCACGCATGGTTGTCGCCCCGCCATGGCGCGACGGAGGGCAGGCTCAGTACATCGAGTACCCCGTCCAATATCTCACCGCGCACGGAACCTCTGCTGCCCGCCAGTGGGCGCTGGAACACCTCCAGAAGCCGCTTGCCCTGAACCACCGACCGATCAGCGATCAGAGATTCTGGTTGACCTCGCCGACGTACTCACCCAGCTGGTATTCGACGTCCAGGCCCTTGTCGGCGGTCAGCGCGCGGAGGGCCATCGCCCGCGGCAGGAGTCCCGGGCCCGTCAGGGAGTCCACGAACTCGCCGTACGAGGCGATCAGGTCGGCGTCCGGAGGCAGGGTGGCCCGGCCGACCATCGCCTTGGCGGTCGCCAACGCCTGGCGGTCGAAGGAGGCCAGGCGAGTGACTGTTGCGTCGACGAAGGCGTCGAGTTCCGAGTCCGGCAGAGCTCGCGTGACCCATCCCCAGCGCTCGGCCAGGTCGGGGTCGTAGTCCGCACTGCCGAGGATCGCCTCGAGCGCCCGGTCGCGGCCGATGGACCGCGGGAGTCGCTCGGCCCCACCGCCGCCGGGCACGATGCCGACACCGACCTCGGGCTGGCCGAAGAACGCCTTCTCCCGACTGACGTACCGCAGGTCGCAGGCGAGGGCCAGTTCGTTGCCGGCGCCACGGGTGCGACCCCGGATGGAGGCGATGCTGACATACGCGGCCTTGCTCAACCGCAGGACCAGATCGGTCCACACCGGCGCGTCACCTTCGTGCTCGGGCACAGGCAGGTTGCCGGCCTCGGCGCCGTCGAAGTGGTTGAAGAAGAAGTCGGGTACGTCGCTGGAGAAGACGACGACCTGGATGTCGGGGTCGTTGTCGAGTTCGCGGACGATCTCGTGCAACGTCACCACGGTCTCGGGAATCACCAGATTCACCGGAGGATTCGCGAACGTGATCTTGGCGGTTCGGGGTGTCGTGCGCTCGAAGCGGATCGTGCTGGACTGGTTCATCGGAAGGCTCATTTCGTCTTAGTCGCTTGGTTGACGTCTGAGGTGTGCTGTTCGGCGTTCACCAGGGCCAAGGCGTTGCGGATGCCCTGTTCCAGGAGCTCGTCGGAGAGTTGCCGGTCGGTCAGGGCGCGGGACAGTTGCAGGGTCCCGGCCAGCAGGCCCAGCAGGCTGAGTGCCTTCACCCGCGACGACAGCGGGTCTCCGGGTGTCATGCGGGCCGCGAGGCCGTCGATGACCACCAGCACCCCGTCGGTGTAGGCCTGCCTGGTCGTGTCACCGCTGCGCGCGATCTCGTCAAGCAGGGCCGCGTTAGGACAGCCCTCGTCGTGGTCGTCGCGGTGGCCGGGCGACAGGTACCAGCGCACGATCTGTTCGAGACCGGCCGGGCCGGGCTCGGCCTGCTCGACGATGTTCGTATGCAGTGTGTGCAACTGGTCGGCGATCGCGGTGTCAACCAGGTCGTCCTTGGACGCGAAGTGCGCGTAGAAGGCGCCATTGGTCAGACCCGCATCCTTCATCAACGTCGCGACCCCGGATCCGTCGATACCGTCCCGCTTGAACCGCCGACCGGCCGTCACGACGATCCGCTGCCGGGTTTCCTGCTTGTGTTCCTTCGTGTACCGCACCATGTGTTTCTCCAGTTCAGCGAGGCGTACGGAGTAGCCCTCGACTGCCTTGTTGTTATCAGCAGTTCGTTCTATTCGTTGGAACCACCGCCGATGCGGCCCTCGCGCAGCGCGCGGGCGTACGTCTTGGCATCAAGCAAGGGCAGATCGCCCGTCGCGTCCGTTGCGACGACGTACTCGAGCATCCGCTTCTGGGCTTCTTGGTCCTGATCTCTCACGAGGAACTCCGCGTGCTCGACCCGCAGCCCGGCCGGCAGCGGCTTCGAGGCGCCGAAGTACACCGACCGCTTGATCGCTCCGAGCGACTTCTTCGACCGCAGGCTCAGGTACTCGGCTCGCTCGATCGCGCGCTCGAGCACCCGGTTCTGCGGTACGACTTCGTCGACAGCGCCGAGAGCGAGGGCTTCCGCAGGGGTGAACGGCCTGCCCTCGAGGATCGCGGCCAGCGATTGCCGGGAGCCGATCAAGCGAGTCAGGCGCTGGGAACCCCCGCCGCCGGGGGTGAGCGCGAGCAGTACTTCGGTCAGGCCGATGACAAAGTCTCCGTCTGCCATGATCCGCACATCACAGGCCCAGGCGAATTCCGCGCCGATGGCCAGCGCCGAGCCGTTGAGTGCCGCGATGAAGATGGTGCCGCTCGCGTTCATCTTCAGGAACGTCGCGTGCAGGCCGTCGAGTTGCAGGAGGGTCTTCAGCTTGGTCTTGGCTGCGAGTGACCTGATGCCCGGCATCTTGTTGATGGCGGTCGCTATGCGGAAGACGATCCCCGCGATCCGGGTATTGATGGGTGGAAATCCGACGCCGCCCTCCTGGAGCCAGGTGATGTCCGCGTGGCTCAAGAATCGATCGGGATGGGTTCCCGTGAACACGACGGCGTGGATGCCGGGATCCTTGTCAGCCCTGTCGACGAGTCTGCCGAGTTGAGCCGCCATGCCCGGATCCAGCAGCGCATGCTCACCGCCATTGATGCGGACGATCAAGGTGGTGCCGTGTTCTTCTGTTTCCAGTCCTGTTGTGACTTCGGACATCATGATTTGTCTCTCCGTAGCTGTTGATGTCGCGGACAGATCGAAGGTGGGCGATCAGCTCGGCATCCGGTTGAATCTGCGGATGACGCGGTCGAAGATCCGGGCCGGGGCGACGCGGTACACCGCGTTGATGGTCCGGGCGGTTCTACCGGCGGTGTGCCGCAGTTTCGGGTTCCGGTCGGTTGCCGCCCCAACGATCACTTTGGCGACGACGGCGGGATCGTCGCCGCTGCTGAGGTTCTTCTCCAGCAGCTCGTCGTAGTTGCGCCGTCCCGCCGCGTAGAGCGGCATGGGGGTGTCGGCCACGACGCTGTGGTCCCCGAACGGGGTTTTGATCGAGCCCGGCTCGACGAGCAGAACCCGGACGCCGTACTCGCGGACCTCGTGATCCAGCGACTGCGAGTAGCCCTCGGCCGCTTGCTCGGTCGAGACGTAGACGGTCATGAACGGGCGTTGTTGAGGCGCGGTGCTGCGGCCGGTTCCGATCGCCCGGAAACCTGCGGCGGCCAGCGCGATCGCTGTCGCCTCTCCGATGCCTGAGGACGCGCCTGTTACCAGCGCGACCTGCTGAGTCGCCGTCATCGTGAGCTCCTGAAGTTTTAGATTACGTTCATACGACAATAGGTTCGCTGGTGGCCCCGGGGCAAGACCATCCAGGGATTAAATTACGATCATACTCTCAGTGAGAGCGGCAGGAGGAATTGCGCAGACTGCGCAGGACGCTGCGGGACTGCGGGTGGCGTGATCCGCGCGGTCGACGGCGTCACCTTCGATATCGACGCCGGCAAGACTGTCACGATCATCGGCGAGTCCAGCTCCGGTAAGTCGACGACGGCGATGGCACTGCTACGGCTGCTTGCGGACGATCTCGCCGTAGTGGCGGGACAGGCCGAGCTCGCCGGCAAGGACGTGATCGGGACCCGCAAACACATCAGCGCCCTCCGCGGGCGCGCGGTGGTGCTGGTCCCCCAGGATCCGATGACCGCGCTGAACCCCATCGCCACAGTCGGCCGGCAGATGATCGAAGCGATCCGGCTGCGGCACCACTGTGGCAAGGCCGACGCCCGCGATCGAGCGCTAGCACTGCTCCGTCAAGTCCACCTCAGCCGGCCTGAGCAGCGCCTGAAACGACGACGCTGACCGAACGCCGGTTGCGGCCGTTGCGGCACCGGATCCAGGTCGTGTTCCAGGACCCGTGCAGCTCCCTCGATCCACACCTCGACGCCCAGCACATCGTCGCCGAACCGATCGCGGTCCGCGGCGAACGATCCCGCCGTACCAGGGAGAAGCGCGCGGCCGAACGACGCCGGTGCCGCCGGAATCATCGTGCCACTCGTCGACACGGCCGACGACGCGGCTCGGGCGGTCGCGGCTGCGACGTACCCTCCTGGTGGTGTCCGTTCGTACGGGCCGATGCGGTCGATGCTGCGGATCGGACCGAAGCCTGCCGAGGGTAACCACCTGGTCGATCGTCTCACCGACGGCGGCCGCATTGTGCTCATCGGCAGCCGGACGGCAACCGGAGTGGCCGGCAAAAGTCAGTACGCCGCCACCAAGGCAGCGCTCCGCGCCCTCGCCCGCTCGTGGGCCGCCGAGCTCGCACCCCGCCACATCACGGTCAACGTCATCGAGCCCGGCCCCACCGACACCGCGATGCTCACCGACTCGGCTCGGGCTGCCACCCCACCCGTCGTCCCGCCCCTGGGCCGCCTCATCCAACCCGACGAAGTCGCGGCGCTCGCCCAGTACCTTCTCTCCGACAGCGGCGCCATGATCACCGGCCAACACCTGACAATCTGCGGCGGCGCTTCCCTCTAGACCGCGGTTCACGCGGAAAGCGCCGCAGCGGCGGGCGCCGCTCTGCTGCCGAGTGTTCGCAGCCGGCATTGCGCCTCCATGGCCGGTCGCATCTTCGAGGCTCCTTGACAGATTGACTGAGTGCGCTCATTATTGAGTCAACTCAGATAATTGGTTGGGCATCAACCATCGAAACGAAGGAAAGTCGTCATGCGAGCGTTCGTCGTCACGCAGTACAAGGAGCCGCTGCAGCAAGCGGATGTGCCCGAGCCTGTGGTCAGGGAGCACGACGTGCTCGTACAGGTCGAGGCCGCCGGGCTGAACCTGCTCGACGAGAAGATCCGGACGGGCGAGTTCAAGCAGATCCTGCCGTACAAGCTGCCTCAGATCCTCGGGAACGACGTCGCCGGAACGGTGATCGGCGTCGGCGCGAAGGTGCACGGATTCCGGCCCGGCGACGAGGTGTACGGCCGGCCCGACAAGGACCGGATCGGAACGTTCGCGGAGCGCATCGCGGTCGCCGAGGCCGACCTCGCGCTCAAGCCCGTATCGATCAGCATCGAGGAAGCAGCCTCGCTGCCGCTGGTGGCCTTGACCGCGTGGCAGGCACTGGTCGAGCGCGGCAACCTGCAGCGCGGGCAACGGGTCCTCATCCACGCCGGCGCCGGCGGCGTCGGAACGATCGCGATCCAACTCGCCAAGTACCTCGGCGCCACGGTCGCCACCACGGTCAGTGCCGGCAACGCCGACTTCGTGCGTGAGCTCGGGGCGGACTTCGTCATCGACTACCGCAGCCAGGACTTCGAACAGCTCGTCGAAGGCTACGACCTGGTGCTGGACAGCCTCGGCGGGAAGAACCTCGAGAAATCGCTCCGGGTACTGCGCCCCGGTGGCAAGGCGATCGGGATCGCCGGCCCGCCAGATCCGGCGTTCGGCCGCGAACTCGGCGCGAACCCGGTGCTCCGGCTGGTCATGTCCGCCCTCAGCAGCCGCATCCGCCGTCAGGCCCGGCGGCTCGGCGTGACGTACGAGTTCCTCTTCATGCGCGCCAGCGGTGACCAGCTTCGCCAGATCGGCGCGCTCGTCGACAGCGGCGTACTGCGTCCCGTCGTCGGGCGGGTGTTCGACTTCGATCAGACCGTGCAGGCAGTGCAGTCGCTCGACAAGGGCGGCATCCGCGGCAAAGCCGTCATCAGCCGGCCATAACAACCCCTAACAACCCGCAACAACCCGCAACAACCCAGACGAACCAGGAGAACGTCATGAACACGAACGACAACGTCATCACCGCCTACAAAGACTCGCCTGCCCGCACCATCGACGCCAACGGCGTCACGTTCGCGTATCGCGAGCTGGGGCCGAAGGGCGGGATCCCCGTCGTCTTCTTCGTCCACCTCGCCGCGACCCTCGACAACTGGGACCCCCGGATCATCGACCCCATCGCCGCAGAGCACCACGTCATCGCCTTCGACCAGCGCGGCGTCGGCGCCTCCACCGGCCGCGTTCCCGACAGCGTCGAGGCGATGGCCGACGACGCCTACGCCTTCATCACCGCACTCGGGTTCGACAAGATCGACATCTTCTCGTTCTCCCTCGGCGGCATGGTCGCCCAGGCCCTCGTCGTGAAGCACCCGGGCTTGGTCCGCAAGCTCGTCCTCACCGGCACCGGCCCCGCGGGCGGCAAGGACATCGACAAGGTCGCGGGCACGACGTACTACGACATCCTGCGGGCGACCCTGACCCGGTCGGACCCGAAGGAGTTCCTGTTCTTCAACCGCAACGCCACAGGTAAGCCGGCCGCCCGCGCGTTCGTGAAGCGCCTCGAGGAGCGCACCACGAACCGCGACGCGCCGATGGCGCTGAGGGGGTTCCAGACGCAGCTCAAGGCGATCAAGAAGTGGGGGCGCTCCGCCTCCGCCGACCTCTCGACGATCACCCAGCCCACTCTGATCGCCAACGGCGACAACGACCGCATGGTGCCCTCGATCCTCTCCGAAGACCTGCACCGCCGCATCAAAGGCTCCGAGCTCGTCATCTACCCCGACTCCGGCCACGGCGGCATCTTCCAGTACCACGACAAGTTCGCCCCGGTCGCGGTCGAGTTCCTCTCCCGATGACCGCCCACGACCGAACCAGGAGAAGAAGGGCAACATCATGAGTACGTCACCGTCCGCCGCGCAACTACGTGTGCACAAGCACCTGTCCTCGTCCATCCCACTCTGGGTGCGTACCGACCAGCCTCGCCAGACCGGCATGGACTATTGGAAGGGCCCGCACTCGAAGATCATCTCTGCCACGCCCGGTTTGGAGGAGTACCGGCAGATCCACCTGGCCGAGGACAACCCCGGCCGGTGGCCGGTCACCGACGGGGTCGAGACCTCGATCCCCGCCGACCGCAAGATCGACGGCGTCGCGGAAGTCACCTTCCACTCCGCGCTCTCCCCCCTGCTCGGGCGCAAGCAGACGCAGCTGGCCTACAAGGACGAGATCAACGTGTTCCGCCGCACGCTCCTCTACACCGGTACGCCGAACTCGTCGCGCTGGTATGACGTCGCGGGCCCAGGAGAGACTGTCGGTGCCCGTGCCATGGTCTACCTCCGGCGCAGAGACGGGGTCGGCGCCGGCGAGTTCCGGAAGCTCATCAAGGAGCAGCTCGTTCCCGCGCTCGCCGGCACCGGAGTGCTCAAGGAGCTTCGTACGCAGACGTTCCTGCCCTGGATCGAGAAGCTCTGGGACACGCCGAACGTTGCCCACGACAACCCCCACGACCAGCAGTTCCACGCCTCGCTCATCGTCGGGTTCACCGACGTCGGAGCACGCGATGCCTTCTTCACCGGCCCCGTGATCGAGGAACTGTCCAACCAGCTGGCGCTGCTCGCCTCCGCGATCCACGCGTACGACGTCGACGCCGCCCTCACGTACGTCAAGAACGGCACGATCCTGCCGCATTACGAGCAATAGCTCCCAACAGAAAGAACCTGAACATGCCTTCCCTCAACGGAGCAGTCGTCCTGGTCACCGGGGCCAATGGCGGCATCGGAACCGAATTCGTCCACCAAGCTCTCGCGCGCGGCGCGGCGAAGGTCTACGCCACCGCCCGCACTCCGCAGACCTGGGACGACGAGCGCATCGTCCCTTTCACCCTCGACATCACCGACGCCGAGTCCATCGCCGCCGCCGTGGCCGCGGCGCCGGACGTGACGGCGCTCATCAACAACGCGGGCGCCCTCCCGCCGAGCGCAAGCCTGCTGGAGGTGACCGAGACCGACATCCGGGCGAACATGGAGACCAACTTCTTCGGACCCGTCTTCCTCGCCCGCGCGTTCGCGCCCGTCCTCACAGCCAAGCCGCAGTCCGTTCTCGTGGACGTGCATTCAGTTGCGAGCTGGTACGGGTTCGGCGGCGCCTACAGCGCCAGCAAGGCCGCGCTCTGGTCGGCCACCAACTCGCTACGGCTCGAGCTCGCTCCCCATGGCGTCCACGTGACGGGCGTGCACATGGGGTACGTCGAGACCCGCATGGCTGCCCACGCGGACGGGCCCAAGCTGCAACCTGCCGAACTCGTGACCCTGGTGTACGACGCCGTCGCGGCCGGTGCGTACGAGGTCATCGGCGACGCGCTGACCGCCCACGTCAAGGCCGGTCTGAGCGGTCCTGTCGAGGCGCTCTATCCGGAGGTCACCACCACGACGGCTCCCTAGTCGCCGTGGAAGAATGAACGCCGGCGCCTTCGAGCCCACACAGCAGAAAAGGACGGCAGCCATGCCATTGGCCTCCCACCGAGTCGGACGTCGCGAGCGGAACAAGCAAGAGAAGCTCGAGCGCATCACCGCCGCAGCCCGGGATTTGTTTGCCGAGCGCGGCGTCGACGAGGTCACTACCCAGGAGATCGCAGACAAGGCCGACATCGGAGCCGGCACGCTCTTCCTCTACGCCAAGACCAAGGGCGAACTCCTGCTGCTCGTGCAGAACTCGACGTACGCAGAAGCGCTCGCCCAAGGAAAGACGGCTGCCGAGGACATTCCCGACATGCTCGACGCGGTGATGGCGATCATCCGCCCCGTCGTCGAATGCAACCGAAAACAGATCGACAACGGGCGCACCTACTTGCGAGAGATCGTCTTCGGCGACCCCGCCGAACCCCACCATCGCGACGCACTCGGACTGACCGTCCAGACCGAGAAAGCGATCAGCGACGTACTACGACGAGACCAACGCATCAGCGCAGACGACGCCGCGACACTCGCCCACATCGTCTCCGCGATCATGTTCGTCAGCATGGCCGCGACCATCAACCTCGCCAACCCCATCGCCGACATCGTGAAGGAGATCAAAGACCAGGTCCAGGTCCTGCTGCCGGCCTGAATCCCGGACGCCGGCACCGACGGCCCGCCTCAACCTCACCGACTCGACGCCGCCGGTCGCACCGACCTCCCCGACCTGTACGACGGCGTACAACTCCCCGACCATCCACCGAACGTTCCCAATGACACCCAGTCCGGCGATGCTCGGCGACTAGGGGAGCCTGCGGTTGGTGCGCCACGCCTTGTACGCCGATATCGAGTCGGCCTGCTGCTGGTAGGCGGCCAGGAGCGCATCCCGTATTGACGGCACGTGATCGGCGACCGGGGCGGCGGTTGCCCAGACGAGGCGTTCGCGAGCCCACATGGGGTCGCCGGCGAGTGGGCGTACGACGGCGTTCTCCCGCTCGACCGTGACAGCTCGGCACAGTGAGACGCCGTGGCCCTGGCTGATCAGCGAGAACACGACACTGGCGTTGGTTCGCTGGATGCGGCGCGGTGTGAAGCCGGCCCGGCGGCAGGCCTCACGGAACATCGCGCGCATCCGCTTATCCTTCCCATCGCCGGGCAGCCAGTGCTCGGCGGCCAGGGCGGCGAGCGGGATCTCGGACTCGACCGCGAGCGCGTGGTCCTTCGACAGCACGACGAACACCGGCTCGACGTGCAGCACAGTTTCGCTCAACCCGTCCGGCAGCCCGAGCTCGTACCCTGGGTAGTCGACGGTGAGCCCGACTTCCAGCCGGGCCTCGGCGAGCAGTTCGAGCAGTTCCTCGTCGGAGTCGCAGAGGTGCAGCGAGACCTCCGTATCCGGAAGCAGCTGCCGCGTCACGGTCTTAAGTGCGGCCGCCAGCGGTCCGGCCGTCGCACCGAGGCGCAGGCTGGTGAGGTCTGCGTCGGCCTCGCGCCGGCGTACGTCCCGGAGCAGGTCGTCATGCAGGGTGATCATGCTCTGCGCATGTGACGTCACCATCGTGCCCAGCGCCGTCGGCCGGGCACCGCTTCCGTCGCGGAGGAACAGCGGTCCGCCCAGCAGGCGTTCGATCCGCTGTAACTGTCCGGTCACAGCCGGCTGACTCTGGCCGAGCCGCACCGAGGCGCGGCTGATACTGCCCGTCTCGGCGATCGCGGCGACGAGTCGCAGGTGACGGATCTCCAGATCCATAACGCGATGTTATGGCCAGATCGGAGTACCCGGGAGGGGTGTCCGAATCTCAGACTTTTCCTGACATATCAGGAAGGAAACTTATGTCTCGACTGTCCCGGCGCCTGATCGGTCTCGCGCTGAGCACCGCCCTCCTGGCACTTCCCCTGACCGCCACCGGCCAACCGCAGCCCGTCGGTTGGACCGTCGGGAAGCCCAAGTCCCAGAATCAGATTCCGACCGGGAGCTGGGTCACACTGCTGACCGGTGACCGGGTCTTCGTCGACGGCAACAGGATCTCGCTCGATCCCGCCCCCGGCCGCGACCAGCTCGGCTTCACCCAGTACCAGCAGGACGGCCACCAGTACGTCGTACCGAACGACGCCCTCCGCCTCGTCTCGAGCAACCAGGTCGACCGGCGGCTGTTCGACGTCACCGGACTGGTCCAGGCCGGGTACGACGACGCCCACGTCGCCGAGCTGCCGACGATCGTCTCGTACGGCGCGACCACTCCGCCGAAGCTGCGGGCAGCTCGCGTCACCGAGAGCCTGCCCGCTCTCCGCGCCGCCGCGATCAAGGTCGGCAAGGCCAAGGCCCGCGACTTCTGGACCGACGTCACCGCCGGCAGCGCGACGAAGCGCACCACCGCTCCAGGCATCGCCCGGGTGTGGCTCGACGGCAAGCGTGAAGTGTCGCTCGACCAGAGCGTCCCGCAGATCGGCGCACCGGCCGCGTGGGCCGCCGGGTACGACGGAACCGGTGTGACCGTCGCCGTTCTGGACACCGGCATCGACGACACCCACCCCGACCTCGCCGGCAAGATCCTCGAGGAACAGAACTTCAGCGACGCCGCCGACACCGAGGACAACGTCGGCCATGGCACCCACGTCGCCTCCACCGTCGTGGGCAGCGGCGCGGAGTCGGGCGGCAAGTACAAGGGTGTCGCGCCCGGCGCGAAGCTGCTGATCGGGAAGGTCTGCAGCACCAGGAGCTGCGCCGAGTCGGCGATCCTGGCCGGCATGGCGTGGGCCGCATCCAAGGCCAAGGTCATCAACATGAGCCTCGGCGGCACCGACTCGCCCGGCATCGACGTCCTCGAGGAAGCCGTCAACCGGCTGACCGCACAGACCGGCGCCCTCTTCGTCATTGCCGCAGGCAACAACGGCGCCACCGGCGGCGTGTCGTCGCCGGCCACCGCCGACGCGGCACTGGCGGTCGGAGCGGTCGACAAGCAGGACAACCTCGCGGACTTCTCGAACCGCGGCCCGCGAGACGACGGCGCGATCAAGCCGGACATCACCGCACCCGGCGTCGGCATCGTCGCCGCGCTTGCGAAGGGCTCCGACTATCCGCAGTACGCTCCCGGGTACACCCAACTCAATGGCACGTCGATGGCCACGCCGCATGTGGCCGGCGCGGCAGCCCTGCTCGAGCAGCAGCATCCACAGTGGACTGCTACCCAACTGAAGACGGCGCTGACTGCCGCAGCCAAGCCGAACCCTTCATTGACCGTCTTCGAGCAAGGCGCCGGCCGGGTCGACGTCGCCCGTGCGGTCCGGCAGGCCGTCCTGCCGAGCGTTTCCAGCCTCGCACTCGGCTCGCAGCCGTGGCCGGCCGACGACGACACCCCTGTCACCAAGACAGTGACCTACCGCAACGACGGCACCTCTCCGGTGACGCTCGACCTGTCGACCACGGGGACCGGTCCGGACAACGCTCCCGCTCCGGCTGGATTGTTCACAGTCAGTCCGGCACAGCTCGTCGTACCGGCCGGCGGTACGGCGGACGCCGTACTGACCGGTGACACGCGGGTGCCGTCGGCAACCGGCACGTTCTCGGGAGCGCTGACCGCAACCAACGCCGACGGGTTGTCGGTGCGGGTGCCGTTGACGATCAGCAAGGGGCACGAGGAACAGACCGTCACCTTCAAGGTGACCGACCGGACCGGCGCACCGTCGAGCGACTACGCGATCTGGGCGACCGGGCTCGACCTCGACGTCTTCAAGTTCCCGTACAACGCATCCGGGACGGTCACCGCCAAGCTGCGGCCGGGCCGGTACCACGTGCAGGCGTCGGTGGTCAGTCCGGACGGCAGCTCCACCCTGCTGGTGCAGCCGAACCTCACTGTCGGTCACTCCGATGACGGTGTGGTCGAACTCGACGCCCGCAAGGGCACGCCCGTTTCGGTGACGGTGCCGAAGGCCTCCGCCCGGACCAAATTGGCCTCGGTCGGTGCGTATCGCGTGCTGCCACGCGGCGGCGCGATCGACGCGCGCATCACCGGCCCTGACTTCAGCAAACTGTTCACAGCGGACCTGGGCGACGAGGTCACGGCGGACGAAGGCACCCTGGTCACGGACGTCACGAGCCGCTGGGCCGAGCCGACAGCGGACGGGACGTTCTACAACTCGCCGTACGAGTACGACATCGTCGACTTCGTCCGTGGACACTTCCTCACGAATTACCAGCACACCGTCCGCCAGAGCGAGCTGGCAACGGTGACCACCCGCAACCACAGCGTCTGGCCCGTCAAGCAAACGGGCTTCATCCACAACTGGGGCTTCCCGGCAGAGGGTGGCGGTGCGATCTCGGCGGCGATCCAGTACGACGTACCGGGCATCCGGACCGTCTACTACACCGCGAAAGACGTGACCTGGAACCACCGCTGGGACATCAGCGGCGGTAGCCAGACCCAGTTCTGGTACGACGGCGCCACCTGGCAGCCAGGTCGTCACTACACGGTCGACTGGCAGCGTGGACCGGCCGGACCGAAGTTCAACGCGCGCACGTACGTCGCCCGGGTAGGCAACACGATCTTGCTCAACGTGCCGCCGTTCGGTGACGACTCCGGTCACACGGGATACTCGTTGCTCGACAGCGGGCGCGTCGGGTTCTACCAGAACGGCGTGAAACTGGCCGAGATCCCGACATACTTCTACGACGCCAGCGGACCGGTGCCGCCCGAGGAAACGCCGTACAGGCTGGAGTACGAGGTCAACCGGCCGACCGGGTTCAACGCGTCGACGAAGGTCAGCGGCTCGTGGACGTTCAAGTCCTCCCAGGTCGGGACCGACAAGTGGACGTACCTGCCGCTGTCGTCGTTCGCCTTCACCCCAACCGTTGACCTCGCCAACAGTATGCGAGGAGGTACGCCGTACCTGGTGCCGATCAGCCTGAAGACTCAGCCGGGGTCGACCCCATCGGCAACCCGCAAGATCACCGTCTCGGTCTCGTACGACGAGGGCGCCACCTGGCAACCCGTCACGCTGATCCGGACCGGCACCGACACCTGGCTCGCATCCCTGCGCCACCCCGCGAAGGGCTCGGTGTCCTTCCACGCCACCGCGGAACGCGCCGACGGCGGCACGACCGACTACACAGTGATCCGCGCCTACAACCTGCGTTAGACCCCCATCCCACAACACACGGTTCCTCGCGGTGAAGGCGACCACACCTTCGCCGCGAGGCGCCCAGGGCTGACGCGCTTATCTCAGCTCAGATCCGTGGAGGTTCGGCGGTACAAGCAACCGAGGCGTGGCGAACCGGCCGCAACCGAAATTGTCCCGGCCTCGGCTGGTCCGTTCGAGTTGCCCTGGGGTCATGATGAGCCCATTGGACTGACGCCATTGCTCGCTTGGCCGGTCAGGACCGCACCCGAGATGACACCGAGGAGGTGATCGGCGCGGTGCGCGAACGAGGGCTGATCGTGGAGCCACGCAAGTGCCGCGACCAGCGCGAACAGGTCGGTGCCGTCGATGTCGTCCCGCGCCTTGCCCGCCTCGTGAGCGCGTTCGAGGGCCCGCGTGCCTGCATCGTGCAGAGCGACGCACGACGCATTGAGTGCGGACTCCGTGTCCTCGATGGCTGCCGACAGCAGCGGCGCGACACCCCGATACTTGTGGGTGAGCGCGACGCTGTCGCGGAGCCAGGAAATGAGGGCGTCCTCGGGTGTGCTCGACGTTTCGCGGTCGGCTGCTTGTGCCGTCAGTTCGTCGACAGTGGTGCGGAGCAAGGCTTCGAGGAGCGCCTCTCGTGTCGGGAAGTGACGGTACAGCGTGCCGAGCCCGACGCCTGCTCTGCGGGCGACGTCGCGCAGCGACGCCTCAGCGCCTTGCTCGGTCACGACGTCGTGCCCCACCGCGAGCAGGCGGTCGTAGTTCTTCCTGGCGTCGGCTCGCATATGTCTCCTTGCTTGGTAGATGGGGCGGTGACCCGTGAATTCGGTGGCCTGACCGCTTGCGGTTACTGCGTCGCGGTGGCCAGTGCCGCGCGGATGGCGTCCTCGCCGGCCGGTTGGCCCTTTTCGTCCGAGGTCGGCCCGTACGGAGTCGCCCACACCGGCGTGCCCGTCGCCTGCCGCCACCCATCGGCCAGCGACCCCGCGTCCACCACGCCGTAACCGATGGAGTCGATGAACTCGGTCACCGCAGACTTCGCCCGCGCCGAGTCCCCCGCAATCGGCAGGTACGAGCGGTCGCCCGCCCCCTCCGCGCGGCCCAGTGACAGCAGGTGCTTGAAGAAGATGTTGTTGAACGCCTTCACGACCATCGCGCCCGGGATGTAGCGCTGCAGCAGTTCGCTCGAGGTCAGCGACAAGCTGTCGAGTTCGGGGATGTGCCCGTCACGCTCGGTGCCGTAGTTGCAGGTGTCGATGACCGTCTTCCCGGCCAGTGGCGCGGCGGGTACGTCGGGGAACGCCTTGACCGGCACCGTGACCACGACGAGGTCGCCGGCCGCCGCGGCCTCCGTACTCGTCGCCGCGGACGCCCGCGGCCCCAGCTCTGCGACCGTGTCCTCGAGCGTTTCGGGACCGCGCGAGTTGCTGAGCAGGACATGGTGTCCGGCCTCGATGGCAAGCCGCGCGACGGCACTGCCGAGCTGTCCACTGCCGATGAATCCCACAGTCGTCATATTCAACCTTCATTGTTGAAGAGTCGCGCTATTTGTCGTGCGCCGGGCGCGTTGCGATCCGGCTCCCCTGCCGTCAGCTGCCGGGGAAGTAGTGTCCGTTGTCCAGGTCGGCGACCAGGCCGGGCTCGACGGGTTCCCACCCGAGGACGCGGCGGGTGATGAGGTTGGACGACGGGTAGCTCTGCGTGACAACATTCGCGAGGAACCCGAAGTATCCCGGCAGCATCAGTTCGTCCAGGGGAATGCTTACGGCGGGCAGGCCCAGGCGGCTGCCGATCGCCTCGGCGATCTCGCGGAACGGAATGCCCTCGTCCTGAACCGCGTGCCAGTGTTTGCCGGCCGGGCCCTTCTCCAGCGCCAGGCGGAACAGGGAGGCGAGATCGCGGACATGCACGGCGTTCCACAGGTTCGCGCCGTCGCCCGGGTAACCGGCGAAGCCCTTCTCCTTCGCGAGCGCGATCAGGGTGGGGAGGAAGCCGGCACGATCGGTCGTTCCGTGCGCGATATTGGCAATCCGTACGACCGACGACCGTACTCCGCGCTCGGCGAGATCGAGGACGGCGGTTTCCACGACGTTGCGAACCCGCAGGGTTCCCTTGTGCTCATCGCCGACGGGTAGGGCGGGGTCGTTCTCGGTGGCCGGCCGGCCCAGCTGCCCGGACGAGCCAATGCTCCCCGCCGCGACCAGCGGCTTTCCGGTGCCCGCGAGCGCCTCGCCGTACGCGAGCATCACCGGGAGTTCCGCCGCGGACACCGCGTCCATCCCGCCGAACGGAAGCAGGTCTTGCCGATGCGCGACGTGAATGACGCCGTCGGAATCCGCCGCCGCCTCCATGAGACCGTCGAGATCCTCGAGGTCGCCGCGGCGCACCTTGGCGCCGGCAGCGGACAGCGCAGCCGCGGCCGTGTCCGACCGGGCCAGGCCAGTGACCTCGTGCCCGGCGGCGATGAGCTCGGGAATGATGTACGAACCGGAATGGCCGGTCCCGCCAGTAACAAAAACGCGCATTACTACTCCTGATGAAAGCCGGTGGATTGCTCTTCGTGCGCCGTAGATCGGCTCAGTTGATGCGACGCGACAAGATTCAGATGCGCTCAGTCGAGAACGTCGACGCCGAGGGCGATGTTGAACCCCGCGCCGTGGCCGGCCAGCCCCATGATCAGCAGGCCGGCCCCTTCGAGCCAGTGCGCCATCTCCAGGCCGCCGACGTCCCGCGGCCGCAAGCCGAGGCTCTCAATGAAGGCCGACACGCTCGCCTTGGCCCGATCGTCGTCGCCGGCAAAGAGCACATCCAGCGGGCGGCCCAGGGCCAGAACGTGGCCGAAGACGGTGTTGAACGCCTTCACAACGTGCGCGCTCTCCGGCAATGCCCTGGCGATCTCCTGCGCTCCTGAACTGCCCGGAGGGGTGACCAGCCCAGTGGCGTCGGCGGCGAAGGTGTTGGAGATGTCGATGACGACCTTGCCGGCCAGTGCATCCCCGTACTGGGCGACGACTGCCACGGCGCTGGCGTACGGCACCGCCAGGATCACGATGTCGCCGGCAGGGGCCGTGCCGAATGTCCCCGTCGTAGCCCTGCCGCCGAGCGCGGCAGCCAGCTCCTTGGCCTTGGTCGCGTCGCGGCCGATGACCTCGACGGCGTTGCCGCCCTCGACCGCACGGGTGCCGATGGCGCGGGCGTAGGTCCCGACACCGATGATGCTGATGCTGCTCATGGCTGACTCTCTTTCCCTGGTTCGAATCGAAGTTTCCGCGGCCGAGGCAGAACGGCCCCCGGCCTCATGTCCGGCCGTTTGATCAGGCGCCGTCGATCAGCAGCTCAGAATCGAACAATTGAGCGGGCTAACCGGAGCACTAGTCCATTTATACGGGGCAGTGCTCCGCTTTGCAAGCCCGGCAAGCCGGCCGGAGTGGCCTGCACCAACGCTCAGGCGGATCGCCTCGGGCAAGATCTCGAACCATTCGCGTGCCTCGTCAAGATCTGCGGTGACAGGCGTCAGCTACATCGGCGGCACCCACGAACGAGGTCGAAGGCCGCATAGACGGCTGGCACCTGAGCGGCCCGGTTGCGAGCTCTCGCCGGGCTGGTCACGAGGCGCCGCTGGATGGCATCGAAGCTCAGGCGACCATCGGCGCCGAGGACGACGAACTCGCCGTTCATCCATAACGATGCCGGCGGCCAGCTGCTGCGTAGCGGCGGTGACGACGTCAGGGAAGCGGTCGCTGATGTCGTTGCGATTGCGGGGCCAAGCCCCAGTGGATCCGAGCATTGGCGCTCAGAGCTGTAGCGACTGAGTGCCCAGGACGACGGCGAGGTCGAGGCGGCGGGAGTCTTCAGTGCCGGGCTCGGCGGTGTAAACGGTGATGCGCAGGTCGTCCATGGTGACGAGCAGGGTGTCACAGTCGAGGGTGATCGGGCCGACCGCTGGGTGGTCGATGGTCTTGCGTCGGGACGGGTCTGCCGGGGGCGGCGGCGCTTCGGCGTCCCAGAGCTCGGCGAAGCGCGGGCTGCCGGCGGTCAGGTCGGTGATCAGGCGCCGCAGCGCACGGTCGGCTGGGTAGCGTGCGGCGGACTGGCGCAGGTCGGCCACGAGCCGGGCCTCGTGCTCGGTTTGCTCCTGTGGGGTATGCACGACCCGTGAGGGCAGGCGGGTGACGTTGCGCCAGACGGCGTTGCGGTCCAGCCCGCGCCAGGTGGTCGTATCGCCCATGAGCGCGTCGTAGGGCGCGTTGGCGAGAACGAGTGTCCAGCTGGCGTCGTAGACGACCACCGGGGTGTGTGAAAGCCGGTCGAGCAGCCGTTGCACGCTCGAGGTGACCCGGGACGGCACGATGTCCGGGCCGGGTGCGGCGTGCCCCGCGAGCCGGTAGAGCAGGTCGCGTTCGGTGTCGGCCAGGCGCAATGCCCGGGCCAGTGACTCCACGACCTGGGCTGACGGCGCGGTCGCGCGTCCCTGCTCCAGGCGGGTCAGGTAGTCAGCCGAGATGCCGGCGAGCGCGGCCAGCTCCTCGCGGCGCAACCCGATGGCCCGCCGTCGCCGGCCCGCCGGCACGCCGACGGCCTCCGGTGCCACCCGGTCGCGCCAGCGGCGTACCGTCCGGCCGAACTCCCACGCTTCCACAGGCTCCAGTGTGCGCGAGCCCGCACTGGGTTGTCCTGGCCCTGGCAGTCCTACGAAATCCCGACGACTGGTTGCCGCCCGCCATCTCTCGCAGGCTGCGGTTATGACCGAACCCGGAACCGTTCTAATCACCGGCCCGACCCGCAACCTGGGCCGCCACGCCGCGCTGGCCATGGCCGGCCGCCCGGACGGGCAGCGACCCGACCTGCTGCTGGTCGGCCGCGCCGGGCACGACCTGACGGCGGTCGCCGACGAGGCTCGTACCCTCGGAGCACACGTCCACGAGATCGGCTGCGACCTCGCCAGTCTGACCGACGTCCGTGCCGCCGTGCGCGGCCTACTCGCAGCGGCCGCCGTCCGGCCGCTGCGTGCGCTGGTCGCCAACGCCGGCACCATGTCGCCCGACACCCGACACGCCTCGCGCGACGGCTACGAGACAACTTTCGCCGTCAACTACCTCGCCCACGCCCAGCTCATCGGCGACCTGCTCGACTCCTTCACCGCCCCGGCAAGGGTCGTACTGCTCGGCTCGAACACCTATCACGCCAACTTCTGGCGCAAGCTACTGGGCGTGGCTGAGGCCAAATGGGCCGACCCCGTCGAGCTCGCCCGCCCGGCCACCGGTGAGCACGCCCCAGGCATGGCCGCCTCCGGTGTCGCCTACTCCAACGCCAAGCTGGCGATCCTGTACTACGCCCACGAGCTGCAGCGCCGAGCCGGCGCAGGCATCAATGTGTCGGTGTTCGAACCGGGCTGGATGCCCGGCACCGCACTCGGCCGCGGCGCCCCGAAAGCGCTGCAGGCGATCAGCCGCGCCCTGGGCCGGATTCCGGGCGTGTCGACGCCGCGGCGCTCAGGGCCGCTGTTGGCCGCGGTGGCCCTTGACGACAAATGGGCAGACCTGCGCGACGGCGCATTCGTGCTGAAGACCAAGCTGACCGAAGTACAGCCGGTCGCCCACGACCCCCACCGCGAGCGACGCCTGTGGGAGGCGACCGCCGAACTGTTGGAACGCGCAGACGCATCCCGTAAGTAGGCACCGCCCCCAGGCAAACGTCGCAGCGGCGATGACCTGTTCTCCCGCTCCGGTAAGCACGCAGCCGCATACGGGCTCCTTGACTTGTTCAGTGAAGGTACCCGCCCCACTTCACCTCGTAGCGTGCTCCGCCCGGCAGCGCGGTAGGTGGCGGGATCTGGTCGGCCGAGCGGGCGAGCGCAACCTCGACTGGCCCGGCCAGGTCAGCCGGGATCCGCACCGCGGGGGGCTCAGTTCGGCGACGAGCCAGAGGCATCCCCGCTCCACGGCCTCCGAGGGCCGAACGGCGGCCACACCACCGTCACGACACGCCGCACAGTGACCGAGGTGTCGCGGTGCGGGCAAAACCGATGGACTGGCAACGAGTACCTATTTGAAGTGTGCGGTATTCCCTCACTCCTGGGGCGATCGGAGCTCGAGGTAGGACGGCATCAGGTCCGGGCGGATCGGGACGAACCTCATCGCGTAGCAGTTGCTGAGCCGGGTCACGTGGTGGAGTTCCTGCGCGTCGACCCCGCGCCCGAGAATCAGTCCCGCCTCCATGCTGCTGATTGGACCTTAGCGCCAGGTATCTCCAGGGGTCCGGACGTAGCGGCGCCATGTGTAGCGCCAAGGGATGACGGCCAGGACGACGACGGCGAAGGAGCAGTTGAAAAGCACGTCGCGCGCTTCGGCGTTCAGGTTGTTGGAAACCAGGCGGGGAATCGCGACGGCGCCGACCCAGATGACCTTCCAAGCCACCTCGAACAGCAGGATCGGCAGCATCCGCACCGGGTATCTGAGCCCGAGGAATGCCAGTAACGACATGGCTGTCAGCAGGCAGGCAACAACGCCTTCCATCACCGGGAGCGATCGAGCGTCCTGAACCACAACCGGCCACTTGACCAGCACCAGCCCCACCCCCATGAATGCGTACCCGAACCGCATGACATTCAGCCGACGGGTGGTCAGCTCCCGATCGTGGCGCGGGCTGGATGTTCGTTCGTCGCGGACGGTAGTGGTGGTGTGTGCGCTCATGGCGTGCAGTCCTTTTCTAGTGGTTGCGGGTCAGAAGGCGTCGGCGCAGCCGGTGCAACTGCGGCGTCAGCCCGTAGATCACGATCGGTACGGCGATGGTCGCGAGGACGAACGTCCGCTCGACCGGCGTCAGCGTGCCGAGCCAGTCGCCGAGGGCGAGGTTGAGCGGTGAGGGTCGGGAACACGGCCAGCCAAATCATCAGGGCCAACTGGTGCTTGGTCGGCGGTCCAAGTACAGCCGGCCGCGACGTCGGGACGGGCTTGGAGTCCGACACTGTTGTGGTCATGTACCAAGGCTGGCGGCAGGTGGGGCGTTCGGCCACGAAGGTTGCGGTTTGTGGGAAATGAGCGTCAGATGAGCTGGTGGAAGACGCCTCAGCGGCGGAGATTGCCGCAGTGCTCGAAGGGGTCGGAGGACGGCTCAAGCGAGTGCGCGCGCAGCGCCGAATGACGCTCACGGCTGTTGCGACGGCTACGGGGATCTCGAAGAGCACGATGTCGCGGCTCGAGACCGGACAGCGGCGGCCGACCCTGGAACTGCTGCTGGCGTTGTCGCATGTGTATCGGGTGCCGCTCGACGACCTCGTCGCCGCGCCGGTGCAAGGCGATCCACGCATCCGGCTCAAGCCCAGTCGCGTCAAGGGCCGGATGGTGATCCCGCTGACGCAGCAGCCAGATGGCACGCAGGCGTGGAAGATCGTCATTCCGACCAACAAAATCACCCCGGAGCTGAGGGCGCACGACGGCCACGAATGGATCTACGTGCTGTCCGGCCACCTGCGGCTCGTCTTCGGCGACGAGGACTGGGTGCTCGGTCCCGGCGAGGTCGCCGAGTTCAGCACCGACAAGCCGCACTGGTTCGGCAGCACCGGCAGCGAGCCCGCCGAGATCCTCAGCATCTTCAGCCGCCCCGGCGAACGGATGAATGTCCGAGGAACGACTCCGCATGCGTAGCGAAGGTCGGGGCGCATGAAGAGGACCTGGTCGAAGACCTTGTCGCCGGGATCGCGCAGCGGGGATTGGTAACGGGCTCGAATTCGAAGTGTCCGGACGTCACGGGACCAATCTCGCCGCGCACCTCGAGGTCAGTGGCCGCCGCCGTGCCCGCCACCATGACCGCCACCATCCGAGCCGTGCCCGCCGCCCTCGTGACCGCCCGCGCCGTGTCCACCCTGCCCGTGTCCGCCGCCGCCGTCGTGGCCGCCGCCTCCGTGGCCCCCGCCCCAGCTGTCGCCCCAGGCGCCATGGCCGCCCGACTGGCCATCAAAGCCGGACAGCGGAATGAAACTCGCGCCATCCCCGCCGCTGGCGAAGTAGCCCTGACCGTACGGGGCGAAGGCCCGGCCGGCTTCCCAGTACGGCACCCGACGCGAGCCGAGCTGCACATAGCGGATCTCGGGCTGCTCACCCGCACCGACGCGGGCGGCGTCCTGAGCACAGGCCGGAACTGTGCGGGTGCCGTGCCGGGGCCGGGTCCACATAACGTCGCTGGTCGACGGACCGTGCTGAGGATTGAAGAAGCAAGGCACTCGCCGCACGGGGACGGCAACGCCCGCGACCCGGGCGCGAACACAGGTCACGGCATAGCGGCCGGTCGCCAACGTGTCGGTGATCATGCTGATCGCCTCGGCGGACCGCAGGCTCTTGACGGTCAGCTGGGCGGAGTCGTAAGCATCGAGCGCGGACTGATAATCGCGTCGGGTCGCGGCGTCGAGCTCGTGGCCCGACACGTCCACACCGAGCCGCGACAACTCCTCCCCGAGCAGCGTGATGTCCTCGTCGGCGACCTTCTTGATCTGGCGCAGATCGACAACATCCTCACGGCGTGCCGCGCGACGATCCCACACCCGTCGGGCGGCGAGCGCGATACCGCCGCCGATCGCCGCGAACAACAACCACTCCATTCCTTGACGGTACGCCGGATACGCCCAGCCGGCGCGACGAGCGGCCCGGTCTTCGCGCCGACACGTTCCCACGTTCTGACCGGTCCACGCGCGACAGCGCAGAGAAGGTTCCGCTTACCCTGCGCAGTGTTGCATTTGATGCAATTCCTCCCGTTTGACTGGAAAGGAGTACATATTCGAAGTGTGCGCTCTTCGTCGGTTCTGCGTTGAGCTCGGCTAGTGTCCTGCTTCTGAAATCCGTGACATAAGTTGATCGCGGGCGGTTTGCCCGGTGATGCGTTGGAGGTAGCGGCTGAGGGAGTCCAGGATTTCCTCGGCGGTCTTCTTCCAGATGAACGGTTTCGGGTCGTCGTTCCAGGATTTCACCCAGGCGCGGATGTCGGCTTCCAGTGCCTGGACGCTCTTGTGGGCTCCGCGGCGGATCTTCTGATCGGTGAGGTAGGCGACCAGCGTTCGACCTGGTTCAGCCACGACGAGCCGGTCGGGGTCAAGTGCATGTGGAAGCGGGGGTGTTTGGGCAGCCAGGCCTTGATCGCGGGGGTTTTGTGGTGCCGTAGTTGTCGGCCACGATGTAGACAGCACTAGCGCACCCTCGGCGCCGCTCTTTGTGCCAGAATCGCTCGCCCCCGGGGAGTTGCGCGTCGAGAGCCGACTGATTCGGCTGAGGGTGCAACTAACCGCTGGTGAGCGAGCTCGCGAGACCGTCGAGGACGATGCCGAGCCCGAACTCGAACTCTCCGCCGAAGTCGTAGCCGGGTTGCATGATGTGCTCGACGGAGAACTCGACGAGGTGTGGGTAGTCGTCGGCGGCGTACTGCGCCATCATCTGCTCAGCGACCTCGGGGATGGTGTCTGGGCCGTTGATGGGCCGCCGTTGGTTCGGCGGTGACGAGGTTCGCGGTCGGGGATGAGGTCTACGGCATGTCCCGGGTTCGTTCGCTGAGTACGCGGCGGTGCTACAAGACAAACCTGCCCACAAACCGGCCGGGCTGTCGTTCGAGCAGGCTGCCGTCGTTCCGATCTCAGCAGCTACCGCCATCCAGGCCCTGTGCGACGCCGGCCAGGTCCAGCCCGGGCAGAAGGTGCTGATCCTCGGGGCGTCCGGAGGGGTCGGCAGCTACGCCGTGCAACTGGCCAAGGCTGTCGGAGCCGAGGTCACCGGCGTGGCAGGCACCGCGAAGCTCGAAACGTGTCCAAGAACCAGGGTCGGGGCCCTTGTTAGGTCAGGCTTGCCTCATTTATGCTTCGCACGCTTCTTTCCTGTCACCCATCGGAGTGCGCAATGTCCAGCCCGCAGATCGCCCTGCTCGGCGCTATTGCCGGATTCACCATCTATCTCGGCCTGCCGATCGGGCGGTTGCGTAGTCCCGCGCCCCGGCTGAGGGCAGGTCTGAACGCGGTCGCTGTCGGCGTCCTGATCTTCCTGTTCTGGGACATCCTCCAGCACGCATGGGAGCCGATCGACGGATCGCTGGCCGACAAGCGCTGGGGGGCGACGCTGGGCAACGGCGTGGTGCTCAGCGCGGGCCTGGCTGTCGGGCTGCTCGGGCTGGTGTACTACGACCGCTGGATCGCCCGCCGCCGTACGGTCCGAGCCAGCCTCGGGCCGGGAGCCGCCGCGAAGACCGATCCCGCGCTGGCCCCGCGGATGACATCGTCCGCGGCCGGGGGCCTTGCGGTGATGATCGCGACCGGTATCGGTTTGCACAACTTCGCAGAAGGGCTGGCGATCGGCAACTCGGCTGCCGCGGGTGAGATGTCACTGGCCGTGCTCTTGATCATCGGCTTCGGGCTGCACAACGCCACCGAGGGATTCGGCATCGTCGCGCCGCTGGCCGCCGCAGGCGTGCGGCCATCCTGGTCGGCGCTCGCATTGCTAGGGCTGCTCGGCGGCGGTCCGACGTTCGTCGGAACACTGGTCGGGCAGCGGTTTGTCAATGAGACGGTGTCAGTGGCGTTCCTCGGCCTGGCCGCGGGCTCGATCCTGTACGTCGTGATCGAGCTGCTCGCCGTGGCTCGCAAGGCCGGATTCAAGGAGCTCACCACCTGGTGCGTCCTGTGCGGCCTGCTGGCTGGTTTCGCGACGGACGCGGTTGTGACGGCAGCCGGCGCGTAGAACAGCGACCAGCCTGCTACTCCCGAAGTGACTTGGGTCTGCTGCACGAGTAGGTGACAGTTTCGGTCACGCGATCTGACTGGCCAGCGTGGTCATGATTGCTTCGTATTCGACGGGGGTCAATCGGCCGAGTGCGGCTTGTCGCCTGCGGCGGTGGTAGGTCCGTTCGATCCAGCCCACGATCGCGATCCGGAGCTGTTCGCGGGTATTCCAGGGCTAATGCCGAAACCCAGGCGCCTCATCGGCTCCCGCAGCGCCTCCGGCCTCGCTGGCGTCGTGGCTCCATGCAACCCAGTTGTGCACTCCTCATGGACGGCCGCGATCCGCATCGCCCTGTGGCCAGGAGGCGATCGAGACCCGAGACTGCCCGAGCAGTCTCACTCCAGGTGGCGAGACTACTTGGGCCGCTCTATCGAGGCCGGCACCAGAATTGTTTACACCTTTTTACGCACCCCAATCGGCGCGAGAGGACGGTCAGCGACGTGCGCGGCAACCTCGTCCTCTGCAACGGCGAGGACGCGAGCGCAGCTGCGTCGAGCGTCCGCACGCTTACTGTGGGGCATGGCGCTACCTCCATTCTTGCCAAAACGGCGTGGCTGCCGTGTCGTACTCCAGCAGCAGGACAACCCATTCCGCTTCTGAGGTCCTACGACTGGCAATCATGGACCGGTCAGTCCAGTATAGGTACTCTGAGTGTGTGTCGCGTCCACGTCAGTTCGATGAACAGCGCGTCCTGGCGGCCGTGCAGGCGGCGTTCTGGGACAACGGGTACGCGGGCACATCACTCGAAGACCTCCTGGCAGCCAGCGGGCTGGGCAAAGGAAGTCTGTACGGGGCGTTCGGGGACAAGCGGACCTTGTTCCTGCGCGTGCTGCGGGAGTACGACGAGGCCAACGATCGGATGCTGCGCACGTGGCTGGAGCAGGCCGACCACGCTATCGATGTGATTCGCGGTTTCGTGACCGGACCCGTCAGCGATCCTGGCGGCGAACAGGCCCGTCGGGGTTGCTTGCTCGCCAATACAGCGATGGAGCTCTCCGTGAGCACCTCCGAGGTGGCGGCTGAGGCTCGGCGCAGCTACGCCGCGACCACTTCTGTGCTGGTGGACGCGATACAGCGAGCGCAGCGCGAGGGAGACATCGCGCCCCATGTCGACCCGGACGGCGCCGCCCATGCGGTGCTGGCGGGTCAACTCGGACTGATCGTCCTCGGTCGGGTCGGCCAGGATCCGGCTGCCCTGTTGATCATGGCCGAGACCCTGCTCGATGGTCTATTGCCCAAGTCTTGAGCGTTTCCGGAGGGGGCATGAGGTAGATCACCGACCAAGTTCTTGACCGATTAGTCCATATCGGGTGATATGGACTAATCGGTCAAGAATCTAGGGAGATGGGAAGCCACCATGAAGGTTCTGGAAGACAAAGTCGCGGTCGTGACCGGAGGTAACGCGGGCATCGGACTGGCGATCGCGCGGGCTTATCTCGACGAGGGTGCCCGGGTGTTCGTCGCCGGCCGTCGCCAGGCGCAGCTCGACGAGGTCGAGGCCGAACTCGGTCCCGGGGTGACCGGGGTCCGCTGTGACGTGGGCAGGCTCGAGGACCTCGACGTGCTCTATGCGACGGTCGCCGAGCAGGCGGGTCGGATCGATGTCCTGGTCGCCAACGCCGGGATCGGGATCGTGGCGCATTTGGGCGAGATCACCGAGGAGCAGTTCGACGCCATGTTCACCACCAACGTCAAGGGCTCGCTGTTCACTGTGCAGAAGGCGCTCCCGCTGCTTTCGTCGAGGGCGTCGATCATCCTCACCGGATCGACGGCGGCCTCGCGGCCCGAGCCGTACCTGCCCGTGTACGGGGCCACCAAGGCCGCCCTCCGTAATCTGGTGCGCGGGTTCGCCCACGATGCGGGGGAACGTCAGTACCGGATCAACATGCTCTCCCCGGGCGGCACTCACACACAGGGTTTGGTCGACCTGATCTCAGCTGAGACGGTCGCCACCGCTGGGGCGTCGGTTCCACTGGGTCGGTTGGCCGAGCCCGAAGAGATTGCCGCGGCGGCCGTCTTCCTCGCCTCGGATGCGTCCAGCTACGTCAACGGTTCCGAGCTTGCTGTGGACGGCGGCGCCGCCCAGATCTGAGCCGTGCAGGCGCATCCCGCCCGGCCGGCAGGAGCTGTGGAATGCCCGAGTGAACGGCACTGCTCGCCAACGAGCCGGAAGGAGCGGGTCCGAGACAGAAGCATTGCCCGATTCCGGTGGCGCTGAGTGTCAGGTTCTGAACGGACACCGCGGGACGGCCACTGCGGGACATCGGAGGCAATGGCTGTGATCTGCTCGTACCTGACCGGCCTGGAATCCGCCTACCTGTAGGACGTCAAGTCGCGACACGCATCGACCGGCAGCTTCTCGACGGCGGTGACCCGAGGCCGCTGCATCAGGACCACGAAGGGCGACAGTGCTCTCCAGCAGCCAGACCTTCGGGAGCATGAGCACAGAGGGCGAGGAGTTGGCGTACGACGTTCAGGCGTTGAGACCCGCCATCTTGATCGGCGACACGACCGGGAAGGCGCCCACCCTAGACGCTCGAGATGGCCGACGTTCGGGAGGCGAGGAGCCCAATGGCGTCCAGTGTGCGAAACGCTCGGCGAGCCAGACCAGCTGGCCGACCGGCGAATCGGTCAGGGCGTGACCGATAGTCTGCGGGGTGAGCGCTTGCAGAGCCTGGCACGGCGGACGATTCGCGATCAGCTGCCTGATCTTGTCCAGCGGGCTTCGTCGATCGCGCGGCGTGAGCTCCAGCCGCGCTCGCGGGTCGGCCCGGAGAGCAAAGTGAACGTCCTGACTCTCGATCTCCGTAGTGACGTCCCCAACGTCGCTTGATGAGGCACTAGGTCGCCTGAGCGGGCTCCTCGAACGCACGAGCCCCAGGTCGCCACGGTGGTCAACCTCGTCACGGATCCACACCGAACGCGGCGTTGGAACGCCGCTGCTGGTGCTCCTCGGCAACGAATCGGGTCACCAGTCAGGGCTCCAAGTCCCAGAGCGCGCTGATCGGCATGGCGCGCAGTTTGGGCCCGAACGGGAGAGTGTGCTGGCCCGTGTGCAGGACCAGACCGGCGATGAAGTCATCGCCAAGTCGATCCTGGAGATGCCGCAGGCCGCGGAAGTCGTCGGAGCGTGGGGTCGATGACGCCTTGATTTCGATTCCCACCACCCGGCCGCGGCGGTTCTCCAGGACGGCGTCGACCTCGACCTGGTCGCGGGTGCGGTAGTGATACAGGTCAACACGCGTGTCGTTCCAGCCCTGCTGCCTGGCGAGTTCCATCAACACAAAGCCTTCGAGCAGCGGCCCAAACGCGCTCCCCGGCCGCTTGAACTGGGCTGTGTCGGCTCCCACTAGGTTCGCCGCGATCCCCGAGTCGGTCATGGCGACCTTCGGAGTGCCGGTGACTCTGGTGCTGAGGTTGCGCGACCAGGCAGGGATCAGCTTGATCAAGAAGATCTCCTGCAGCAGGCTCACATAGCGCGCGACGGTGTGATTCGCCAGGCCCGCCTTGCCGGCCAGCTCATTGATCACCAACTGTCCGCCGGAACGTGCGGCGATCAACCGGACGAGCTTCTGCATCTCGCCGACCTTCTCAATCTCGCCGACCTGGCTGACATCGCGCGTGATGAGATTGCTGACATAGGAGTCGAAGAACCTCTGCCGCCGGCGCGGCTGATCACGCGCCACCGCCTCCGGAAAACCACCCCGCACCACACGATCGGCATAATCGGCACGCTCGAGATCAGACGCGTGCCGCAGGTCCGGGCCGTGGGTGAAGATCGCGTCGATGAACCGATCCGGTCTGCCGTCGATCTCACCTTGCGCGAACGGCCACAACTCGATCGTCTCCATCCGCCCAGGCAGCGCATCCGGCAACGTCCGCAGACCCAGAACCCGCGCCGACCCCGTCAACAGAAACTGACCAGGCACCGGCCGCTCGTCAACCCGCGCCTTGATCGAAAGAAGCAGCTCCGGCAGGCGCTGGATCTCGTCAATGATCATCGGCTTCGAGCCCGCCACGAACTCCCGGGGATCCTCGCGGGCCGCCTCACGAATATCGGTCTCATCGAAGGTGTACCACTCCGCGTCCACCGCGGCCCCGACCAGCCGCACGAGCGTGCTCTTGCCGCTCTGCCGCGCACCATTCACCAGAACAACCCGGGTATCGGCCATCGCCTCGTCTATCAGCGCACGCGCATGGCGTGGCAGGACGCGCCCCAACGGCGACTCGGGCTCGGCCCGGGGTTCCAGATCATCGCTCACCCTGCGAGTATGCCACTGACTGCAAATCTGCCGCCACCTCATCTGCAAATCTGCCGATGGCTGGTTGCAAATATGCCGACAGCCTGGCTGCAGATCTGCCGCTCCTGGGCCCCAGCGTGCCGGGGAGGCAAGACGCGAGTCACGCCACTTCCGGGGCAGGTGTCGCCCCGGATCCGACGAACTGTGTGAGACTCTCGGCAGCGGATGCGGGGGACGCGATGCCTCCTGGAGGAGCGGCAATGGATATCGGGGACGTGGCCCGGTCCGGAGCCGCGGGTACGACGAGCGCATGGCCAATTGGAAGCGGCTGGGCGCCTACTAGCAGACCGATCACGAAGAGTCGGCGGCCGCGATCGTGTTCCAGCTCCTCATTCGTGTGGGGGTCGCTGAGTGGAATGGCAGCGGGCGCAATGGGCGACCAGCATCCACGACCCAGCGGGTCTCGAACAGATCATCGGTCTGCCCGTGGCCGATCCTCTCGCGCAGACCGAGTGGTTCGAGCTCGACGCGGATCAGCTCGTCTCGCCGGAAGGCACGACGATGATCTCGAGTACGCCTGCCGGACGACACCGATGACCGTTCCGCCGTCGAACGACGGTCGCCGAAGATCCAGGAGCTGCTGCGCGGACCGCGTGCACGCGAGGTCTCCATCGTCATCCCCACACCGGTCATCGCGCAGATTGTCCGGTAGGGCGGACGGCAACCCGACCGTCGGCGCTTCCTGGCCGACTCGTACCTGCTCCATTGGCCTCGAGATCGGAGCCCTGCTCGGCCGGAGCGGCACCGCGAACGCGGTCGATGCCTGTGTCGCGATCTGCACCCGCACCTCGACCACTGCCCGTGGTGACGTCCGATCCGGACGACCCGCGAGAGCTCGATCCCACCCTCCCTCTCGTCACGATCTCCGCGCCTCCGACTCACGAACTGAGTCAACTGCTCGACGCTGACGACCGCTTGTCACCCGTTGGCCCGGTCTAAGGTTCGAGCAAGGACTGAGGTCTCCGCCAGTTGCAGTATGGCGCTGAAGCCTCCGTCCACCGCGGCGGCCCCCACCGGCCTCCGGCTAGCTCGTCAGCAATCGATGCACCCACCGCTCGTCCAGCCGATGCCCACACTCGTCGTCCATCCTCAGCGCACGCCGACGACACGACCGGACGAGGCCGCAAGCTGGCTGGAGTGACGTGGAGTGGTCGCGGACCGTATGCTCGACGGGATGGCTGAGGGTCATGAGTTGCCGGAGGCCGCCGAGGGGGCCGATCCGTGGTCGGCTGTTCTGCCCGGGCAGGAGCTGGTGCCGGCGTACCTTACGTCTCCACTCGCCGCGCAGTACCGGGCGATCGTCGAGGTTCTCCTCACGGAGCAGGACACCAGCTTGACGGGCTTGTCGTACGACATGGTAGATGCGGGAGTACGTGCCTACCTTGCCGAGCGAGTTGCCGCTGACGTTGCCGGCCGGCTGCTGGATCCCGCCATACTGCACCTCGATGCCCGCCTCGAGCGGCTGGAACAGTGGCAGGTCATCACCCGCTGGCAGGAGCCGGCCCGCAGCGGTGAGGATTTCCTGCGGCGACGCGACCGATACCAGCTCACGCCCCGAGCGGCGAGCCTGCACACGTTCTGGGCCTCGGCCGATGACGTCGAAGAGGCGGCCGGCGATCTGACGCTCGCGCCGCGGGCGATCCACGACCGGCTGATCGCGTTCGCCGGTGCAGTGCGGCGTGAGGTCTACACAGAGGCGGCCACCGAGTTCCAGCAGATCTCCGCGCTGCACCTCGCGATGGCAACGGCAGCTCGCAGCTGGCAACGCACGCTCGCCCACGCCCTGTCCGGTGGACCTGATCCGGCCAAGCAGGATCTGCTGTGGAACACGTTGCGCGCGTACGTCGGCATGTGGGGCGAGCAGGTCGACGTCCACAGCCCGGGCATCGCGGAGCAGATGCACCAGGTTCGTCCGCTGCTCACACCCGAGGTTTGGCGAGCCTGCGTCCGCGCGGCCATCGACACCGACGTCGACGATCAGGTCGTCGCGGATCAGGCGCAGCGGTGGGCGCACACCTGGGACGCACTCTCGGTATGGTTCAGCGGCGAGCACAGCCAGGCCCGCCGCCTCCGCCGGCAGCTCCGCAACCTGGTTGCCCCCTGGGCGCGGAACATGAACATCCTCCTCGACACCGGTGGCGCGGTAACCCGCCGGGCCGAGCTGCTGCAACTCGCGGCAGCGATCGAGCGAGCGCCGGACGACGAGGCCGCCTGGCAGATCTGGGACACCGCGACCGGGCTCTTCTCTGCTCGGCACCTGCTCCTGATGCCCGAGTCCGCCGATGACCACGGCCTGAGCTGGCTCGACGCTCCAGCCGCGCCGGTCACCGCGCGGTTCCGCGAGCACGGACAGCGAGCCGCGGTGGGACAACGCACGAAGGTCCCGAACTACGAGTTGGGCAAGAAGGCTGCCCGGCGTGCGCGGCTCGCGGCTCTGGCCGCTCGCAGCGCGGCCGAAGCCTCACTGCGGCAGCGTTCCGGAACGAGCTTGTCGACGTGGGGCGAGATCAGCGAAGCGGAACTCGATCTGCTGCTGGAGTACGTCGGTGTCGCGCGGCGATCTCCGGCGAACGTCTCAATAACCGGTGACGGCCGCTGGCGGATCAGCCTGCGCAAACCACCAGAGCCCGCGGACACCACGGTGATCCTGTCGGCGAGCGGCCGCCTCGCCACGCTCGACTGGCACTTCGAGATGGACCCGGCATGATCCGCGACAGTACGGCGAGACAGGCCGCCTTCACGTCATTGCTCCGTTCCCCGGTGCTCGACCGGCGTACGCACCCGGAGATCTGGCCACTTGTCCGCGCGAACCGGAACACTCTGACCGAATGGTTCGCACACCGGCTCGGCTACCGACTCGTGGTGACCGACTCCGCCGCCCGGCTGTTCCGCCTGCCGCTGGACGGAAGCGTGCTCGCCCCCAACCGCTTCCGGCCGCCACCACGCCGAGTACTCGTACTGGCGATCCTCGCCGCGGCCGCCGCGGAGGACGCCGAGGACATCACCACCACCCAGGACCTGTCCGATCGAGCGCGCGCACTCGCCGCCCACGACGACGTGGCGCTCCAGCCGTACGATCCGGACCGGTTCGCCGAACGGATGCTGTTCATCAAGGCCGTACACATCCTGGTAGACGCGGGCGCCCTGCGGCCGACCAACCGCGATGACGAGGAGCAGCGCGAGGGCTGGGCACACCACAAGAACTCGGTCGGCGGCGCGTACGAAGTACGGCGCGAACTCCTGCTCCGCATGGTTGATCCTGAGTCCCTGCGAGCAGCACTCGGTAATGAGATTGGAGTACCCAGCGAATCCGGTGCGCGATTCGGTCTGATGCGCAGACTGGTCGAGCTCCCGGTTCTGCTGTACGACGACCTGACCGAGGCGGAGCGCATCTACCTGAACAGTCAACGCCATCGAGTGCTGGCGTGGTGTACGGAGATGACCGGTTGGACCGCGGAACAGCGAGCCGAAGGCATTGCGCTCGTGGCGGCCGGCGAGGACGAGACCGATCTTGCGTTTCCGGGACTGCGCGCAACAGACTTCTTCGCGCTCGTGGTGCTCGACGAGCTCGTCCGGCGGCACGGCATCGGCACGCGGTTCGATGAGGGCGACCTCACGACGGCCGCCGAAGATGTCAGGACGCGTTTCCCCAAAGCCCTCACGAACGAGCTCAAGCCGCCCGGCGCGGTCGAGGCGACAACCTTGGAGATCCTCCTCGCCCTGGATCTGGTCCGCAGCGCGGAGACATCTTGGTTCTTGGCACCACCCGCCGCGAGGTTCCGCGATCCGACGATCGTCGCAGTGACAGCGCGGCTCGACGATGGAGGTACGGAGTGACGTTCGACGGCCAGAGCGGCGCGCGTTGGCTCAGTGCCGCATTGTCCGGCGACCTGCCCAGCCCAACGCGAGAGCGCTGGCAACCGCTGCGCGTCGGAATCGTCAACCTGTGGGAGTACGACGATGCGGAGTTCTGGTTCGCCGACGGGCGGCTGGTGCTGCGCGGTGGCAACGGCGCCGGCAAGACCAAGGTGCTCGAACTCACGACTCTCATGCTCTTGCGCGGCGAGATCCAGCCGTCTGTCCTCGATCCGTTCGGCTCGCAACACCGCACGATGCGGTTCAACCTGCTGCCCAGCGATGACGACGACGATCCGCGACCGCCCTCCGACGCAGGTCTCGGATACGCGTGGGTCGAGTACGGCCGCATCGACGAGTCCGGCCAGCAGGCGTACTTCGTCTGCGGACTCGGTCTGAGCCTTCGGCGCGGGAGCGGTACGTCGTCCCCTGCCCGCTGGCACTTCGCCACCGAACTGCGCCCGGGTCAGGACTTCCGGTTCGTCACCGGGCAGCGGCCGCTGGACAGGAAGGATCTACTCAAGATCCGCGGCATCGAGTATCTCGACAGCGCGACGAAGTACCGGGCCAAGCTTGCCACCGAGCTGTTCGGTCTCGGCCCCGACGGCTTCGACAACCTCACCGAACTGCTCAAGCAGCTCCGTCGGCCGAAGCTCGGCGAGAGGCTGAACCCGGTAAGCCTGGCCGAGACGCTGCGGGCCGCGTTGCCGCCGTTGGCGAACACCGAGATCACCCAGCTCGCCGACGGCTGGGACAACCTCGAGAAGCTGCGGAAGTCAGTCGAGGAGATCCGTACGGCGGCCACCCGGGTCGCAACGTTCACCCGCACCGGTTGGCTCCCGTGGGCGCGTACGGTGGTGCGGCTCCGCGCGGATGCGTTCACATCGGCCACCACCAAGCTGGACAACACGACAAGAGCGCGACGTTCAGCCGAGCAAGCACTCGAGGAGGCGCGGAAGCTCGTAGGTGACCTGAACGAGGAGCTCGACAAGACGAAGCGCCGACGGACGGACCTGTCGACGGAGCTTCGCGAACTGCAGGACAGCCAGGCCTATCAGGACGCGGTCAGCGCAGCCGATCGGGTGCGCTCACTCCGCTCGAGCCTCGGTTCGATCAACGAGCAACAGACCGTCGTCGACAGCCGTCGGGAGGACGAAGAGGGTGAGCTGGCCGAGCAGGCGGAGGTTGCGGCGGAGGCAACCGGTAAGGCCGAGAAGGCCGAGGGCGCGGTCGACGAGGCAGCCGCCGGGGTCGCGGCCCTGGGCCGGCCGATCGGGCTGCAGGACTCCGCCGGACGCCATCTGCCCGCCCGTGACCTGGCCGGACTGCGTTCGGATCTGACGGTTCGATCCGAACGGTTCGGCAGACTGCGAGCCTTGGGCAACAAACATGCCAAGGCCGAGAGCGATGTCGATCAGGCCGCCGAGCTGCTGGAGAGCCGACTGAAAGACGTTGGCGAGGCCAACGACGCACTAGTGGAGGCGCAACAAGAGCTGGACAACGCTGTGGACGCGCTCCGCACGCAGATCCGGGACTGGAATCTCGGCACCACCATCAGCACAGCAACCGACGAAGAGGCCGAGGATTGGTGCGATCTGGTGTCCCAACTGGTCGACTCCGGCGACAAGGTGACACCGGCGACCGCCATCAGGCGGCATCTCGACGAGGCCAGGGAGACAATCCGTGGGCGACGGACAAGCCTCCTGCACCAGCGCACCGGTCTCGTCGACGAACAGGCCAAACTGAACAGCGACCTCTCGAAGGCACTCGAGAACGTCGAAAATCCGCCGAACCCGCCCGCGCTCTGGCAACGACGCGAGCGCCCCGACACCCAGCAAGGCGCTCCGCTCTGGAAGTGCGTACAGCCTCGAGCCGACTTCGATTCCCATCAACTCGACCGGCTGGAAGCAACGCTCGCCGCGGCTGGTTTGCTCGACGCCTGGCTGCTGCCCGATGGAAGTCTGCTGTCCCCCGACGGCATCCCGACGGACACCGTGCTGCTCGCCGGTCCAGAGCCGGACACTTCCAACCTCGGCCAGATCCTCGAACCCACACCAACGGGCGGCGTGACGGAATCAGCTGTCAACAAGGTGCTGGCAGGTATCGGTTGGTTGCCAACGGCCCCCTCTGATGAAGATGTGACGCGGACCTGGCTCGCTGCGGACGGCACCTGGCGCTGGGCATCGCTCGCCGGCCGCGCCGAGCCGATCCAACCGGCGTCCTATCTCGGAGCCACGGCCCGCGAAGCCGCCCGGCAGCGTGAGATCGCCCGGGTCGAGGCACGGCTGGGTGAGCTCGACGTACTTCTGACCGCGATCGACGAGCAGCTTGGAACAATCGCCACAGAGCTGTCGACCTTGCAGGCCGAGGCGGACCGGATTCCGCCAGAGCTTCCAGTCACCAACGCAGCTGAACGGGTCCGTGAGCGCGAGCGGCGGGTCGCTGACTGCGATCAGAAGGCAGACGGAGCCCGACGCCAGCACGAGAAGAAGCAAGTCGATCGTGACGGTGCCTGGGCGGAGTTCACCAGGTACGCCGGAGACCACGCGTTTCCGGTGCACCACCTGGACAGCTTCGCCGAGCATCTGAGCGGCTACCGCACCGCTGTGGACAGCCTGGCCGCGAAGGTCGAGGTTCTAGGTGTCCTGCAGGAGCAGCGGAATCGTGCCGACGCAGCTGTCGGCACAGCGCAGCGGCGGCTCGAAGGAACCCAGAAGGAACTTAACGGTTTGCGCGACCGGCTGAGACAGATAGAGGTCAGGCTGCGCACCGCAGAGGAGGCGTTGGGACTCGACGCAAGAGCGCAGCTCGCCCGCCGGGACGAGCTCGACGAGTTGCTGACCAAGGCCGAAAACCTGGTCGACGAGATCAACACCCGGGTCGCGGACGCGCGGGTCGAGGCAACCCAAGCCGAAGAGACCCTCAATCGGCATGAGGAGAACCGGCAGGCCGCGGAACAGGTGCGCGACGCCGGCATGGCGGCGTGGTGGGAGACGTACGACGCCGGCCTCGCGGGCCCTGCCGGGTTGCCCGAACCCGAACGCCGAACCGTCGAATCTGCGCGTGAATCCACCAGAGCAGCGGTGCGCGAGCTGAGCGTCGCCGGCGACCCGGACCGAGCCTGGCGTTCGTGCGACCGTGCACTCGACGCGCTTCGGCAGGACCTGCTCCCCAACCGTGACGCGCGGGTGATGGAGTCCGACGTCGACGGCGCTCTACCGCGGGTCATGATCCTGGCCGACAGCAGCTCGAGCTGGCAGGAACCATTCGCGGCCGCGGATCTGCTGGCAGACCAGGTACGGCGGCAGGAGGAGTCCTTCGACGCCGAACAGCAGCGCGTACTCGCTACGCTGCTCGGCTCGACGTTCATCGAGCACCTCAAGGACCGGCTCGACTACACCGCGCGGACCTTCACCAGCATCAACAGACAGCTCGCGAGCCACCCGACCCGGCATGGCAACGCCGTACAGCTCAAGTGGGATCCGGACCCGAGTGACCAGGACACCGGGAAGGTGGTGGAGGCGCTCACCCAGGGGTACCACCTTTTGACCCCCGAGAAGCAAAACGACGTACGGGCGTTCCTCGCACGGAAGATCGACGAGGCCCGGGACGACGCGTCAGCCGACGGTACGGCGGACTGGCGGGAGCAACTGTCTGCCGCGCTGGACTATCGGAGCTGGCTGCGGATCTCGTTGCAGTACAGACCTGGCGTGACCAGCAAGTGGATGCCGTTCGATGCAGCCAAGCACGGAGCGAAGTCCGGTGGTGAGAAGGTCGTACTCCTTTCCCAGCCGTTGTTCGCAGCGGCAGTCGTCGCCTACAACGCCGCAGCAGATCACGCGCCACGCTCCGTCTGGCTGGACGAGGCGATGACCGGCGTCGACGAGGAGATCAAGGCCTCGTTCATGGGGCTGACGGTGAGCTTCGACCTGGACGTGATGCTCACGGCGCACGACGAGTGGTGCAAGTACCCGACCGTACCCGCGGTCGCCGTCTACGACCTCGCGCGTCACAAGGGACTGCCTGGCGTCGACGCGATCCCGTATCTGTGGTGCGGTGGCGAGTGGACAGCTGTCGACGTCGGTACGGCCGATCCTGCCGCGGACGAGCTGTTGGTCGAGGACGGGCTGTTCGCGGACGTGGACGATTGATGAAACCGCTACCTGCCGCGCTCGCCGACTGGGTACGCCGTCCCGGACCGGCCGCCGTACTGAGCGCGATCGTCGTCAGGGCCCGACGCGGTTTCAAAACCGAGGAAGGCTCTCTCGGCACCGTCGTCCTGACCGAGACGGAACGCCGCGACGTCGCTCTTCTCCTCGGCACGCCATGGGAGGTGTCGGGACGACCGGTCCGCCTTCAGGATCTGGCGGCGCGGCTGGGCGAGCACGGTCTGTCGGTGCGTGAGCTCGCGGAGGCATCCCAAGGCGGGGCCATCGAGCCGGACAGTGCGGGACGGGAGCGTGCAGCCTCCGCGGCGCGGCGGGAACGCTCAGCGGCCACGTCGATCCTGGCGGACGCCGGAGTCGATCCATCGATCATCGACCAGTGGCTGGACGACCGAGGCCTGCCGAGACCGGGGACCGGCGATCTGCTCGCCCTCGCAGAACAGGTTGTCGCCGTCCTTGCGCAGATCCGGCGTTCCGGCCGCCGAGTCTGGCTGGCGCAACTGGCAGCGGATGTCTTCAACAATGCGCACAAACTCGACGCCGACGAACCCATCGGCCGAGCTGTCGCACGCCTCGCCGCCATCATCCACGAGCTTCCCCGTCCCCAACGCGCGGGCCGCGACTGGCGTGCCGCCTGGGCGAGCATCGGAGTGACGTGCGACGCGATCTCCTCCCGGGTGCTGGTACTCAATTTGCCCCTCGAGGGCGATTCCTCCGCGGCGCAGCTCGCCGCCGGCGAGCCGAGCTGGCTGACGCTTCGCGCACTGACAAGCGACTGGCGCGTACGACGTACACCAACCGTCTTCGTCTGCGAGAACGTCACCATCGCCCAAGCCGCCGCCGACGAACTCGGCCGCAACTGCCCACCCCTGGTCTGCACCGACGGAATCGCCTCCGGAGCCGCCCTCGACCTCCTCGCCGGCCTCTCCACGTGCGGCTGCATCATCAAAGCCCGAGCCGACTTCGACCAAGCCGGCTTCACGATCGCCGACCAAGTCCTGTCCGTCGCCCCCAAGGCACAGTCCTGGAGGTACGACGCCGAGACGTACGCAACTGCCTGCGGCCACCCCCAGCAGCCGTCGACAGCCCAAGATCTCGCCGCGACACTGCCCGGACTCCGCGCCCGCTACGACGAGCTCCGAATCAAGATCCACGAGGAACGCCTGCTGTCCGGCCTGTTGACGGACCTCGCCGCGGCCAAGTCAGCTCAAAGCTGAGGCGGTCGCGCGACGTACTACGCACGGCGATCGCGGGGTGCGCTCGATCTCGCCCAGAGCCGTGCAGCACCCTGCCTGCGGGTGATCTGGAGGACCCTACGCGCGTTCGACGCCGGCCCCCCAGTCGCATCGTACGGGCACTCAACGCACCTCCCTACGCACCTCAATCAGCGCGAGAAGATGGTAAGCGGTGAGCACCGGTGCGCACGACACCACCCATGAATCCATTACCAGCAAGGGGCGTCGCGCATCATCGGCAAACGGTGATCAGCCTCAGCTGGAATTCAGCGGGTTCGGGGTTCGAGTCCCTGGCGGCGCACAACAGCCCAGGTCACCAAGGTGTCCTGGGCTTCTTCATGTCTGTAGGTCGACCTTTTGCCAGAACCGATCGTCAAGGCGAATCCGGACCGCCAACCTGCGACCTTCATCTGATCGTGACTGTGCGTCACATCACATCTGTTCGCATCGTTCCCGAGATCCCAAGTTCTCCGCGGTGTGCACCGTTGAGCAGCCAACCGTCATCCCGGTTGGAGGCATAGATGTCCAGACCGCCACTACGGCCGCCGAGCAAGCCTTGCTCAAGAAGTTTCGGGACCGGACCAGGACCAGTCAGTCCGGCGAGCGGCTTCGGCCGCGGCGTACTCGCGGCCGGCCTGGTCGGTGCGGGTCCGGAGCTCGGTACGGCGCCGCTTGGCGGCGGCTGCGGTCTGCGGGCGCGTGGTGGCCTTACGTGCTCGTGGGGTGATGGCTTGTGGGGTGGCGGGTTGGGTGCTGCGTACGACGCGGGGTTTGACGGGTGCGAGTTGGGCGGGTTCGCCGTACTCGTCGACGACCCCGAATCCGACGTGCCGCAGGGCGCTGGTGAGCTCCCGCACCGTGCGGCCGTCACCGGCGTCTTTGGCCTGTTGGCGACCCGGTTGCGGGCTTTGGTGAACTCCTCGGGTGGCGCACAGATCATCCGGCCTCTTCAGCAGTTCGTCCACGGGTGAAGGGATTCGAGAACAGCATCTCCTCGAACTCGTTGAGGGCGAGACGCACCGCTCCCACGGCGGCCGCGCTCTCGCCCAGAGGTGAGACGACGACGCGCGGTTCGAACATGCACACGCGGGCGAGTCTCGAGCGGATCGCCTCCGCCGCGATGTCACCGGCGACGACCACGCCACCGCCGACGACCACCACCTCGGGATCGACGGTGATCACGAGGCCTTCGATGGCCTCGGCGAACTCGTCCGCGAAGTCGACGACCGCCTTGCGGGCGTCGGCCTCTCCTCGCTGTGCCGACTCGAAGACTGTCAGCGGATCGATCCCGAGCATTTCGTCGCGCGGGAGTTTGTCGACTCGTACCCCGGTGAAGCTCACGAGCTTGCGGTAGGCATCGACCAGCCGGCGCCCGGACTCCGGCGGAATCTCCCCCGCGGCCCCGTGATGCCCCAGCGGTGAGACCCCATCGATGAGGTACGACGATCCGATGCGTCGCCCCACGTGGAGGTACACGGCACTGCTGCAGCCCACAGCTGCGCCGGTCCAGTACTCGGCGAGGACAGCAGCGCGCATGTCGTTCGCGACACGGACCGGGACGGGGACGAACGCTCCCAGCATCTCGGCGATACTGCGCCCCTCCATCTGCGGGATGGTGGAGCGCACCACCTGACCGTCGGCGCGCGCGATGCCGACCGTCGCAGCGGCCGCGGCGAGGATCTGTGCAGGACCCCGATCGGCAAGGCGTAGCGCTTCGGTGATCGTGGTGCGTGCCCCAGCGCTGCGCTCCGCCGCGCTCGCGCCGTCAGCCACGGGATAGTCCGCGCGCCCGATCACTCGTCCCGCCAGATCCGACACGAGCGCTCGCACCCAATGCCGGGCGAGATCGACCCCGACCACACATCCGGCCTGGGAGTCGAACGTTATCGTCCGAGCGGGACGGCCGGCCGAACGACGGCCGGGCGCCGCCGGCTTCGGTGCCGCGGCAACCAGCCACCCGTGCTCGACCAGAGCGTCCACCACGTCCTCGGCGGTCGGACGCGAGATACCTACCGTCTGCGCGATCTCGGTCACCGTGTACCGGTCGCCCGCGGTGACCTCGCCAGATCCGGCCGCACCGCTCGCCTGCGCGGCGTAGAGCAGCCGCAGCACGGCGGCGACGTTCAGCTTCCGCAGCGCGGAGGGGTCCCCCGCGTGCCCGCCACCGACACGTTTGATCGACATAACCAATCTCATTTCTGAATCGCCCAAGCGCTCACGATCGCCCAAGGATAGAGGAAAGAGCGAAGGGTTGACAGCACCTCAGGCCGTTGCCAGACTACTTCAACCGCCCATTATTAAACTTTTTTGGATAATCGTCGCGCAATGTGTCGCGCCGACGGGCACGCCGCAACCCCACTCAAGAAATGAGACATCCGTGCGTACACAACGGCGTAGAACGCGGTACCTGGTCCTGGGCACCCTTGCCGCGGCTGCCATCGCACTCACCGGCTGCACGGCCGGCGCACCTGCCTCGTCCGATTCCGGCGGCGACGTCACGCTGACGTTCCTCGTCTCGGAGTCACCGAACCTGACCCCGCAGTACTGGGACGCCGCCATCGCCCGGGCGTCGAAGGCAGTCCCCGGCGTCAAGATCAAGAAGGTCGTCGGCGAGAACACCCCGGCGTACGCACAGCAACTGTTCGCGTCCGGGCAAGCACCCGACATCTTTGCCGCCGGCATCGCGAATGGCCTTGCGCAGAAGGGCAAACTCGCCGAGTACAAGCGCGACGAGCTGGAAGCCGCCGGCATCACCGACTTCAGCTCGGGCACCATCAACGGCAAGTTCTACGGCATCCCCACCGGCGCGCAGGCGATTCCGCTCGTCTACTACAACAAGGACCTCTTCACGAAGGCCGGTATCAGCGGACCGCCGAAGACCTACGCGGAGCTGCTCGAGGACTGCACGAAGCTGAAGGCCGCCGGCATCTCCCCGTTCGAGATCGGGGGTGGCGGCAAGGACACCTGGGCGACGTCGTTCGCGCTCAACGCCACCGTCTCGGCCGATGTCCTCGTCGCCGATCCGGCCTGGTTCCTCAAGCGCGAGAAGGACGAGGTGAAGTTCAGCGATCCGGCGTTCGTCGGCGCCGCGGAGAAGGTCGCGAAGCTCATGAAGAACGGTTTCACCGACCCGGACGGCATGACCCGCACCTACGCCGACCTCGAGCAGGCTTTCCTCGCCGGCAAGGCGGCGATGTATCCGATGGGATCGTGGTTCACCGCCGCGGCTGACGGCAAGAAGCAGACCAACATCGGCGTGTTCGGCTGGCCAGGCGACAACGGCAAGCTGGCGTACCCGGTCGTGACGGGCGCGGGCATGAACGTGAACGCGAGTTCGAAGAACGTCGATCTCGCCAAGAAATGGGCACTGGCGTTCGCGACCGACAAGCAGAACCTGGACTCCTCGGTGACGACCGACGGCGCGATCGTGACGGTGAAGGACTACACGATCCCCGCCGGCGTGGGGGCGCTCTACAAGGAGATGGCAACCGGCTACGACGCGGCCGTCGCCGCGAAGGCGACCGTCCCCGCGTGGGGGAACATCACCGGCGACGGCGCGCTCCCGCCGGGCTTCAGCGACAAGATGATCGCGGCGAACGTCGACCTTCTCACGGGCAAGACAACGCCCGAGAAGTTCGCGAAGTACCTCGACGACCAGTACGCCGCCGCCCAGAAGTAGGCGCAGCCCGCCTCGGGACGGGACGGACTCCGACCGGAGCCGTCCCGTCCCGTCCCGAACGAGATCATCGAGAGGCGAGGACCGCCATGAACACACATCCGAAGCGCAGGAAGATCATGCGCGATCCGCTCCACTTCCTCTTGTTCGCGCTGCCCGGCGCCGCGCTCTACGCGGTGTTCGTGCTCTGGCCGCTGCTGGTCGCGTTCGGGTCGAGCCTCACGAACGAAGACACCTACCGGGTCACCACCTCGTTCGTGTGGCTCGACAACTACGCGCGGCTGCTCTCCGATCCGGCCTACCTGCAGACCTTGGGCAACACCGTGATCCTCACGATCATCTGCATCGTCGTGCCGAACGCGATCGGGCTCGGGATCGCGATCCTCCTCGACCGGAGCGGATGGGTCTTCAACGCGATGCGAGCGGTGTTCTTCGTGCCGGTCATCCTCTCGTCCGTCGTCGTGGCGGTGATCTGGCAGCTGATGCTGAAGGACGACGGCCTGATCAACTCGGCCCTGCACTCCTTCATGCCCCATCCACCGGGCTGGCTGTCCGATCCCTCTCTCGCTCTCTACAGCGTCGGTGCGATCGTCGCGTGGCAGTCCGTCGGTGTGTGCGTGGTGTTGTACCTCGCGGGCCTGCAGAGCGTTCCCAAGGAGCTCCTGGAAGCGGCAGCCATCGACGGCGCCGGTCCCGTGCGTCAGTTCAGGGCAGTGACCTGGCCGCTGCTGGCGCCTTCGGTCACCATCATGACCGTGCTGTCGATGATCGGTGGCTTCAAGATCTACGACCAGGTGAAGGTGATGACCAACGGCGGACCCGGCGTCGGCACGACATCGACCCTCGCGTTCGACGTCGTCCACACCGGCCTCGACGCAGGCGCTGTGGGGTACGCCGCCGCCAAAGCCGCCGTGATGTTCCTCATCATCGCCGTGATCTCGCTGTTCTCGATCCGGCTGATGCGCAAGCGGGAGGTGGACCTGTGATCATCGAAGAGTCGCCCGATGTCGTCGAAGGCACGGCGAAGGGCACGGCGAAAGGCACCCCGGACCACGCTCGCCGCCGCAGGAATCGTCGGCGCGGTGTGCAGACAAGCGGTGCCGGACCGGTTCGCACAGGTGTCGCGCTGGTCGTGACCGCGATCTTCATCTACCCCATATACCTGGTCGTGCTGAACGCGTTCAAGACGCAGGACGACATCTACAAGTATCCCGGGCTTCCGGTGCTACCGCTCACGGTGCAGAACTTCATCGACGTGTTCACGCGTCCCGACGCGCTGTTCTGGACCGGCCTGATCAACAGCGTCCAGATCACCCTGATCGGCACCGTCGTCTCCACCGTCGTCGCCGCCATGATGGCGCACTACATGGTGCGGTCGTCCAGCTGGTTCGCGAAGCTGATGTGGATCACCATCCCACTCGGGCTGATGATCCCTCAGGCGACGACCCTGTTGCCGCTGCTGCACATGCTGCGGGACTTCGGGCTGATCGGCTCGGTGTTCGGCCTGATCATCGTGTACGTCGCGGGGAACCTGCCCTTCGGGGTGCTGGTCTTCACGGGGTTCATGCGGACCATCCCGAAGGGGATCGAGGAGGCTGCCGCAATCGACGGCGCGGGTCCCGTCCGCACGTTCTGGGCGATAGTGTTCCCGCTGCTGCGGCCGGCAGGAGCAAGCGTCGTCATCTTCCTCGCGGTCGGGCTGTGGAACGACTTCATCACTCCACTGATCATCCTCGGACCGGCCAGCGGAAGCACGGTCACGGTCGGCATGTACCGCCAGATCAGCGAGCACGTGTCCAACTACGGAGCCGTGTTCGCCTACATGGTGCTCGCGACGATCCCGATCGTCATCCTGTTCGTCTTCTTGCAGAAGTACTTCGTGAAAGGTCTGCTCAGTGGTGCAGCAAAGGGATGACACCGTTGCCGGCAGCACGCGGGACATTCGGCTGGCCGTGGTCGGCGCCGGAATGCGCGGGCATGCGTACGCGACGGAGGCCGCCGGGCTTCCGGGCGTCGAGGTCGTCGCGGTCGCCGACCGGAACCCGACGACGCTCGACCGCTTCGCCGGCCGCTTCCCGGACGCGCAGACGTTCGACGACTGGCGCGACCTCGCCGCGCTACCGCGGCTCGCCGATGCGGTCATCGTGGCGCTGCCCGACGAGCATCACCGCGACGCGAGCGTAGCCTTCGCCGAGGCGGGCTACCACATCCTCCTGGAGAAGCCGATCGCGACCAGTCCGGAGGACTGCGACGACATCGAGAACGCAGCGAAGGCGAACGGCGTCAGCATCACCGTGTGCCATGTCCTGCGGTACACGGCGTACACGAAGCAGTTGCGCAGGCTCCTCGATGCCGGCGCCATCGGCGAGGTCATGCAGATCGAGCACCTCGAGCCGATCGGCCACCTCCACTTCGCGCACTCGTTCGTCCGCGGGAACTGGGCGAGTTCCGCCACCAGCCACAGCCTGCTGCTCGCGAAGTCGTGCCACGACATCGACTGGCTGCTGTACATCATGGGACGTCCGGTGCAACGGGTCACGTCCTTCGGCTCGCTTGGGTACTTCCGCCCCGAATCGCAGCCGTCCGGTGCGTCCGAGCGCTGCGTGACCTGTGCGGTGGAGTCCTCGTGCGCGTACTCCGCGGTGCGGTTCTATCGCAGCGGCCTGAACAACCCCGGCTCCGCGGAGGAGTACAACGCTCTGGTCATGGCTGGTGAGGTAACACCGGAGGCCATCGACCGTGCTCTGGAGACCGGTCCGTGGGGCCGGTGCGCGTACCTCTGCGACAACGACGTGGTCGACCACCAGACTGTGCAGCTCGAGTTCAGCGACGGGCGCCTCGCGAGCTTCAGCCTCGCGGCCTTCACCGAAGGCAGCAACCGCAGGACCCGCCTGTTCGGCACTGCCGGACAGATCACCGGCGACGGGCGGACGATCAGCGTCTATGACTTCCGCACGCTCCGGACGACCGTGTACGACACCGACGAACTCGGCTTCGATGCCGCAGCGGGTCACGGCGGCGGCGACCGGCAACTGGTCGAGACGTTCGTCGCAGCGCTCCGCGACGACTCCCCCGATCGTCTCAGCACGAGTATTGCCGAGAGCATGGCCAGTCACCGCGTGGTGTTCGCCGCCGAGCACGCCCGCCGCACAGGCAGCGTCGTATCCCTGGCTCCTACCCTCGCGTGACCAGCTCCTGTCGCCCCGGGCATTCGGGGGGAGCAATGATCGCAACCGGACGCCCCCAGCCGGCCTGTAGACGGAGCCTGGCATCTGCCCTCAGGCTGCCGATGCCAGGCTGCTGCGTCACGAGGACCGGCCACCCAGGTTGACTGCCGGATCGCCGGTCAGCCGCCGGCGGGTGCTGGTCGCAGCAATCATCCACCCCGGTGGTGCGTCGCCGGGTGGCCTTGTCGACCACGGCCGCCGCGACAAGGCCACCCAGTTGTCGATCGGTGCGACGCACAGCCACGGCTTACGTGATCGGCGGACGTCGGTGCGGCTGGAATCCGCAGCGCAGGCTCGGCGCGCGAGGAGGTTCGCAGAGCTGTCCGATGAGCGTCTGGTCTTTGGGTCGGCCGGGTAGCTCGATCGTCCGCGGACGCCAACAGAGGCGTCTGCGGTGGCGGGAGCAGTCGCCGCATCGGGGTAGGTCGGCGTCAGGTCGAGCTCTCCGAACCTCAGGAGTTGAGCGTGACGCGCTGCGGGCCGAGGCGCGTGTACTGCCGCGGCCGGCAGTACACGCGCCCAATCCCCGGTGTTACCTTGCGATCGTCAGCGGTCCACGACGTTGATGACGGCGAGCGGCTTGACCGGCGTTCCCGCGACCGTGCCGGTCACTGTGAACCACCCTGGCTTCGCGACCTGGTCCGGGGCGACCGGGTCCCAGGTCACGTCGACCGGGGTGGAAGTGCCGTCGCTGTAGACCGCGTTGGTCTGTACCGGCAGCACCGGGAGCACGCCGGGCTTGGTATCGACCGCAACCGGCTTGAAGTCCACGATCGCCTTCGCCTTCGGCGCCGTGTACACACCGAACTCGGCCAGCCCGCATTCCGCTCCGCTCGGGTTGTAGTAGACGTTGTCGGGATCGATCGTGAACTTCACCCAACTGGTCGTCACCGGAGCGTCGAGCTTCACGATGTTGTCCGGCTGTCCGTCCCACTGGATGCCGGTCACCCGCTTGCTGCCGCCGTCCCATTCCAGGAGGCCGGCCACGATCTGGTTGACCTCGTGGCCACGGTCTACGAGGTTCACATGGTCGATCGTGACCGGAGCCGGGAACTGCAGCTTGATCCACGGGCTGCGGTCGGTCTGCTTGGCTGCCCAGGACGTCGCCTTGCTGCCGTCCGTCGCCTTCGGCCCCAGGTAACGGTCGTCCTGATCGTTGCCGTCCGGTACGCCGCTCCGGTCGCGGACCGAGGAAACGGTGACGCTTGCCGTACTCGCGATGTTGTCGCCGAGCGCGGTGAGTGCGACCGGGTTCGATTCGACCGGTACGCCGTCCAGAGTCACGACCGCCTTCGCAGTGGCCTGGAACGCGCTGGCGATCGGATCCTTCAGCACGATCGTGTTACTGCCCGGCACCGCTTGGAGCCGGCTGTCGCTGAGGACGTACTCGGTCTTGGCCTGCGACAGGTTCGCCTTCTCGCCGGTGTTGAGCGTTCCCCCGATCGTGCCGATCGTCGGCTCGTTCACCTTCACCGAACTGTTGCTCAGCGCAAGCTTCACCTGCTTCAGGAACGTCGGGAAGGACATCCGTCCCGACGCATCCACAGCTGCGTAGAAGTAGTCCTCGGCCCGGTACCCGCCCAGCTCCGCCGCCACAGTGACCCGTGCCTTCCCGGCCGTGCCGGACGACAGGACCCGATCGGCGCCCACAGCCACGACGGCAGGGTTGTCGCTGGTGACCCTCAGGTCCGCGCCCCGCAGGTCGAGAGGTGCTCCTAGGAAGGACGAGCCCTTGACATCGACCGTCGCCGTACGGCCGTCCGTTCCGGCCTGAGGCTGAAGCTTGATGCTGCCGAGGGCGGTCAGGTCCCGCAGTGAGTACACCCGGACATCCAGTACGTCGACCGGACTGCCACCTTGCCCGCCGCCGGGGAACGAGACCCGGACATAGCGGGCACGCACGCTCGGCCTGGTGGGATCGACCGGGTAGTTGTAGTAAAGGCCGTCCTGCTCCCAGCCGTAAAGCGTCGTGTCGCTTCCGGGTACGGCCAGTGTGTTCCGGGCGGTCGGCAGGCCGCCGCCGGACACGGTGTTCGTCTCGTTGCCGGCGGTCCAGTGCTCGCCGTCCTCGCTGTACTCGATCTTCACCTTCTTCGGCACGTTGTAGTACGTGACGTTGTCCGCGTTCGGCATGTGGTGGTTGAAGTAGACGTTCACCCGTGACAGGTCCTGCATCTTGCCGAGGTCGTAGGTGATGGCCGCGTTGTCGTCACCCGCCGGCGCCGACCACTTGGCCAGGTTCCCGCCAGTCCGGTCGTTGATCACCCCGTCGGACAAGAGCTTGGCGTGCGCACTGTCGGCGGTCACCTTCGGCGTGATGCCCGCGGCAACGTCGGCGTCGGGGAGCAACGTGAGATAGTTCCGCGTCGAGGTGTACGTCTTCCCGTCTACGATGACGTCGGCCCAGTAGCTGTACATCGTCGGCGCCGACACCTTGCCGGTGAACCGCATCTCCTTGCCAGCAACAACGAACGGTGACTGGTCGGCCGGGATCTCCGTGACCGTGATCTTGCCCGCGGAGTTGTCCCGACGGCCGTCCACGGTCGCGTAGTGGAACTTGACGTTCGACGCGTCGAGGATGTCGACGTCGCCCCCCTTGCGGGTGTAGCCCTTGAACGCCACCGGGATGTCCCTGTCGGTGCCGAACTGCCCCCAGAACTGCGCGCCGTCCGTCAGCAGGTTCACGCCAACCAGCGGAAGCGCCGCGGAGATCGCCCGGTTCCGGACCTCGACCGGGTAGCTGTCCGTCATCACCTGCGGGCGGTTGACGCCGTCGTCGTACGTCGCGGTCACGGTGATGGCCGTCGAACCGTCGCGATGAGCCCGGACCACGCCGGTCGACGCGCTGACCGTTGCCACGCGCGGGTTACTGGTCGTGTACTTGAGCTTCGCAGGCGCGAACACGTTGGTGTAGTTGTTCATGTAGCTCTCAGCCCGCAACTGGAGGCTGTCCGGCTCGGTCTGACTGCTGAAGAGCTTGACGCTCGTCATCTTGTACTTCCGGACCGGGCTGGCGGTCTGGATCTTGATGATGGTGTCGATGGGATCGGTCGTTACATCGGAGGTGTCGATCGTGACGTAGTACCTGCCGTTCGACGTCTCCGTGGTGAACGGGAGCGAGCTGCCATGGTTCAGCCACTGGACCTTCTGGACCGGGTAGTCGAACGGGCCGATGTGGCTCATCGTGGTCTGCCCGGTGAAGCCGACCTTTGCAGTGCCCCCGATCTGGTTCCTCACCATGTGCATGTACACGTACTGGTCGCGGGACATCGCGTAACCCCACTCGGGACCCTGGCCGTGGGCGATCGCCTTCTGCGGGTCGGTGTACCAGCCGGGCTGCAGTGTGTAGTCCATGGTGTACGGCGTCGTACCGTACAGCGACTCCCGCAGATCGGGCCCACCCCCATTGTCGATCCACTTCACAATCGACGAGCGCATGTCCGAGAGTTGCTGCGAGGAGATCGGGACCATCGAGAAGATGTTGGTGTTGTCCAGGTTGCTGCTCAGGTTGTCCATGCCGCGGCTCACGGTGATGGAGGAGTCGTAGTTCATCACATAACCGTGGCCGTACTGGTTGATCAGTTCTTTGGTCGCCTCGGCCCAGTCGTCGCGTTCGTTACCCTTGGCGTACTGCGTCCAGACGTCGAGTGCGGTCGTGTACGGGTCGTTCCACTCCTCGTGGGCGACCTTCCGGCCTTGCGGCTTGATTCCGGTGATCCAGCCACCGTCGGTGTACGGCTCGCTGTTCCAGAACGGGCGCTCGTGCAGTGTGATGTCCTGGTCGCCGGTCTGCGCGTTCGGGTTGGCGTCGACCAGCACCCGGTCGTTGTAGTTCCGCGCGGAGCTCCAGGCGACGTCCGGGTTCGAGTAGCTCTCGGGTCCGCCGTCGGCGAAGACGTACCAGGGGTTGTACCGCGCCACCAGGTTCTGGATATCGCTCTCGAGGATCTGGGAGCCTTCGTACAGTGAGGAAACGTAGACGCCGAACTTCAGGCCGTAACGCTCGGCGGCTTGCTTGGCCTGCTCGACACGGTCTTTGACGTGCCAACTGCCGTCCGCGGACTGGTACAGGGCGTTGTACTTGTAGAGTTTGTTGGAGTTGTCCGGGGTCAGGTTCGCGTTCGGCGAGGGCCAGAAGTAGATGGTGTTCTGCAGGCTCTCGGTCGAGAGCATGGTCATGCCCATCTCTTTGGCGGTCTGCGCCCACTCGTCGTAGTTGAAGTTCGGGTCGTACAGGTTCGGCATCGTTCCGGTCGTGTGGGACAGCGCGGCCATCTTGCCGTCGATGAACCAGTTGACCGGGTTCGTCTTGACGGTGATGGTGTACAGCTTCGTCGTCGTGGCGCCGTTCGCGTCGGTCGCCTTCACCGTGAAGGTGTAGTCCTTGCGAGAGCCACCATCGGCACCCTTGGCAACCGTGCCCTCGATGTGGCCGTCCGACGCCAGCGTCAGACCGGGCGGCAACTGACCGTCCGCGACGGTCCAGGTGTAGCCAGGGCTTCCGCCGCCCGCTTGGAAGGTGAACGGCGCCGCTTGCGGGGCGATACTCGATGTGTTCCGGTTCCCGTCGATCGTGGCGACCATGCCCACATACGGGTTCTCGTCGTACGCGTACGGCAGCGTGTTCGACGGATAGTCGTTGGCCGGAACATCCGCGTTCCGCATGGCGAATGCCTTCCGGTCGACGTCCAGGCCTTCGGTCACGATGCTGAGCCGGTTGTCCGCGGTATTCGGCCCGGTGACGGAGTAGGTGAGGCCGGCTACGACGTTGCCGCCGCCGTCGCTGATCCGCGTGTAGAAGCCAAGGAAGTTCTTGTTCTTACCGGGGTTCTTGTGCTGGATCTCGATGACCAGCTTGTTCCATCCCTGGTTCAGCTGAATCGGGTACTTCGTGCCGTCCTTGCTGATCCGGCTCGCGACCTGCGCCTGCTGCCCGACCGCGGCATCGTTGGCCAGCAGCCGGTAGAGGCCAGATCCCCCGACCTGCCACTGCACGCTCTGCGCGGTGGGGCTGTAGACGTAGGTCGCGGCCGCCACCCACTTGTCGAGCGTCGACTGCCCTTGCTTGACGTCGAAGTAGCCCATCAGGTCGTTGTAGTCGTCGTAGTTCCGGTTGAAGATCCGGTCGTCGAAGTACTGCCAGCCGGACGTGTCCTTGCCGATCGCGTCCGAATCGGCGTAGGGCCCGGACACCACCCATTGGTTCAGGTAGGGCGCGGTTCCTCCCGTCTGCGCCGCCTGTGCTTGCGGTTGGGCGAGCACGCTCGCACCGGCCGCCAGCGCAACCGCGGTCAGGGCCGCGAGTACGCCGTACCGGATCCTCCGTAACCCCTTCATGGGTGCCTCCACCTTCGAATCGGTCGTGACTAGGAACCGGAACCTGGTGTCGTCGTCGAACCACATCGGGAAGTTCGTGTTCCCCACGGTGTTGTGCAGAGCCGATACAGATGCCGTCGTCCGGTTCGACGACGCGGACCGGCCTCGGGCAGCGACCGGCCCCGTCGATGGCCAGCCGTGGAAGCCCTCACCATCGGTCCTCCCTCTGGTAGCCGATACCGGGCTCTGTAGGAGCGCGCACCAGGCCGTCCGGTCCGACGGCCGGTTCGCGAACGATCGGGTTGGTGTGGACGAGGGACTCGTAGTACGAGGTGTTCGGAATGGCCATGCAGAGGTGGGCGTTGACGATGTCGGATCCGTGCACCTCGGCGCGGAGCTGGAAGCTGTCGGCGAGGTGCGCGATCCGCATCGCGCCGGTAATGCCGCCCTTGTACTGTGCGCTGGTCCGGACGTAGCCCGCCGTACCGGCGGTGATGAAGTCCGCGACGTTCATGTGCGCGCCGTCGGAGGTCTCGGCGACCAGCAGCGGTACGTCGACGCGCTCGGCGAGGCGGCGATACGCGGTGACGCCGAACTCACGCATCGGCTCCTCGTACCAGGTATATCCGACCTCGGACAGGGCCCTTCCGACGTACACGGCGTCAGTGAGATCGAAGCCTGCGGAGCCGTCGTACATCAGCGGGACGTCGTCGCCGACATGGGCGCGCAGTTTGTGGCACAGGTCCGCGTCGGCGCGCGCGTCGCCCCAGGCATGCAGCTTGATCGCCTTGTACCCGGCCTCGAGGCACTGGTCGGCGATGTCGAGATACTCCTCCACCGACCCGAACGTCACCGTGCTCGCGTATGCCGGGATCGCGTCCCGGAAGGTACCGAGGAGCTGGTGAACCGGGAGGCCTGCCGCCTTTCCGGCGAGGTCCCACAACGCGATATCGACCAGGCCGAGCGCGTAGATCGGAAGCTCCTCGATCCGGTCCAGCTCCCACAGGCGATGCCACAACAGCTCCCGCCAGAGGGGGTCGCCGCCGATCAGGTCCGCCCGGATCCGGCGCTCGACGAGGTCGGCGACGATGCGCCCGCGGCGAGTCCGCGCCTCGCCCGTCAGTCCCTCGTCGGTGTGGATCCGCAGGATGCCGCCGACGACCGGTCCCTCCGATCCCGGCAGCCCGGCACGCCACCGGAACGGCGGCTGCGCCGGCAGGTCGACCAGGTCCAGGGTCACGTCTGTGATTCGCATGTCGTCCTTCAGATCGGGAAGAGCGGTACCCGCCACGCTGGATGCTTCTGATCTATTTGGTCAGCGCTCGGTCATTAGAGCAGATCCATAGGGTTGACGCAACGCATCGCCGTGGACATACTCAGTCCACTTCGAACGCCTACTGCAGCGACGATGCGACGGCTGATCAAGAAGTCCATCGCTAGACCGGGACCCCAATCACCTCACAAAGAATCAGATCTATTCTGTCTAGGAGATCGATAGTGAGACGTAGAAGAACCACCGCGCTGGCAGCCCTCGCGGCGATACTCGCCGCCTCATTCCTCGTCGTACCGCCCAAATTGACGGCGTATGCGCAGCAGGCGACCGGCGGCGCTCCGTTCATCAACTCGTGGCTGGTGTCGGGTCCGTTCGACGCGCCGGTGGCCGACAAGGTGTACGAGTGCGAGGTCCCGGAGCAGGTCAACTACGCCCAGCGTGCATCGTCGATCACGGCGTCTTCGTCAACGCTGACAGTGAACCCCGTGTCCAATCTGGTCGACGGAAGCACCAGCAAGCAGTGGGTGACGGAGAACGACTCGAGTCCGTGGGTGAACTTCAGTTGGAACACCCCGATCTCGCTGAACGAAGTACGCATCGCGCAGTGGGGCGACGGCCGGCACGTGAACAACTGGTACCAACTCACGTTCACCCTCGCGGATGGAAGCTCCATCGAATCGGGTCGGCTGAACAGCACCTCGTCCAGCCCGTCATCGCCGACGATGTACTCCGCCGATCCCGGGCTCACGGACGTGGTCGGGATGAAGATCGAGATCGACAAGGGACGTACGCCGTACCCGTCGATCACCGGGATCTCCGAGGTCGAGGTCTACAACCGGCCGGTGCCGGTCGACGGGAAGACGCCGATCACGCCTCAGTTGGGCGCGGCCTTCGGCGCCCGGAGTGAGCACCACAACTGGGAGTACTTCGACGATCGGCTCTACAACCGCAACTACGACGACTACCAGGACCTGTACGGGTACTACGCGGTCAAGAAGGGCGTCGACACCCGGAACAAGTACGTCTACGCGAGTACCTACGTCTACAGCCCGGCGGCCGAGGACGCGTACTTCGACGTCGGCGCCAGCGGGTCGTATCGGGTCTACGTGAACGACCGCTGCATGACGCCGCCGAGCACCCCGGTCGAAGTACAGAAGGACCTCACCAAACAAGCGGTCCACCTGCAACAAGGCTGGAACAAGCTGCTGCTCCAGATCAAGCACACCTACACCGAAGACGTGAACGCGAACGGCGTGCCGATCGCCAAGGATCAGAACGTCGCCTACCTCGGGTTCTACGGAAGGGTCGCCGATCAGAACGGCAACGCGGTCGGCGGACTGACGAGCTCGGTCGCCGGGCCGGCATCCACGCTCCAGATCGTCTCGGGCAGCCTGTCGACCGGCGACCCACTCAAGATCCCGTTCCCACGGAACAACATGCCGACCGGTTACCGGGAATGGCCGTACGTGTGGAACAAGTCCACGTCGACGGCGAACCACGGGGTCGCAGCGTCGGCGTTCCAGTTCATGGCCGGCGGGGGCGCCCCGGGTTACAGCTGGAAGATCGTCGACGGCCAGCTGCCGGACGGACTGGAACTCAACCCTGACGGCACGATCGCGGACGGCCTCGTCAACGGAAAGGCCGACCTCAACAGCACGAAGGGCATCATCAGCGGTACCGCGCCGACGGGCGACTACGACTTCACCGTCCAGGTCACCGACAGCGCCGGCGCGACGGCGACGAAGACGTTCACCACCGCGGTGCAGGAACGCCCGAACAAGTGGTTCGAGCAGGGCCGGGTCAGCGCCCTGACGCACGCCACGCCGACGTACAACTACTTCGTCGACCCCAACTACTCGGTCGATCTCTGGGCCGCGAGAGCGAAACGCGAAGGACACTCCCTGGTTTCGGTCGAGGCACTGCAACAGAACTACTTCTGGCCGTCGAAGTTCGCCGACCCGAAGCACATCAGGCAGCTCTACCTGCCCAAGGACGCCAACGGTCAGGTGGTCGACGGCTTGAAGCAGTACGAGCAAGCTGTGAAGCGGTACGGGATGAAGTTCGGGTTGTACTACGCGACCGAGGGCGGCGGCCTGCAGCACTACTCGACCGATGTGTTCGTGCAGAACGTCGAAGACTTGATCGGTCGCTACGACCCGGCATACCTGTACTTCGACGGTCCGCAGGCGATGCCCAACGCGAACTACGACGTCATGTACAGCGCCGTCCGCGACCACAGCAACGACATCGTCATCGACTCGAACGCCTGGGGCGAGGAGTACGGCGACCCCGACCTGCGTACCGGTGAGGCGTCCGGCATCTACTCCAACGCCGCCCCGAATCACCTGGTGAAGCGGACCCCGATGGAGCCGTGGAAGATGATTCGCACGAAGAATCAAGTGTCGCCGTACTACGGCCAGCGCGACGACTTCCGGCAGGTCGCCCAAGAGATGATCATGAACGCGGGGCGCGGGTACGTCGACAACAACGACCAGACCGTGATCGACAGTCGCGGCCCCAACTGGGACTCCCCCACCGAGATCGCCACCAGATACCCGAAGGGCGTGCAGGAGTTCATCGACGTCCGGGAGAACCTGGCCGATTGGTTCGCGCCTGCCGGCCTCCCGGAGCGGCACGAAGCCACCACCGGTACGACGCCGTACTTCCTGGCGGGCTACGGCTATCCGGACGACGGTCGCGGCAACTACGACAAGTTCGCCTTCCCGAACAGCACGACCGGGCCACGGTGGGGATACGCGACCGCGCGCGACAACGACATCTACCTCCATGTCCTCAAGGGACCGGACAACAAGGTGGGCTTCGACGCGATCCCCGGCCGGACACTCACCATCAGCCCGGTCAAGGACCGGGTGACGTCGGTGATCTGGCTCAACCGGAATATCCCGGTCACCTCGTTCAGCCAGACCGGCGACAGCCTGACGATCAACCTCGCCGGAGTCCAGGAGGACCCGATCGACACGATCGTCAAGATCGTCACCGACAACCCGGCGCGGACGTACAAGCTCACGAACGTCGTCGCCACCGGCGAACGACTCTCACCACGGGTCCTGCGGATCCTCCCCAAGGGTTACATGACGTACCCGGCCCTGAAGGCCAACCTCTCAGCGGTCCGCTACACGAGTGCGGCTCCCGGCATCGCGAAGGTGGAGCCCTCCGGAGTCGTGACCGGTGTCTCGAACGGCACCACCACGATCACGGTCACAGGTACTCACGAGGGCGTCACCAAGTCGGACACCTTGAAGGTGTCGGTCAAGGACGGCGTGGCCTCGGTCGGCGAGGACATGATCGGCGCGTCCCTGCTGGTCGGCGGCAAGGAGGCGTACGGCGAGTTCGGCCTGAACGGCGGGCTCTCGTACCAGCTCGAGGGCCGTTCCGCGAAGGGCGGCGCGATCGGGCTCGACGCTGCTCGGATCACCTGGCGCGGTGGGATCGTCGATCTTGCCGGCGGCAACAACTACACACCCGTCGCGATCAAGGAAGGCGGCTTCACGTTCACGAAGAACAAGATCGTCACACCTCCGGTCGACAGCCTCACCAGAGGAGTCGTGTGGGCAGAGGTCACGCTCAATGGCAAGACCGTCACCACCAACCGGGTCTTCCTCGACCTGCAGCCGTACCGAAACCTCGCGAAGACGGCACAGATCACTGCAGGCACCGACCAGACCGGTGTGGACACGCTGATCGACGGAAAGACCATCGATGCGACGCATTTCGACAGCCTCAAATGGTCCGCTCCGACCGGCACACCCACCTGGATCCAGTTCGAACTACCGGCGACGTCCGAGCTGTCGAATCTCCAACTGACCTTCAACACGCAGGATCAGCGATACCTGAACACGCCGAAAACGATGACGATCCAGACCAGCGTCGACGGCGTGACCTGGAACGACGTCAGCACCGTCAACGGGCCGACCGGCAAGGCCTACTTCGGTGTCTACAACCAGTACCCGTTGAACGTGCGGGGCAAGTATGTCCGGCTGACGTTCGACGGAGCCGCGAACGGTACGGCGATCGACCTGCTCGAGGCGTCCATCAACGGTAAGTAGGTTTGCGTCGGGGGGGGGGGGGGGGGGGGGGCCCCCCCCCCCCCCCAGTCACCAGGGGCGGTGGGGGGGGGGCAAGCGGGGGGGGGTGTGGGCCCGGGAAAGCGCCCCCCGC
>NZ_JBSHBJ010000003.1:409398-420710 GCF_053611945.1 Kribbella sp. NPDC054772 | reverse complement strand
CGCGTGCGCGCGCGCCCCCCGCGGCGGGGCGGCCCCGCCCTGGCCGGCGACAAACACATTGTTTTTTGGTGTGGGGGGGGGGGGCGGGGGGCGCCCCCCCCCCCCCCCCCCGGACATTTCACTTGGCGCTGTCGGCGGAGAACATGCGGGTGTGGATCTCCTCCTTGAACTGCGCCAGCGTCGTGTCGACGTGCTCGATCATCAGCGACACCGCCCGCTGCTCGTCTCCCGACCCGATCGCCGCGGCGATCGCCGCGTGCTGGTCCGCCGCCACCACGGTCGAGCCACCTGCCATCCCCGCGAGCCCGATCACGCTGATCTGCCGCTGCAGCCGCTGGACGGAGTCGACACTCGCCGACAGGAACATGTTCGCTGAGGCGTCCCCGATGGCGCCGTGGAACTTCTCGTCGGCCCGGTTGAACGCCTCCAGGTCCCCCGCCGCTGCGGCATCCACCGTCAACTGTGCCGCCTCGCGCAACGCCTTCACCTGCGCCGGAGTCGCACGCCGCGCAGCCAGTTCCGTCGTCTTGGTCTCCACGAACCGGCGGAACTCGAAGATCTCCTCGACCTGACCGAGGTCGGTCGGCAGGAAATGCGACAACGACTCCCGCCAGAGCGCACCCTCGGGCTGGGCCACGTAGATTCCCCGCCCCATCTGCACCGAGATCCGCCCGAGCGCGGACAGGATCTTCACGGCCTCCCGGACGATCGTCCGGGACATCCCGACCGCCTCCGCCAGATCCTTCTCGGTCGGCAATCGGTCACCAGGCTCCAGGCGCGCCCGGACGATGTACTCCAGGATCCGCTCCGCCGCGATCTCGTACCCCGGGCGGTAGCCACCCTCGGCAGCGCCATGCTGCTCCGCAGACAACTGCTCGGACCGGCCCGGCATCACGTCCCCAATCTCCCGCTGACACACCGGTCCCAAGATACTTCACATCCACACACGCGCTGGCGACCGATCAATCCGATCGATGACTAGCGCCGGATGAGGCCGAGGGCCGTGGCGGTCGCGACGGCGGCTGTGCGGGAGTCGACTCCGAGCTTGGCGTAAACGCGAGCAAGGTGGGACTTCACGGTGCCCTCTGTCAGGTGCAGACGCTCGGCGATGGCCTGGTTCGACAGTCCCTGTGACACGAGAGCGAGAACTTCCGTCTCACGACGGGTCAGGGTCGTAGCGGGTGTCCGCAGCCGGGTCATCAAACGGTCCGCGACCGTCGGCGCCAGCGCGGTGCGGCCTTCGGCGGCGGTACGCACGGCGGCAGCCAGGTCCTCCGGCGGGGCGTCCTTCAGCACATAGCCGGTCGCACCGGCCTCGATGGCAGGCAGGATGTCGGAGTCGGTGTCATACGTGGTCACGATCAGCACCCGCGGCGCGTCGGCAGGGCCGGTGATGGCGGCGGTGGCCTCCGCGCCGTTCATGCCTTTGCCGAACTGGATGTCCATCAGCACGACGTCGACGTCGCCGCGGCCGGCCCGGGTGACGGCCTCTTCGGCGGTCGCTGCCTCGGCGACTACCTCGATGCCGGGTTCCATCGCCAGTACGGCGCGCAGTCCGGCCCGGACGACGGGGTGATCGTCGGCCAGGAGCACCCGGATGGGCGTGCCGGTCACGGACGGGCCTCGGCGCTACGGTCGATCCCCAGATCGGCAAGGACGCTTGTGCCCTGACCGAGACCCGACCTGATCGTCAGCGTCCCGCCGAGCTCCTGCAGGCGCGACTGCATCGCGGTGAGCCCGAATCCGCCGCCGTCCACGGTCCGATCGGGCAGCTTGTCCGGGTCGAAGCCGCGTCCGTCGTCGGTGATTCTCACGAAGACATGATCCCCGGAGTAGCCGAGAGTGACGTCGGCGACCGTGGCCTCAGCATGCTGGACGACGTTCGCGAGTGCGGACTGGGCGACCCGCAGCAGCGCGACCTCTCTTGCCGTCGGCAACGGAACCGGGGCGCCGTCGAGCTGGAATCGTGCGGCGATCCCGTCCCGGGCGCTTGCCGTGGCACACAACCGTTCCAACGCGCCGGTCAAGGTGACGCCGTCCAGGGAGGGTGGTGTGAGAGCTGCGACGAGCCGCCGTGCCTCGGCCAGGTTGTCCGCCGCGGTCTGCCGGGCTTGCTCGACGTACTCGGCGGTGCTCTGCGGGTTGTCCGGCAGGGATCGTCCGGCGGCGCGAAGCAGCAACTGGATGCTGGACAGCCCCTGGGCGAGGGTGTCGTGGATCTCCCGCGCCAGACGCTCACGTTCTGCCGCCACCCCGGCGGCGTGTTGCGCGCTCGCCAGGTCGCTGCGCGTCGCGGTCAGTTCTTCGATCAGGAGCCGGCGTTTCTCGCTCTCGCGGTACAGCGCCTGGTAGCCCCACACCACGGCCACCGCCACGGCAGCGCCAAGGACCGGTCCGATGGCGATCGCGACGCTGAACGAGCCCTGATGAACGGCGAACGCGACGATCGCCGCAACCGTAGTCGCGGCGACGGCAACCAAACCGGTACGCCGAGGCGCCAAGTGCAATTCCAAGAAGTACAGCGGAAACGCCAGCCACACGCCGTCGGCGGACACCACCAGAAGGACGATCCACGCCGCACCGAGGACTCCGAGCCACACGAGAGCATGGCGCTGCGAACGCCGTACGCCGGGCAGCGCCGGACCGACTCCGTAGACCACCGCGCAGATCGCGGCCACGACCACGACCAGTCCCGCGTTGGGACGCCCGTCGGCCACGGCTCGGACAGCCGTCAGTGCCAGCAGGGCGACGACCAGCAGGTGCAGACACCACGCCAGCCCTCGCGCCGTCGGGGTCAGGACAACAGATCTCACAGTGCTCCCAGGCTAAGCGCAAACCAGCGGCCGGAGGTCTATCGAAAGTAGGAACCGGTCGGCAGTCTTTCGGCACGCGAAGTGTCGCCCCGTGCCAGATGTCCCGCGACAGTGCGGCCGACACCCTGGAGGTATCCCACTTCCACGTCATGAAAGCGAAGGGCTGTCCGCCGTGTTCGTCGCCTGGAGAGACCTGAGATTCGCCAAAGGGCGCTTCGCCCTGATGGGGACCGTCATCGTCCTGATCACCCTGCTCGTCGGACTGCTGTCCGGCCTGACCGCCGGCCTCGGCCGGCAGAACGTGTCCGCGATCACGGGACTCCCCGTCAGCAAGATCGCCTTCGACAGACCGACCGACGGCCAGGGGCCGTCGTACTCGAACTCGACGGTCACCGAGACGCAGTGGCAGCAGTGGGCCAAGACGCCGGCAGTTCGCAGCGCCGAGCCGCTCGGCATCACCTTGACCAAGGCGACTGCCGGAGCCAAGAGCGCCGGCGTGTCCGTGTTCGGCGTACGGCCCGGCTCGAGCCTCGCCCCAGGCACGATCGACGATCGTACAGCCGTGCTGTCGGCGGCAGCCGCGGACGACCTCGGCGTCACCGCGGGCGCCACAGTCACACTCGCCGGCCGCGAGCTGATCGTCCGGGCCGTCAACGGCGACGCCTCGTTCAGCCACGCACCGGTGATCTGGATCAGCCTGCACACCTGGCAACAGATCGCGCCGCCAACTGGCGGCCCAGATGGGCCTACAGCCACCGTCATCGCCTTGAACACGACCTCCGCAGCAGACCTTCGTGCCGCCGACGAGGCCGCCGGCACCCAAACGGTGACCAAAGCCGCGTCGCTGTCGGCGATCGGCTCGTACCGTTCCGAGAACGGCTCGCTGCAGCTCATGCGCGGGCTCCTGTTCGCCATCTCCGCCCTGGTAATCGGCGCGTTCTTCACCGTGTGGACCATCCAGCGCAGCGGCGACATCGCCGTCCTCAAGGCACTTGGCGCGTCCACGGCCGGCCTGCTGAGGGACGCGCTCGGCCAGGCCCTCGTCCTACTGGCCGGCGGCACAGTGATCGGCACCGCTCTCGCCGCAGCGCTCGGCGCCCTCATCCGCGGCTTGGCCGTACCGTTCGTCCTCACACCCGCCGTCGTCGTTGTCCCGGCCGCCGTGATGATCGTCCTCGGCACGCTCGGCGCCGCCCTGTCCGTCCGTCGCATCACCTCTGTCGACCCACTGACCGCCTTGGGGAGCACCCGATGAGCTTGCGCCTGTCCGACGTCACTCTGACCTACCCGGACGGTGACACCCGCCTGACAGCACTCGACCGCGTCAACCTCGACGTACCCCCGGGCACCCTCACGGCCGTCATCGGTCCCTCCGGATCCGGCAAATCCAGCCTTCTCGCGGTCGCCGCCACCCTCATCGCGCCCGACGCCGGCACCGTGACCATCGACGGCACCACGACCACCGGCCTCGCCCGCGCCGAACTAGCGGAACTCCGCCGCCGCAAGATCGGCATCGTGTTCCAGCAACCGAACCTGCTGCCGTCCCTCACCGCCTCCGAACAGCTCCAGGTCATGGCCGACATCGACGGCCGCAAACCACGCACAGCCGCAACCAAAGCCGTCGAACTGCTGGACGCCGTCGGCCTCGCCGGCCAGGCCGACCGGCGGCCGCACCAACTGTCCGGCGGCCAACGCCAGCGCATCAACATCGCCCGCGCCCTCATGAACGACCCCACTCTGCTCCTTGTCGACGAACCCACCAGCGCCCTCGACCACGAACGTGGCGGCGCAGTCCTCGACCTCATCACCCGCCTCACCCACGAACACTCCACCGCAACCGTCCTCGTCACCCACGACCGCACCCACCTCACCGCCGCCGACCAACTCACCGAAGTCCACGACGGCCGCCTCGCGATCCCCAGCGCGCACTAACCCGACGCTTGCGAGAGGATGGTGAACGATGAGAACCGATGCGCATGAGATCACCACCGAATCCCTTGTCAGTAAGACCTTTTCGCGCATCATCGGCAAACGGTAATCAGTCTCAGCTGGCAATCAGCGGGCTCGGGGTTCGAGTCTGAAATCCACATCACGCCTGGGGACGCGAAGCTTGAGGTTGCTCTCGAGGTTCAGTTCATGTGGTCTTGAGTTGGGCGCAGGTGACGCAGGTGCGGGCTGCGGGTCTGGCTTGTAGGCGGGCCGGGGGGACGGGTTGGGCGCAGTGTTCGCACAGGCCGTAGGTGCCGGCTGACAGTCGGTCGAAGGCTGCCTCGATCTCCGCCAGTTGCTTCCGGACCTGTTGCACGAGCGACGTGACCTGGGATCTCTCGAAGGCGATCGTGGCGCCCTCGGGGTCGTGTTCGTCGTCGGCGTTGGAGTCTCGTGAGGCGGCGACCACCTCGTGAAAGTCGCCCGTCAGGCTCGCCAGCCGTGCCAGCGCTTGCCGGCGTTGCGCCTCCAGCAGGTCGCGAGCTTCCTCCATCTGTCCATCGTGGCACGGTGCGTAGCAACGGCGGTCGTCCCAGCCACACCAGACGGCCGCCTCACCCTCATCCGCGCGCCGCCGCGGTGCGGCCCTCGGGGATCATCAGGAGGGAGGCGACGAGGAAGCAGACGGCGCCGAGGAAGGTGCCGCCGTTGGCGAGTTGGACGTTGGACAGTTCGCCGGCGGAGGTGACATGGGCGCCGATCGCGGACAGGCCGAAGAAGACCGAGCCCCACAAGTTGAGTGCGGTGATGTGCCAGTCGCGTTGGCCGGGCCGCCACGACCACCAGCGGTGCCCAGCCTCAGCGAACGCGATCGCCGACGACACCAGGAAGCACACCGAGCCGATCGCGTCCGGCCGCCAGACGATCCGGTTCTCCAGATCGGACGGTACGTCGAACAGCCCGGCGAACGTGGTCACGTTGAAGTAGAGCGTGCCGACCAGCTGGATCGCACACGCCCAGAACCCCGGACTGCGCGGCGCCCATGCGAACCAGCGATGGCCGGTCTGCCGCACCACCTGCAGGTAGGACAGGTACGCGCCAGACGTGAAGAACAGCGAGCCGACGAAGTACGTGAGCGCGTCGAGGTGCCCGCCCACGGCCTTCGCGTACGCCGGGATCGGTCCCACGACGAAACACGTCGATCCGATGGCGAACAACAGTCCCGCCCACCACGTCGTACCGAATCCGTGCGCACCGGCTGCCTTCCGGCGTGCTCGTGCCTCCCACTGCACCACGCGGCCGTCGGCACGCCGGTACTGCACGCGGGTGACGAACGGGCGCGGGCCTTCGACCACCAAGTCGGTCGCGTCCGGCGGCACGTCGACCGGCAGCTTGGTCACGGTCGACCTCGTCACGATCTGCCTGGTCGCGATCTGCCTGGTCAGTGGCCGGAGCCGACCACCATCTTCTTGCGCTCCGACTCGTGCGCCCCGCCCGTCTTTTCGAGCGTGCGGCACGCCTCTTCGATGTCCCGCGCCAGGGTGTCGACATGCTCGCGGCTCAGTGTCTGCTTGACCAGCGCCCGCATGATCGTCACGTCCTGCGCGTTCGGCGGCATCGTGTACGCCGGGACCATCCAGCCGCGTTCGGCGGACAACTGCCAGGCGACGTCGAACTCGTCGTACGCATGTCCCTCGGTCAGCTTGAACGCGACCAGCGGAAGCTGCTCGTGCTCGCGCCCGATCACGCGGAAGTCGCCCATCTTCTCGAGTTTGTCGGCGAGCACCTCGGCGTTCCGCTGCATGTTCTGCATGATGTAGGTGTAGCCGGGGTGGCCGTAGCGGACGAAGTTGTAGTACTGCGCGACCACCATCGCCGATCCGGTCGAGAAGTTCAGGGTGAACGTCGAGTCGGTCTTGCCGAGGTAGTTCTCCTTGAACACCAGGTCGGGGTTGAGGTCGTCCTTGGTCCGGAAGATCAGCCAGCCGATGCCCGGGTACACCAGGCCGAACTTGTGACCGGACGCGTTGATCGACCGCACCTGCTCGAGTCGGAAGTCCCACTCGGAGTGCGGATACAGGAACGGCCAGACGAACGCGCCGCTGGCGCCGTCCACGTGCAGCGGTACGTCGAGTTTCCGCTCCTTCTTGATGCGCACGAGCAGGTCGTTGATGCCGCCGATGTCGTCCTTGTGGCCGGTGAACGTCGTACCGAGGACGGCCGCGACGCCGATCGTGTTCTCGTCGATGTGCGGCTCGACGTCCTCGGGGCCGATCGTGTACTTGCCGGGCTGGAGCGGGACGATCCGCGGTTCGACGTCGAAGTACCGGCAGAACTTCTCCCAGACCACGTGGACGTCGCCACCGAAGACGAGGTTCGGGTTGTCGGTCGGCAGTCCCGCGTCGCGGCGGCGCTGGCGCCAGTTCCACTTGAGCGACAGCGCGCCGAGCATGATCGCCTCGGACGAACCCTGCGTCCGCGCGCCTGTCGTCTCGCCGGGTGCGTGGAAGAGATCGGCCAGCATCCGGATGCAGCGCTGCTCGAGCTCGGCCGTCCGCGGGTACTCAGCGTGATCGATGAAGTTCCGGTGCAGGTTGACCGCGATCAGCCGCTGCGCCTCCGGCTCCATCCAGGTCGTCACGAACGTGGCGAGGTTCCGCACCGGCAGCCCCTCCAGCGCCAGGTCCTCGCCCACCAGCCGCATCGCGTCGACAGCGGTCAGGCCCGACGAAGGAAACTCACGCGTCGGCACCTCCCGGACCACGAAACTGCTGCCGAACAACTCGGCGCTCTTCTCGTACGACCGTTCCGTCTCACTCACGACGACTCCTTTGCCGCGCCCCACCTGCTGACCTGCCATCATCAGCACCTCGGCTCCGACCGAACATCCCCCCAGTGGGGTGAGCACACGCCGTGGCGCTACCGGTGACGGAACCCACTTTGCCGGTTCACGGCAGCAGAACGCCCTGCGTTTGCAACAAGGTGCAATTGCGGCGCGTTCTGTCCCCGGCGCGCGTTATGCTCGCGCACGATCTCGAGCTCATCGAGGTCGCTCATGTCCTGAGGGGGACTCTCAGTATGAAACTGCAGCGCTTCGCGCTCGCCCTGGCCGGGGTCGGCATGCTCGCCGCCACCGCCGCCGCCGGCCCCGCCACCGCCGCCGTCGGGTCCAACCCGACGCCCGCGATCGCCAACCCGGCCAAGGGCAACCTGAAGACCACGCCGAACACCAAGCTCGCCTCCGGGGGCTGCGTGCAGGACGTGGGCTTCAACACCCCGAAACCCGGGATCAGCGACGTCCTGGTCACGCCGGGCAAACCGCCGCGGGGTGAGTTCTACGCCGAGTTCCCGTTCGTCGGCACCCGTCTCAACACGACCTGGTACGGCGTGCAGACGGACGCGCACTTCTACTACCACGGCCTGTTCGTGCAGAACGGCACGCTGTACCGCGGTGTCACGTACTTCGACACCGACAACGCGCGGCCGACGTACGCACGGATCGGCTCCGGCTGGACCAGCTTCACCCAGCTCGTGACGTCGAACTACGCGATCACCGCGCCGAACCGCTCGTACCTGTACGGGCTGAGCACCAACGGCAGCCTGTACCGCTACGCGGCGTCGGGTGCCACCTTCCGGGCGCTCGGCCACTTCCCGGGATTCAGCGGCTTCAAGGCGATGACCGTGATCTCCGAGACCCCGACGTACGACACGCTCCTGATGACCACGAAGGCGGGCGCGCTCTGGACGGTCCGGATCCCGGCCGCGGCCTCGACCAAGCCGATCCTGAAGCTGGTCCGGAGCTCGGGCTTCGCGGCGTACGAGTCGCTGGCCGCCCGGGAGTGCGGTGCCGGCACGCTGGTGACCGGTTTCGACAACGAGACCGACTCGGCGTACCAGTACGCGATGAGCAAGTTCAACGGCTCGAAGACCGCAGTCACGTCCTACGGCCGGGTCCCAGGCGGCACCATCCCGGGCACCGGCATCTTCTCGGTCACCGGCCACTGGAACCAGCTCGTGGGCGAGTGACCTTTCACCAGTAACAACCGGGGGCGCCGCTGCTGCGGCGCCCCCTTCTTACGCCCCTGCTAGCCGGAGGCTGGGCTCTCACCTAACGCCGCGCCGTTTCGGGGGCCGGTTTGGGAGCTGTCCGTTGGCTAGGTTGGACCGACCTACCGACTCCCTCGTGCCTCGAAGGGATCGACCGTTCGACTGGTCGAGAGGGGCTGAAGTTGTGCGGGCAATACTGCTGAGCGGCACGCTGGCGGTGCTGTGCTCGCTGCTGGGGACCCGGTTCGCGGTCAGATGGTTCTCCCGGCGCGGCTTCGGCCAGCCGATCCGGCGCGACGGCCCGACGACGCATCAGGTCAAACGGGGTACGCCGACCATGGGCGGTCTCGTGATCCTGCTGAGTGCCACCGCGGCGTACTTGGTGGCGACGCTCTTGACCCGCGGGTGGCCGAGTGCCAGCGCTTGGCTCCTGATGGCGCTGTTCCTCGGCTGCGGGGTGATCGGGTTCCTCGACGACTTCATCAAGGTCTACACGCAGGACAACCGGGGGCTGAGCGGCCGGGCCAAGATGGCTGGTCAGACGCTGATCGCGCTCGCTTTCGGGATCCTGGCCACGCAGTTCTTCGCCGACGAGCGCGGCGTCCGGCCCGCATCGCAGTACCTCTCCACCACTCATGACATATGGATCAAGCTGCCGCTGGTCGTCGTACTGCTGCTGATCTGGTTCATCGTCGCCGCGACGTCCAATGGCGCCAACCTCACCGACGGCGCCGACGGGCTGCTCGCCGGCTCGTCGGCGCTGATCTTCGGCGCGTACACCATCGTGAACATCTGGCAGAACAACCAGCTGTGCGACTCCGGGCGCGCGAACGTCGTGGAGTCGCAGTGCTACCAGGTGCGCGACCCTCTCGACCTCGCGGTGTTCTCCGCCGCCATCGCCGCGGCCTGCGTCGGCTTCCTCTGGTGGAACGCCAAACCCGCACGGATCATCATGGGCGACGTCGGCTCCCTCGCGATCGGCGGCGCCTTGGCCGGTCTCGCGATCATGTCCCGCACCGAACTCCTGATGGCCGTCATCGCCGGCCTGTTCGTCCTCGAGACCCTGTCCGTCCTGGTCCAGATGACCGGCTTCAAACTGACCAGACGCCTCACCGGCACGGGCCGCCGCCTCTTCCGCATCACCCCCATCCACCACCACTTCGAACACGCCGGCTGGGACGAGGTCACCGTAGTCATCCGCTTCTGGATCGTCGCCGGCATCTCCGTAGCAGCCGGCCTAGGAATCTTCTACGCCTCCTGGCTGACCTGAGCCGGGCGAGATCGGCTACTAGTCGCGGTTGGGCCAGATGGGGGCCTGGTCGCTCCAGATGACGCCCTTGTTGTGGCACAGGCAGAAGGGGTGGCCGACTGGGTCGGCGTAAACACGGAAGCCGTAGCCGTCTTCGCCGATGTGGTCCCGGAGCAGGGTCGCGCCGAGGCCCACGACGCGACGCTGTTCGGCCTCGATGTCGTCGACCTCGAAGTCGAGGTGGAACTGCTTCGGATGCTCGCTGTCGGGCCACTGCGGCGCGCGGTAGTCCTCCACCGGAACGAAGGCCAGTTCGATCTCACCGAACCGCACACCTGCCCAGTTCTCGTTACTACCTTCCTTGACCGGAAGCCCCGTCACCTCGGAGTAGAAAGCCGCCAACTCCATCGCATCCGGACAGTCAATGATGAAGTCGGTAAGTTTCAGCACCCCGCGATACTCCCACACGACCAGGCAAAACGCCGTCGGCGAGTTATTCGCCTGTGGCGCCGTCGATGCGTTCGCGGAGGAAGTCTGCGTGGCCGTTGTGACGTGCGTACTCCTCGATCATGTGCAGACAGAGTACGGGTGGGGTACGGGCAGTGGGGTGACTGGAGTTGTTCGTAAGGTCGCGCAGGTTCGGCGCGTGTCTCCGGGGTTGGAGTTCGCGTGCTCGGGGTTGTTTCTTGAGAGGCGCAAAGTGAAGAAGTTGACTCAGGCTGTTGCTGCGACGCTGTCGTTTGTGGCTGCGCTGGCCGGCGGGAGTGTTGCCGCGACACAGCAGAGTGATGCGGTGACCTATCTGGTGCAGGGTGCGAACTACTGGTTCTCGGACAACATCGGTGCGGTCCAGAGCTTCAGCGGGACCGGTGGGGTGATCAAGGTGTCCTACTACGCGTCGTGCACCCACGGCGTGAAAGCCGGTGGGTACTGGGAGGCGCGGCTGCAGAAGAAGACCTCCAACGGCGACTGGAAGGTTGCGGACCAGACGGCCGACGTCGCCTGCTCGACGACCAAGAAGGTCGGAACGCTGTCCTTCGGAACTGTTGCTCGGGGCACCTACCGGCTTCAGTTCAAGAAGCTCAGTGGGCGCGGCATCGTGACGATCCACTCGTTCGGGGCGTACCGCGCCTGACGACAGCCCTGGGAACGGGGGGGGGGGCGGGCGGGCGCGGGGGCGCGCCGTCCCGCCCCCCCCCACGCCGTCATGGTCTACCCGCTGGCGGCGCTTGGTGAGCTGCCGGACGGGGACGCGCAGGCGGTGGCGTTGCACG
>NZ_JBSHBJ010000003.1:395689-409388 GCF_053611945.1 Kribbella sp. NPDC054772 | reverse complement strand
CGGCCGCTCTCGCCTAGCGGGGGGGGGGGCGCCCCCCCCCCCCCCCCCGCCGCGGGCCGCGCGCGGCGCCCCCCCCCCCCCCCCCCTCTACGGCATCTGCACGGCCCTGTGGGTGACTCCCACGAGACCAGGTCACGCGAGTGACCTGGTCTGTTCGTTTTCTGGATGTGCTCGCTACAGGAGGGTGGTCCAGTAGGGCCAGAAGCGTTGGGTGATCAGCGCGAGGATGGCGACGTACCAGGAGGTCAGTAGTACGGCGTGGTAGGTCAGCCTGCGTAGGTTGTGCTGGGTTACGTAGTAGAAGATCGGGATCGTTACGGCCCAGACGATCAGGCAGTACGGGCAGAGGGCGCCGATTTGGTAGAGGCTTTGGTAGATCAGCCAGTGGACGAAGAGGACGCCGAAGGTGACGCCCAGCTGGAGGGCCGTCCAAAACCAGCGTGCGAAGGTGGCGCCGGCTAGTAGGGCGGCGCCGATTGTGGTGACGGTCGCGAAGCCTGCGATGCCTAGGAGTGGGTTGGGTACGCCGAACGCCTCGGCCTGTGGTGTGGACATCACTGAGCCGCACGACAGGACCGGGTTGATGCTGCAGGACGGCACGTACGACGGGTCGCGTAGCAGCTGCATTTTCTCGATGGTGAGAACGATCGCGGCGGCCAGCCCGGCCGCGCCACCGAGCAGCAGCAGCCAGGCCAACGACCGCGGCGCACCCCGTGCCGAGCCGGCGCGCGCCGACGTTCCGTACATCCGGTTACTCGAGGGCGGCATCGATGCTTGCAGTTAGGTCGTCGGCGGACTCGGGCTCGAGCTTCTTGCCGTTCAGGAAGAACGTCGGGGTGCCGGTGACGCCGAGCGCCTGACCGTCGGCCACGTCCTTCTTGATCCGCTCGAGCGTGGCGGGATCGTTGTAGAGCTTGTCCCACGCAGCCACATCGAGCCCGAGCGCTTCGGCGTACCCGCGGAAGCGCGCGTCCGCCGGCACCTGCTGCTCGCCCCACTCGGACTGGGTCTCGTACATCTTCTGGTACATCGCCTCGAACTTGCCCTGCGCGGCCGCTGCCTCGACGGCCCGCGCGGCGCGTTCGGCGTTGAAGTGGCTCGGGATCGGGAAGTACCGCACCACGAAGGTGACCTTCCCGGCGTAGTCCTTGCGCAGCTTCTCCACGACCGGGTACGCCGCTCTGCAGGCCTCGCACTCGAAGTCGAGGAACTCCACGAACGTCACCTTGCCGTCCGTCGCCGTCCCGAGCCGATGACTGTCCGCGCGAACCAGCTGATCCGACGACTCGGTCATGCTCGCGTTGCCGGCGTCGTCCGAGCGGTTGCTGACGGCAAGTAGTACTGCGACCACGACAGCGAACGCGGCCGCGATTCCGATCGAGATCCTGGCGTTGGTACTCATGTTCGGTCCTTACTGGGAGAAGAGCAGGAGGAGGCCGCCGGTGGTGTAGGCGACCATGACGATCAGCAGCGGGAGCTGCCCGGCGAGCGCGCGAGCACGCGGGAAGAGAGCCACCGCGCGGTCGTGGGCCGAGACGACGCCGAGCAGGTGGCCAACCACGACGGCGCCGACCTGAATGGTGGCGATCGCGCCCGAGAGGCTCACGATGTCGCTGTTCACACCGAGCAGCCCGGTGCCGAAAACGTTCGCGCCGTTGCTCAACGGGTCGCTGAGCAGGATGAGCGTGCGCTGGCCTTCGAGCCACAACAACGTGAAGTAGTGCGCCACGACGTACCCGATCACGATCGGCACCACGGAGTGCGCGAACAGGCCAGGCAATGCCGTCCGTGAACTGCCCGATAGCCGCCCGGCCAGCACGGTCGCGCTGCTGTACGTGATCAGCACGAACAAGACGAACGCGAACAGCGCGAGCGTGCCGAGCAGTGTCATCGAGCGACCCGAGTTCTGCGTCCACGCGATCCAGAACGTCGAGTTCGAGAAGCCGTCGTACGCCGTCGAGCCGAGCAACGCCGACACCAACGCCACGACGCCGGGGCGTGGAGTGAGGCTGTCGAGGTTCTCCAACGGCCGGCGTACGACGATGACGCCGTCGCGCCGGCCCCACGGGGAGAGCTTCGCGATCAGGGTCGCGTACGCCTCGAACGGGTCAGCCGCGGCGAACCACGACCGGCCGAACAGGACCGCGCCGAAGCCCATGATCACGACGTACAGCGCGAGCCAGGCCTGGACGACGACCAACGTCGCGCGATCCGGCGCGACCAGCTCGAGCCAGGCGAAGCTCAGGATGCCGCCGGCCGCGGGCCAGACACCGACGCGCGGGGACAGCGTGAACAGGCCACGATCCGGGTCCTGGCGCAACACCCTGCAGGCCAGCAGATGCAGCGTGCGCAGGGGGTTCAGCGTGCGCCAGATCGGGCCGAGGGCCAGCGACAGCGGGACCAGTCCGACCCAGACCAGGATGTAGAAGAAGCCGAAGATCGGGTTGGTCAGCCGGTCTGCGCCGAACAGTAGCGCGACACCGGCGTACCCGAAGATCGCCAGACCGACGGTCCGCACGACCCACCGGAACCAGCGCGCGTCGATCGTGCGGCCGACCGCAGCCGGGAGCGCCCGGCCGGCTGCGGCGCCGTGGTACCTCGGGCTGCGCCAGGCCAGCCCGAGTACGACGAAGGACAGTGTGATCGCGATCGCGGCGCCACCGACCGCGAGGTCGAGTGGTACCGGTAAGTCCTGGCGGCCGCCGATCCCATGGAGACCGATCACGAGACCTGGAGGCGGAACGCGAGCTTGCCGCTCTCGTGCGTCTCCACCTCGAACGATCCCTTGACGTCGGCCGTGAACTGCAGCGACACGGTCTTGCCGGGCGTCAGCTCGAGGGTCTTGTCATACCCGTGAACGTGCAGCGAGTCCGCCACGTCGCTGGTCGCGACGACGCGGACGGTCTGGCCGGCCTTGGCCTTCACCACCGTTCCACCGGTCGCCGAGATCTTGCCGCCCTTGATCGTCACCTCCGCAAGCACGTCGGCGGCAGGAGCGGTGGGCTTCACAGCAGGCGTCGAGGCTCTGGCGATCGGGGTGGACGCCGGAGCGGTCGGAGTGGACGCCGCGACGGCGCTCGGCGGTGTGGCGGTCATGCTGGACGTCGGAGCTGCGGGCGTGTTGTCTCCCCCGCAGCCGGCCAGCAACAGGCCGGCCACTGCGGTCATGACAAGGGTTCGTACGACGGACATAGGTCTCCTCTGAATGCGGCTGATTCCGGTACGGCGAAGTGGTGGCGAGCCCGGTCGGGCTGCCACTCACGACGTACGCCGGATCACGTCCGCAGTACGCAGAGTCGATTCAGAGAAGGAGCTGTCGCCCACGGCGGATCAGTCACCAACAAGCGGCCAGGCAGACGCCACAGGTCACCGATGGCATACGCGACCGACGGCCGCGCGACGAAGGCAAGCAGCAGCCCACCGAGCATGAACACCACGAACAGATGCGTGTGATGGTCCTCATCCGGAACGGCCGACGGGACCTCGCTCAGGTCCACATGCAGCGGACCGACCAGATCGGACGCAGCCGGCGCGACGACCTGCGCGACCACCAGCGGCGAGTCCACCGGCTCCGACGCGGAACTATGGAACGCCGAGACGGCGACGAGCGCAGCAACCAGCGCCAGCCCGCGCAGCATCCACCGCCGCAGCACTTCAGATCCGCCCATGGTGGCGCCCAGCGTAGCCAACAACGCCACAAGCGATATCATCGCCATATGGCGATGCCAACGAGAGATCAAGAACCACGCGTCGACGAGACCGCGGCACTGTCGGTGGCCGCCTGTCTGTTCCATGGATTCAGCGATGCGTCGCGGCTCGCGATCGTGCGACACCTGGCGCTCGGCGAGCACCGGGTGGTGGAGCTGACCGAGCACCTCGGGCTGGCCCAGTCGACGGTGTCCAAACACCTGGCCTGTCTTCGGGACTGCGGGTTGGTGGACTCCAGGCCGCAAGGCCGGGCGTCGCTGTTCCGGCTGACGCACCCGGAAGCCACCCTGGACCTGCTGTCTTCTGCCGAGCAACTCCTCGGGCTCACCGGTGATGCCGTCGCGCTCTGCCCGGTCTACGGAATCGCCGCCCAGGAGGACCAGTCGTGAGCGACTCACAGAACCCGACCGGCCACCTTCAGATCGAGCCGCTGAGCACCTGGACCGCCGACCCGGAACAGCGACGGAAGCTGAGCCGCCGGGCACAGTTGCTGGCCGGCGCATCGGTCACCTACAACGTCGTCGAGGCGATCGTCGCCATCTCCGCCGGTGCGGCCGCCGGTTCGGTCGCGCTGGTCGGCTTCGGCCTGGACTCGGTCGTGGAGGTGTCCAGCGGTCTGATCATCCTGTGGCAGTTCCGCCATCGCCTGCCGGAGACCCGCGAGCGTCAGGCGCTGCGGCTGCTGGCGTTCTCGTTCTTCGGCTTGGCCGCGTACGTGACCTTCGAGTCGCTGCGGTCGCTCATCATCGGTAGCCACGCTGAAACGTCTCCCGTCGGCATCGGCCTCGCGATCGCCTCGCTGGTCGTGATGCCGTTCCTGTCCTGGGCACAACGCCGTACCGGCAAGGCTCTTGGCTCGAACGCGGTGGTTGCTGACGGCACCCAAACGCTGCTGTGCACCTACTTGTCCGCGGTGCTTCTCGTCGGCCTCGTGCTCAACGCGACCCTCGGCTGGAGCTGGGCCGACCCGATCGCCGGCCTCGTCATCGCCGCGGTCGCCGTCCGCGAAGGCCTCGAAGCCTGGCAGGGCAAGGGCTGCTGCGCCCCCACCGCCGGCCAGAACACCTGCGGGTGCACCGACGGGACCTGCACGGACGGCTGCTGACGGCATACCGCGGCCCCGGAGCCGGGGCCGGGGCCGCGATATCAGTGAGTGGACCTCAGCCGACCTTGACGAAGATCGGGTTCGAGTAGAACCACAGGTCGTCCCACGGGCTTTCCTTGCCGTCGGCGGCCGGCTCGGCCTCGTCGGTGCTGGTGCCGCGGACGCGGAGGTAGCTGCTGGCGGTGACGTCGCGCAGGGTGTGGCGGATGACGTACTCGCCACCGACCCGGCGGAAGTCGCTCTTGCCGTAGCGGGCGACCACCTTGGTCGTCGGGTTCGTCGCAGCGTCGCGGTCGGACACCGGACCGGTGATCTCGCCGACGATCAGGTCGACCCGGTTGACCTCGGGCCGGTCCCCGTTAGCGTTCTGCCCGGCGAGCGGCCGGAACCGGAGCTCGACGGTGACGTCGTTGGTACGGCGATCCGTCACCGTGAGCTGCTGCCCGACAGTGGCGACCTGGCGTCCGTTCGCCGCGGCGAGGTCGAGACCGGTGACGAGATCCCCCGTCGTGACGAAGATCCGCCCGGTCCGCAGACCGTCCATGACGTCGGCGTAGTCCTGACGGGCGTTCACGTAGGTCTTCGAGTACTCGCCCGGCCAGAAGTCCGAACCGCCACGAGTCCAGTGCACGTGCGAGTCCGAGGTCGCGGTGATCCACCACTTGCGGCCCTCCCCCAGCAAGGAGTCCCACAAGCCGCCGACGATGGCGGTCATCTGGTCGTAGCCGCCGTGCGTCGGGTAGCTGCCGTAGCCGCCACGAGCCCCACCGTTCAACGGCCCGGCCTGGTGGCCCGGCGCGCCTTCGAAGCCGACGTACACGTCCGGCGCGGTGTCCTGGTTGTTCCGGAACTCGTGCGGAGTGTCCTGACCCCAGACGCCCAGCCCGGTCGCCGACCGTGCGGCGTGGTGGGCGATCACCAGCGGCTTGGCGCTCAGGTTCTTGGCGTAGTTGAGGAACTCGACCATCTTCGACTCGGTGTCGCGCGAGGGGTCGGCCAGGAACGGATCGTTCTTCGCGAACCGCGACTCCAGGTCGTACAGCAGCTGCGCCTCGTTGTCGCGGCGCGGAATCATCAGCGTGTGATGGTCCATCGCCGGCGCGTCGAACTCCATCCCCCAGAACTGCAGAACCTCGGGAACCAGCCGACGCGACTTCAGCAGATCGGGGTACGCCAGCTCGAGGTTCACCTTGGAGTGCGTCGGACCACCGTGGTCGGTGCACATCACCCAGGACAGCCCGAAGCTCTTCGCCATGATCGCGTTGGTGACGATCGGGTACACCGCGTCCGCGCCCTTGGTGAACACCGGCGGGTTCTTCGTGGTGTCGAACCGGCCGGAGTACTCCGAGTGGATGTGATGATCGCCCGCCCGCCAGGTCCGGCCACGACCCGCCCCGCCGGGCTGGGTCCCGTACGACGCCTCCGCAGCGAACGCCGTACCAGGAAGAGCCGTCGCCGCGGCCAACGTCGCACCGACGCCGCCGACCTTCATCAACTGCCGGCGCGAAAGACCGGTCGCAGCACCGTCGGCGGGGTCAGCCGCATCGAAATCGACGTGCTCGTGGGTGTGATCATGATCGTGCATGCAGCTCTCCTACGCAGACGGACGGGATGCCCGCCATCCCAGCCAGCACGGGTGAACGCCGCCCGAACGACGCCCAGCCACAACCCGAACGCCTTACCAGCACAAAGGGCGCACGACGCTGAAGTGCCCTGGCGACACAGTTGCTTTCTCACGATCCGGGAAGACCACGTCTGCAGTGGAACCGGGCGGCACGTCGACGGTGAGCTGGAACTTGTCGTTCTCGATCTGCCACGCGACCTCGATGGTCCCCTGAGGGCTCTCGAAACGACCTCGTGCCCAAGGGATGTCGGGATGTGGCAACGGCGCGACCACGAACGACTCCCACCCAACCGATCCGGCGGCCTGCCGTAAGCCGAGTACGTGCGTGTGCAGGAAGTGGACGACAGCGCCCTTGCTGTAATGGTTGAGGGAGTCGTGCGGGTTCCCCTCGTCGTCGACGCCGTCCCAGTCCTCCCAGATCGTCGTCGCGCCGCGGTCCAGCATCCCCAACCAGGACGGGGATGTCCGCTGGAACAACAGGTCGTACGCGATATCGGCGTACCCGTTGTCCGCGAGCACGGGCAGTAGCTCGCCGGTAGACAGGAAGCCGGTTCCGAGATGGTTGCCCGCGGCCCGGATCAGCTCGGCGAGCCGGCGTACGGCGACCTCGTGCAACTGCGGCGGCACCAGGCCGAACGCCAGTGCGCGCACGTAGCCCGCCTGGGTGTCACCGGTCGTCCGGCCGGAACGGTCGAGGAACTCTGTGCGCCAGGCGTCGCGCACCTGATCCGCGATCTCGGCGTACCGGGCAGCCTCGGAGGATCGGCCCAGGATCTCCGCGATCCGCGCGAGGGAGGCACTGGATCGGTAGAGGTACGCCGTCCCGACCTCGCCCTTGTCGGACTCGTGCCACGCCGCCCACCCGGCCGGATCGCTCAGCGGCGGATCGATGTTCGGCTCCGCCCACTCTCCCCAGTGATACGTACCGTCCCAGATGAACCGCTCGTGCGGCAGCGGTACGGCGGATCGCTGGGCGCGCGACGGATGCCGATGCTCTCGGGCGGCGTCGAGTGCCCACTCCACCCAGCGCACCATCGCATCCCAGTTCTCGGCCAGCACCTCGCGGTCGCCGTACGTCTCGTACAGCTCCAGCGGTACCGCGACGATCGCGTCGCCCCACCCGGCCGATCCGGTGGACTTGGCCAACCGGTCTTCGAGGTTCAGCTTGGTACGCCTGCCGTCGGGCGAGAAGTTCGCGATCCGGCCGTCGGGCAGTTGGTCGTCGCGGACCGAGCGCAGCCACTTCCGGCTGAATCCATGGACGTCGTACAGCCGCGCCGCAGCGGGTGCGAAGACTTGGTAGTCGCCGGTCCAGCCGAGGCGCTCCCGCGTCGGGCAGTCGGTGGGTACGTCGACCGCGTTGCCACGGAAGCTCCAGACCGCCGCGTCGTGCAGACGGTTGAGGTCAGCGTTGCCGCACTCGAACGTCGCGGTCCGGGTGAGATCCGAGTGCACCACGTGCATCGTCACACTGGCTGGGTCGATCGCGGCACCGTCTCGCCGCAAGCGGACGTACTGGAACCCATGGACAGTGTGTCGCGGCTCGAAGACCTCCCCCGCACCGGCAGAGACGACCTCATCGCGTTGCACGAACGGCACGTACAGCTGCCCTGGGAGCACGGAGTCGAGGTGGTCGGTACTCAGGTCGCCGTCCGGTCCGACGAATTCGCCGTGGTCGATGACCGTGCGGGTGCCGGCCGGACCGAGGTCGCCGAGCGAGATCCAGCCCGAGGCGTTCTGGCCGAAGTCCGCGACCCAGGTCCCGGCGTCGACCTGCCGCAGCGACGCGGGCGGGCGGGACTCGATGCGTCGTACCGGTGGCGCGGGCGACCAGTCGATGCGGGGCGCGGTGACCCGGTCGACCAGGACCGCGTCACGTCGACCGGACCGGGCCACGAGATCGACCGACTGACCGTCCATCAGGTCGGCGCGGGTGATTGTCGATCGGGAGCTCGTCCACTCCTCGCCACTGCGAATCACGGAGCGCGTGCCGTCTCGGTGCCACACGTGGAGCTCCAGCTTGGCCGCGGTCGTCGTACCCCATCCGGAGGGCAGGCGGAAGCCGCCGGTCTTGCCGCGATACCAACCGTCGGACAGCAGGACCTCGAGTTCGTTGCCGCCTCGGCGCAGCGAGTCCGTGACGTCCATCGCCTGCGCGTAGAGCGTGTGGTCGTACGACGTCGAGCCGGGCGTGAGCTCCGCGGTACCGGCACGACGCCCGTTCACGAACGCCTCGTAGACGCCGAGCGCAGTGGCGTAAAGCCGTGCGGACGCCACGTCGGACGTCAGATCGAAGCGGGTCGACAACGCGTAGGCGGGCCGGTTGCCGTACCCCTCGTCGGCCCTCTCGAACGGAGAAACCCAGCGCGCGGTCCAGTCGTCGTCGAGGAGTCCGACCTCGAACCCGTTCGGCTCGGACCAGCCCGAGAAGCCCCGGTCGCCACGCACCCGGACGCGCCACGTCACACGCTGGCAGCTCTGGAGCGGCGCCCACGGCCAGGGGACGAAGAGGTGCGCTGTCGACGTTCGGGTAACGCGGGCGAGCGGCGTACCGTCAACAGTCGCATCGAGCTCGTACGCCGCTTGCTCGGACGGCACCCGCCACGAGAGCCGCGGCGTCCGCCCGGACACGGTGAACTGATCGCCACCACTGTCGATCCGCAGCCGGTCAGGGGTTCGACTCATGTGTTCCTCACTCTGTGCGCAGGCATGCTTCGAAGACCCGGCCGCCATCGACCGAGTCGCGTTCTGGAGATGCTGCTGCCGTCAGCGTCGAGGTCGACGCGCAGATGTCTTGCGAGATGCTGTGCTGGCGCGAATGACCAGCTGATGCGGCAGGACTGTTCTCCGCGCTGCTGTCTCGCCGTTGACTTGCAGCATGAGCTGCGCGACGGCTTGTCGTCCGTACTCGGCGTCGTCGACCCTGACGGTTGTCAGCGGGGGTCGGAAATAGTCCGAACCCGGCGCATCGTCGTACCCCGCGACGCTGACATCTTCCGGAACCCTCAGGCCGGACTCGATCAGTCCGTAAACGACTCCGAGGGCCATCTCGTCGTTGGCCGCGAAGATCGCTGTCACGGACGGGTCCTGAGCAAGCCGTCGACCGGCCTCGTAACCGGATCCAGCGGTCCAGTCGCCGGCCAACGGTTCCGGCAGGTCCGCGCCGGCCCGACGCAGCGCGCGCTCCCAGCCGGTTCGGCGGAGCTGGCTGGAGATCCAGTTGAGCGGACCGGCAACATGGTGGACGGTCGAGTGCCCGAGCGACAGCAGATGATCGACGACATCCCCGGCCGCCTGCGCCGCGTCGGCATGGACAGCAGGACCGTCGTACTCCGGAACCTCACTGGTGGACAGCAACGGCAACGAGGTGTCCAGTCCCCGGAGGGTCTTCGCGGCGGAGTCCCACGGGGCCATGAAGATCACGCCGTCACAGCCGGCCCGGGCCAGTCGGTCGATGCCGTCCTGAACAGTCGCTCGATCGAAGTTCCCGAACGTGGCGACGCTGACGCCGAGGCCGAGCTCGGCAGCGGCCTGTTCGACACCGATCATGATCGAGATCGCGCCCAGGCCCATCTGCCGGTCGGTCAGCTGATGGGTGAGCAGTCCGACGCTGAGCCCGCGCCCCGAGGTCAACGCCCGGGCGATCGGGTCCGGCCGATAGCCGAGAGTCTTGATCACGCGCCGAACTCGAGCCGCCGTCCGGGCGTTCACGTTCTCGCCCCCACGGGCGACCCGGGACGCCGTCTGCCGGGAGACCCCCGCCGCACGGGCGACGTCGGTGAGCGTGGCCCGCACCACCGGACCTCGTTTCTCGGACGGCACCTCGTTCAACTCTTCCCCGCCTCCCTCCGGATCATGGCAGCCTACTTGACCGCTCCGCTGCTGATACCTTGCACGACCTGCCGCTGCGCGAAGACGTAGAACACAACCACCGGCAGCACCGAGATCGCGGTCGCGGCCAGCAGGATGTTCTGGACCGGTGTCTCCGCCGACACGAAGTTCATCAGTCCACGCTGCACCGGCATCAACGCGTCGTCGTCGAACAACACCAGCGCCAGCAGGTACTCGTTCCACACCGACAGTCCCTGGATCACCGCGACCGCGATCAGACCTGGGCGCGCCAGCGGCAGGATCACCCGGGCGAACGTGTTCAACGACGAACTGCCGTCGATCGCGGCCGCCTCCTCCAGGTCCTTGGGCAGATTCGCGAAGAAGCCACGCATGATCAACGAGGAGATCGGGATGCCGGCGGCAATCAGGATCAGCACGTAGCCGATCCGGCTGTTCGTCAGCCCGAGCGTGACCATCAGCTTGTACTGCGCGATGAACGACGCCGGCGCCGGGATGATCATCACCGCGAGCAGGCCGAACGTGACGGCCGACTTGCCCCGGAACTCGATCCGGGCCAGCACGTAGCCGGCCATGCTCGACACGAGCAGGATCCCGGCGACGGCCGACACCGTGTAGATCACGCTGTTGGGCAGATAGGTGCCGAGATCACCGTCGGCCCAGGCCGTCACGTAGTTGGACCACTGCGGTTTCGCCGGCAGCAGATGCTTGCCGCGGTACAGCTCACTGCTCGTCTGCAACGACCCGATCAGCAGCCAGAGCATCGGGAACAGCGCCCCGATCGCGGCGACCGTCAGCAACCCGTACAGGCCGCCCCTGCCGACCAGACTCTTCATTTCCGCCTCCGAGACAGCCAGAGATGCAGCATCGCCAGCAGGACCAGGGCACCACCGAAGATCACCGACATCGCCGCCGCCGATCCGAAGCGCTGGTTCGTGAACGCCTCCTGGTAGATCCGCAGCGTCGGCACCATCGTGTGGTTGCCGGGGCCACCGTTCGTCAGTACCTGCACGGTGCCGAACACCTGTAACGCCCCGAGCAGTGTCAGGAGCGACACGATCGCCGTCACGGGCAAGAGGTCAGGCCAGGTGACGTACCGGAACTTCGCCCAAGCGCGGGCACCGTCCAGGCTCGCCGCTTCGTACAGCTGCACCGGCACGTCCTGAAGGCCGGCCAGGTAGAGGATGAAGCCGAATCCCCAGTGGTACCAGAGGAACACGGCCGCCACCGCGGGCAACGCCGTACCGGGATCCTCGAGCCAGTTGTGCTGCAGGCCGGACGCTCCGACGGAGCCGAGGAGACGATTCAGGATCCCCGCCTTCGGGGCGAGCAGCCAGGAGAACATCATGCCGATGACCACGACCGAGAACACGCCGGGCAGGTAGAACGCCGTACGGAAGAACGCCTTCCCGCGACGGACCTTGTTCACCGCGATCGCCATCCCCAGCGACAGCGCGTTGCCGAGGACGAAGCCGACGACACCGAAGATCAGTACGTTGCGCATCGACGACCAGAAGACCGTGTCGTGCAGCACGAACGTGTAGTTGACCAGACCCACGAACGGTGCCGACGTACTGACGCCGTCCCACTGCTGGAAGCTCAGCACGATGGCCTGCCCGAACGGTACGAGGGTGAAGATCCCCAGCAGCAGTACGGCCGGCAGGAGGAAGGCGTACGCCATCAACTCCCGGCGCCGCGCGAGCGGACCACGACGCCGGGTTCTCGGGCGCGCTCGGGCCAGTTCGGCCGCCTCGAGCGGACGGACGGTCACTTCGCCCTCTTCTGCGCCGTCTCCATGTCACCGAGCACCTGGTCGACGGTCTTCTCCTTCAGTACCAGGCTCTGTACGCCGCTGATCAACGCCGTCCGGGCATCGGTGTTGAACGGCGACGGAGTGATCTCGATCGCGTTCACCAGGGACGCGAAGCCGGCCACCTGCGGCGGCAGGTCAGCGGCGGTCACCTTCGGGTTCGCCGGGATCAGGCCGACCATGTCGACGAACACCTTCGCCTGCTCGGGCTCGGTCAGCCACTGCACGAACTTCACCGCCGCGTCGACGTTCTTCCCCTTCGGGTTGATGCACGCACCCTTGCCGACCCCGCCGTACACCCGCGGCTTCTGCGTGGCGCCGGCCGCCTTCGGAATCCCCATCGACACGTACTCCGTGAAGTCCGGCGCGGTCGCCCGCGCGACACCGATCGCGACCGACGCGTCGAAGATCGCCGGGGTGTCCTGGACGTTGAAGAAACCCTTCTCCACCGTCGGATTGTCGTCATTGCCGCCGGGCAGGGTCTTGTTGACGATGACTCCCGCGTCCCGCAGTTCCGCCAGCAACTGCAGGCCCTTGCGCCAGCCGTCAGCCTTCCAACTCGCCTTGCCCGCCAGCGTCGCGTCGATCTCCGCGTCGGTCAGCCAGTTGGACGCATGGCTCAGCAGGAACCGGTCGGCCAAGGACGCCGCCATCAGGAACGCGCCGTTGCCGCTCTTGGCGGAGACCTTCTTCAATTGCTCGATCCACGCCTCGGTCGTGGCCGGCGGAGTCTTCGGATCGACACCGGCGTCCTCGAACGTCTTCGTGTTCAGCAGCAAGCCCATGGTCTGGATCTCCCAGTGGGCGGAGTAGATACCGGCCTCCAGTCCGGCGACCGTGCCGGCCTTCACGGTGGTCAGGTCCAGCGCGATCGGCGCGAAGTTGTCCTTCCACTCGCCGGTCAGCTTCGGCTGCAGGTTCATCGCCCAGCCGGCCTTGTAGTACGGGAGCATCTCCGGCAGCGTCAGCGTCGAGTAGATGTCGGGCATGTCGCCGGACTGCGACTTCGCCTGCAGCTTCGCCGGGAAGTTCGTCGGCCCGGGGCTGTCGATCGTCACCCGGACGCCGGTCTGCTGCTGATAGGTCTCGACCAGCTTGTCGAGCGCCTTGGCCTGGCCGCGGGACTGGTTCATGAACGTCAGCGACGCCGAACTGCCGCCGGCTCCCGCTGAATCCTTGCTGCAACCGGTCAGCACCGGACCTGAGAACGCGGCGCCGGCGGACACGGCGGCCAGACCGAGCAATCGGCGACGCGACAGACCGCTTCCTACGCCTGGTGTGGGCATTGGCTTTCCTTCCTCGCCGAACGGCAGAGACAGAGGTTCCCGCCGCGGTCCCCCGAACCGCGCGGAAACAACTGCGCGACGCTGCCTCCACGGACGCTGATTCGCCGCGCGCAGCCTCGCTGTTACCGGTAACATCTTGTTACCGGTAACAATCACTGTCAACACCTCACCCTGACCGAAACCGGTCGGTACGCGTGCGTCGACGGGGCGGGGGGGGGGGGGCCCCCGCCGCGCCGGGGGGTGGCCCCCAAGGTTTGGTTGATGTTGGGGGCGGGGCGGGGGTGCGGGGAGCCGCGGGGCAGGGGGGGGGCCGCGGG
>NZ_JBSHBJ010000003.1:385066-395679 GCF_053611945.1 Kribbella sp. NPDC054772 | reverse complement strand
CACACACCACCACACCCCACACTTCACCTGCTGTTTCTCCTGGGGGGGGGGGGGGGGGGGCGCCCCCCCCCCCCCCCCCGGCCCGGGTGTTACGCCAACTGGATGTCGATCGTGTGGGCTCCGGTCAGGGATGCCGGTACGCCGTGCTCCTGGGGAGTCCCGTCGAGCTCGAAGGACTTGATGGTGCGGCCCGCGCCGTGGAGTTTCACGGTCACGGTGGCGGCGCGGTAGCGGAGACCGGTCAGGGTGACGTCACCCCAGCCCTCGGGCAGGGTCGGGGCGAAGGTGAGACCGTGGTCGTCGAAGGTCATGCCGAAGAGGCCGGTGTGCATCATGTCGATGAACGCCGTCGCTGTCCACGTCTGGTCCGGCTGCGAGTCCCAGTGGTGTTTCACGACGCCGAATCCCGCCTGGTAGCCGCCGTCGACGGCGCCGGTGTCCCCGTTGTAGATCTCCCAGAAACCGCCGCTGTCCCTGACCAGCTTGGCGAGCAGCGTGGTCTCGGTCGCGAACCCTTCCTGCTCCCCGTGCCTGGCCAGGCCCTTCGCCCAGAGGCCTTGCACGAGCGGCCAGACGATCGCGTTGTGCCGGCCCGGTTCGGCGCTGGAGTACCTGTCCCATTGCGGATAGGTGTCGGGCATGCCCCACGTCATCCGGCGCGCGTTCGAGATGACGGCCTCGGCCTGTGCGTCGTCGGCGATCCCGAAGAGCAGCGTGAACGCCAGACCGGTGCCTTCCTGGTACGCACCCGCCGTACCGTCGGCCCGGAGCTCGTAGTTGTACGTTCCGGTCTGCGCGTTCCAGAAGTGCTCGTTGACGGCTTGCTTGATCGCCGCCGCCTTCTCGCGGTACCCGTCGGCCGGCTGCCCCAGTCTCGCCGCCATCTCCGCCGCGCCGGCGTACGCGGCGTAGTACAGCGAGTTCGTGCTCAAGTACATGGACGAGACGACGTCCGGGTACGACGTACTCTCGCTCCCCATCGCCTCGCCCTGGTCAGCCGTCGGCGCCGGGAAGCCGGAGACGCCGTCGTTGAAGAACGACGGGCCGGTGAACAGACCGTACTGCGCGTTGTACCCGAAGACCGCCGCCTGCTCGCGAACGGCGAGCGTGTTCGTCACGACCTCGTAAGCGTTGACCAGGAAGTCCTGATCGCCGGTCACCAGATAGTGGTGCCACGCGCCGACAGTCCACACCACCTGGTCCCACTGCTGGCTGTCCTGCTGCATCACGAGCTTGCCTGCGGCGTCTTTCTCGACGACCGCCCACAAGGTGTTCGCGGCCAGCGCCGGCGCCAGCAGACTCGTCGCGTTCCAGCTGTTGATGGTCGCGTCCCGGGTCCACGGCTGCTCGTATCCCCCGCCGGCTCGAACCATCCCGATCGCCGGGTCCATCAGTCCGCTCCGGGCGTGGAGCTCGCCGTACGGAACGGTGTTGGTCGTCAGCAGGTTCTCGAGCGCCGCCTCGTACGTCGTACCGAACAGCGCCTGGCTCTCCGGGTCCTCGAACCGCAGCGTCGGACGCTTGTCTCTCGTTGTCATCCCCCTATTCCATCAGACCGTCAGCTGCTCGTCCCACGACTGCGAGCCGGTGACCCCGAGATCGGGCCGCAACCGGAGCAGCCCCAGTTCGGTCGCGATTTCTCTCAGGGGTCGGGGCATGACAAATGTCGGAGGTGGTCGGTGAGTTCCCGAGCTAGATTCCTCGGCGTGACTACCGAGACCGCCCCTCGCTCTCCCCTCGCGGCGCTCGCCGTCGGCCCACGCCGGCCGGTGCTGACCAGCGTGGTCTTCTTGGTGACGCTGGCGTGTGGGATCGCGCAGTTGGCGCATCGGCCGCTGTACGAGTTCGTCGTACGGGACCCGGATCGGATCGACGCGGGCCAGTGGTACCGCCTGGTCACGGCAATGTTCTTCCAGGACGGCTGGGGCCCTGGGCTGGTCTCGAACCTGGTGTTGCTGGCGGTGTTCGGCAAGCTCGCCGAGCGCACCTTCGGTCGGTGGCGGTGGCTGCTGCTGTACTTCGGCTGCGGCTGGTTCGGCCAATTCATGAGCTACGTGTGGTTCCACTCGACAGGCGCCGGCAACTCGATGTGCGTCGCCGGTCTGATCGGCGGGCTCGCCGTACTGATCCTGCTGGCTCCCCGCCGGTACGGCGTTGCGCTGCCGGTGCAGATGCGGCTCGCGGCCTTCGCCGTACCGGTCCTCGCCGTGGTCGACACCGTGCTGCAGGACAACCACGGTCTCCCTTGTCTGCTCGGTATGGTCTTGGGTTTCTTTCTCCTGCCACGGGCCGGCGCTCGGCTACAGTTCGGCGGATGCGGACAGAACTGGGGAATGTCTTCTGGGTAGGCGGTCCGGCGGGGGCAGGGAAGACGACGGTGAGTCGGCTGCTCGCGCGGAAACACGGTTTTCTTTGGTACAGCTTGGATGCGCGGTCCCTCGACCACGAGAAGCGCGCCATCGCGGCCGGACACTACGTCCCAGGCACCGATCCGGGAGCTATCGATCGTCGGCCGATGATCATCGAAGACATCCAGTCGCTGCCCGTGCAGACGTCCGTGATCGTCGAGGGTGCGTTCGTCACGCCGGCGCTGGCCGGGGTCGCCGGAAACGCCGTGTGGCTGATGCCGTCCCAGGAGGAACAGGTCGCCCGGGTGGAACACAGGAATCCAGGCGTTGATCATTCAGGGCTGATCTGGGGATGGAATCTGATCTGCGGCCAACTCGAGGGAACCGAGGCGAACGTCGTCGTGGTCGACGGCCAGACCGTCGAGCAGACGATCGCGGCGGTCGAGCAGGCGTTCGGCGCGAGCCTGGATTCCGGTCCCGCGGCACGCACGACCGACGAGCGGCGCTCCCTGCTCCGGATCAGCAATCGCTACCTCGCGGAGAACACCAGGCGCCGTACGACGCACGCCTTCGACTGCGAGTGCGCACAGCCAGGTTGTACCGCCGTCATCGAGCTCGACCCCGACGACGTCCCGCCGCTGCTCGCCCAAGCACCCCCATCGATCATCACGCCCGAACACGCCTGAAGCTGGACCACCGTCGGACAGTGGGGTCGAATCGTACGATGTGAGCTCCGCAGTTGGTTCCGAGGAGGTTGGCAGTGCCCGTGAGCATCCGGGACGTCGCGCGCGAAGCCGGCGTCTCGCTCGGTACGGCGTCGACGTACCTGAACAATCCCGACCGCGTCGCTCCGCACACGGCCAAGCGGATCCGCAAGGCGATCGACGACCTCGGCTACGTGCGGAACGAGACGGCCAGGCAGTTGCGCGCCGGGCAGAGCCGGATGCTGGCGATGCTGAGCATGGAACTGCAGAACCCGTTCTTCGGGGCGGTCGCCGAGGTGATCGAGAAGCGAGCCGCCGAGTACGGGCTGTTCATGATGCTGCTGTACGGCCACGGGGACGTCGAGCGGGACCGGCAGTACGTCGATCTCGCGGTCCAGAAGCAGGTGTACGGGATGATCCTGGCGTCGGGCAGCGCGACTCCCGACGTACTCGACCTGCTCGCCCGGCAGCAGGTGCCGACCGTCCTGATGGACGGGCACGCCGATCGCGACGGGTTCGCGTCGGTCGCGATCGACGATGTCACCGGCGGACGGCGAGCCGTCGAGCACCTGATCGAGCAGGGCTGCAAGCGCATCGCAGTGGTAGGCGGCGAGGCCGTGCTGCCCCAGATAGAGGAACGAGTCCGCGGCGCGCAGCAGGCCGCCGCCGGCCACCGCGGGGTGAGCCTGGAGATCGTGCCCACGAAGGAGCGCACGGTTGAAGCCGGACGGGCCGCCGGTCAGGAACTGGCACAGCGGCCGGCGCGCCGGCGACCCGACGGGATCTTCGCGATCAACGACCTGGTCGCGATCGGGTTGGTGGACTCGCTCGTGATCTCGGCCGGCTGGCGGGTGCCGGAGCAGGTCGCACTGGTCGGGTACGACGACATCGACTTCGCCTCGTCGACGATCGTGCCGTTGTCGACGGTCCGCCGTCCGCGGGACGTTTTCGGCCGGGCGGCCGTCGACTTCGTCCGCGAGCTCGCCGGCGCGAAGGAGCCGGGGCCGGCCCGGCACGTCGAGATCCAGCCGGAGCTGATCGTCCGCACCAGTTCGCGCCGGCACTGAAACGATTGCAAAGATCTCCCCTCAGTCCGATCCCGGACACCGCGCACACTCGCTCTTGACACGCTCAAAGGCCTCCGCAACAGTTCGCTGAAACGTTTCGGTCCAGCGAAGGAGCGAGCCATGACGGTGACTTCGACGACGGCGGCCGCGACGCCGGTGACCTCGACGCCCCGGCGACCGCGACGGTGGCGGTTCGCGGTCTATGCGACGCTCGCGCCGGTGCTGGCGACGCTCGCGGCGTTCCAGTACTACCCGGCCGTGAGCGGCATCTGGCACTCGTTCTTCGACTGGAAGCCGGTCGGTCACTCGAAATTCGTTGGGCTCGCCAACTACCGGACGATGCTCGACGACGACCTGTGGTGGACCTCGTTCCGCAACCTGGCGGCGATCTTCGTGTTCGGCGTCGTGATGTGGACCGTCCCGCTGCTGGCCGCGGAGTTGCTGATCTCGCTGCGCAACCGCCGTCTGCAGTTCTTCTTCCGCACCCTGCTGATCGTGCCGATGGCGTTCCCAGGCGTGGTGACCGCCCTGGTCTGGTCGTTCATGTACCACCCGAACCAGGGCATCATCAACCAGGGACTGAGCGCGATCGGTCTCTCGGAGCTGCGGCAGAACTGGGTCGGTAACCCGGACCTGGCGCTGATCAGCCTGCTGTTCATCGGGTTCCCGTTCGTCGCCGGGCTGCCGTTCCTGATCATCTACTCGAGCCTGAGCAACATCCCGGCGGAGCTCTTCGAGGCCGCCGAAATCGACGGCGTCGGACGCCTCCGGCGGGTCTGGACGATCGACCTGCCGCTGCTGGCCGCGCAGATCAAGCTGCTGTTCTTCCTGGCCGTCGTCGCCACCCTGCAGTACGGCTTCATGGCCTACATCGTGACGGCCGGCGGTCCGGACGGCGCGACCTCGGTCCCGGTACTGCGGATGCTCGACGTCGCGTACCAGGGCGGCGACTGGGGGCACGCCGCAGCGCTGTCGACCACGTTGTTCGTGATCACGCTGGCGTTGTCCTGCGTGGTCGTGTTCGTCCGCCGCCGCAACAGCCTGGCCGACGCGAAGGGGATGTGACCATGTTCGACACCCGCAACAGTCGTATCCGAACACGTCGCCGTACATCCAGGCGCCGCAGGCGTGGTCAGGTCGGTGTGGTGGCCGGGCTGACGGTCCTGGTGCTGCTCAGCCTCGGGCCGTACGTGTTCATGCTCGGTACGTCGGTCAAGGACAACCTGCAGTTCGCGACGAGCTACTGGTTGCCCAGCTGGCCGCTGCACCTCGGCAACTACGCGACCGCGTGGAAGCAGATCAGCCCCTACCTGCTGACGTCGTTGATCGTCGCGGCCGCCGCGATCGTCGGCATCCTGGCGCTGTCGGCGGTGGCCGGATTCGTGCTGGCCCGCTACAGCTTCCCCGGACGCCGGTTCCTGTTCGCGATGATCGCGGCGCTGATGATGGTGCCGAGCATCTCCAGCCTGATCCCGCTGTTCGTGATGATGCGCAACCTCGGCCTGCTGAACACGTACGCCGTCCTGATCATCCCGCACGTCGCGGGTGGAGTGGTGCTCGGCACGATCCTGATGAAGACGTTCGTCGAGGGCATCCCGCAGTCGATGTTCGACGCGGCCCGGACCGACGGGGCCGGCGGGGTCAGGATGTTCACGTCGATCATGCTGCCGCTGTCGATGCCGGTGATCGGCACGATCGCACTCGTCACCGTCAACGGCGTCTGGAACGACTTCTTCTGGCCGCTGCTGACGATCACCAAGGACCAGTACCGCACGGTGTCGGTCGGTCTGCTCTTCTTCCACGGCCAGTCCGGCACGGACTACGGCCCGATGTTCGCGGGGTACACGCTGGCGAGCTTGCCGTTGCTCGTCGGTTTCGTCCTGCTCTCCAAGCACTTCCTGGCCGGTGTCCAGGGCGGCTTGCCCGGCAGTCACTAGAGCACCTCTCAATCTCCAGAAGGGAAGACCGATGGCGAGACTGCACGTCGCCCGCGCGCTGTCCGGCGCCGTGGTGGCCGGTTTGCTGACACTCACCGCCGCCTGCAACGGCGCGGGAGCCGGTGGTGGCGGTGACCAGGTCACCATCACGATCGCCGGCCCGAACCAGTGGAACTCCGACCCGAAGAGCTTCGGGCCGGGCTGGGACGACCTGGTCACGCGGTTCGAGGCCGCCGAACCGAACATCAAGGTCGAGACGACCGTGCTGCCGATCCCCGGCTTCATCCAGACGTTGTCCACCCAACTCACCGCCGGTACGGCGCCTGAGCTCGTCTTCAACCAGGCGCCGCACCAACCGGATCAGGTGCTCCCGCTGGACGAGTACCTGGACAAGCCGAACCCGTACGTCCCCGGCAACCAGCACTGGATCGACATCTTCAACCCCGACCAGTTCGGGCCGAAGTCCGGCAAGGTGCGCAACGCCGCCGGGCACTACGAGTGGGTGCCGTTCAACCTGGTGACGATCGGCCTCTACTACAACCAGGACGCGTTCGCGAAGGCCGGCGTACAGGCACCGCTGACGACGTACGGCGACTTCGTGGCTGCGTGCCCGAAACTCAAGGCGGCCGGGTACGCGCCGCTCGCGATGGACAACGGATGGCTCGGACAGGGCTGGACCTACACCGTCGTGATGGGGATGCTCGCGGACAAGTACTTCGACCGCTGGAACCAGTTCGACGCCAACGGCAAACCGGGCAAGGCCGCACAGCTCACCGCGAAGTCGGTCGCGAAGGCAGTGCTGACCGGCGAGCTGGATCCGACCAAGACGCCCGAGGTGGCCGAGGGGCTGCGGTTGATCAAGGCGATGTTCGACGCCTGCGCGACGCCGAACTGGTCCGGGATCTCCGGTGGGGCGTCGTTCGTCGGCGGTGACGACTTCGTCGGCGGCAAGGCGGCGATGGCCTGGGGGACGAACTTCGCCGACGCCGGCCTGGACAAGGTGTCGTGGAAACACAGCACGATGCCGTTCCCGACGATCGCGCCGGCGGACAGCAAGCTATCGGACGGTACGCCGGCACGGTTCGGCGCGGACACCGGCGGGACGTCGTACATGATCCCGTCGACGACCAGCGGGAAGCAGCTGGACGCCGCGGTGAAGTTCCTGCAGTTCGCCAGCAGCACGAAGGGCGGTCAGGCGTGGCTGGACAAGTCCGGCGGTATCCCGGCGACCAAGGACGGTAAGGCCGCGCCGGGCTTGCAGGGGTTGATGAGCGGCGAGTGGTTCAAGCACCCGCCGCGGGCCACGGGCCTCGACATCCAGCCGAAGGCGCTGGCCGGCAAACCGTCGTACGACGGCTATCTGCTCGGGACCAAGAGCGAGGCCGACACGCTGCAGAAGCTCAAGGAGAACTGGATCACGGCGGCCAAGGAATCGGCCAAGGACGCGGGCTGGACCGAAGCCTGGGCGCAGACGAAGTGACCGCATTCACCCGAGTTCGAGGAGTAGCGATGAGCAGATCGATCGGCTCCCTCAGGAGCCTGCTGGCCGGGGTGGTCCTGACCGCCCTGGCCGCTGGGGGCCTGGTGACGACGGCCGCCACGACGGCGGCCGCGGCGCCGCCGTCCGGGATCACGAAAGTACGGGCCACCGACCAGGCGATCCAGGTCGAGGGCACGGCCGACCCGAGCACGGACGTGTCGGTGTACGCGCTCGGGATGGAGCAGGAGGACTCCGCCTGGTCCGGCATCACCCCGGTGGCGACCGTCAAGTCCGACGCGGCCGGCGCCTTCAGCGCCTCCGCCCCACGCCAGGGGTACTACGACAAGTACGTCGCCGTCGCGAACGGCGCGATCGTCGGCACCGATCGTCAGGTCGACGACCTGCAGATGACGCCGACGAACACCTACCCGTATCCGACCAGCCCCACGAAGAAGGGGCTGCAGGTCCAGATGACCGCGGACGCCGAGGAGCTCGGTGTCGGCCACGCGGCGATCAACGTCCCGTTCAACACCCTGATGCAGGTCTCCGACGCCGGCGCGGGCAAGTCCGTCCCGTTCGTCTCGAACGGCCGGACGTTCTACTTCGACGCGGCAACGGTCAGCGGGCTCGACCGGCAGATCAAGCCGCTGTCGGACAACGAGACCGTGGTCAACCTGATCCTGTTGCTCTACCGGGACGACCGCGCGAACTCGAGCTGGTCCGTGCTGATGCACCCTGACGCCGACCTGAGTGGTGGCCCGGTGTTCGCGTTCAACACCAAGACCGCCGAGGGCATCGCCTATTACACGGCCGCGGTCGAGTTCCTCGCGCAGCGCTACACCCGGACCGACGAGCGCTACGGCCGGGCGACCGGCTTCATCGTCGGCAACGAGGTCGACGCGCCGTGGATCTGGCAGAACATGGGCAACAAGACGATCGACGAGTTCCTGAAGTACTACGAACGCGCGCTCCGCATCACGTTCCTGGCCACGCGCGCGGCGTACAGCGAAGCCCGTACGTACGTCTCGCTGACGCACTCGTGGAAGCAGGCGGTCGCGAACAATCCGAGCCAGTACTACCCGGCCAAGGACGTCGTCGATCACCTGAACGCACTCACCAAATCGCACGGCGACTACCCGTGGAACGTTGCCTACCACCCCTATCCGCACGACCTGACCGACCCGAGGTTCTGGAACGACCCGAACACCACCAATGATCCGGACACCAGTCCCGAGATCACCTTGCGCAACATCGAGCTGCTACCGCAGTACCTGCAGCGGCCCGAGCAGACGTACGACGGTCAGCAGCGCCGGATCATCCTGTCCGAACAGGGCTGCAACACCCCGAACGCGACCGCCGAGGCCGAACGCAACCAGGCCGCCTGCTACGCGCTGGCGTACTACAAGGTCGCGTTCAACCCGGGCATCGACTCCTTCATCCTGCACCGGCACGTCGACCACCAGGGCGAGGGCGGACTGCGGCTCGGCCTGTGGTGGTGGGACGACACCGTCAACGCGCCGGCCGCACCGAAGAGCAAGAAGCTGGTGTACGACGTCTTCCGCATCATCGACACGAGCAAGTCCTTGGAGGTCTCGAAGTTCGCCCTCGACACGATCGGCATCAAAGACTGGTCCGAACTCGTACCGAACTGGGACCCGTCGAAGCTGGCGGTGCGCGCGAACCCGACCACGGTCGGTGCGAGCCGGACGGCGATGCCGCGCCAAACCAAGACGTTGATGGACTTCACCAACGACACCCAAGGCTGGCGTGTGTCCGATGCCGCGGATGCTGTGACCGCGACGGACGGCGTACTGCGGACCAACTTCACCTGGGAGTCCGGGTACGCCGCGCAGCTCGGACAACTGTGGCGAGGCACGGACGTCGTACTGCCCACTCCGATCGACACCGGTGGCGCGCAGGGCCTGAGCGTGAAGATCAGGATTCCCGCGGATGCCGCCGTCGGCACGCGCTACGTCAAGATCAAAGCGTACGGCGAGAACGGCAAGGTGATCGAGGGCGCGACCCGGCTCGACGACGGTGGCGACTGGCAGCGCGCGACCATCGATCTGTCCGGTTGGACCGGCAAGATCAGTCGGATCAAGGTGTGGGTCCGTGGCAGTACGCAGGCCACGTGGAGCGGGCACTTCGACCTGGACGACGTACAACTGGCCGGTGCGCTCGCCGGAGCGGACCGGACCGGGAACTTGACTCTCTCGGCCGAAGCACCGGAGGGAATTGGCACCGGGAAGCCGGTCCATGTCACTGTTCGCAACGACGACCTGCGCCCGGTCAGTGATCCGGCCGAGGTGAAGCCCTGCGACGGAGTGACGCTCAGCCCGGCGGTCCTTCCCACCAGCGGCGTCGCGCCGGGTACGACGGTGACGCTGGACGCCACGGTTGCGAAGTCGGCGCCGGCGGATCCGTACCACCCGAGCCTGTGCTTCCGGGTCGCCGGATTCGACTACCGCGTCGCGGTGACCGTCCCGCCGAAGCCGGTCCCGGTCGCGAAGCCGGTGTTCGACTTCGACGACGGCACGGTGCAGGGTTGGCAAGCCGGATCAGGTATGGCGTCGGTGTCCGCGGTATCGAACATCGCGAACGGTCCCGGCGTACCCCAGGCCGGTTCATACGCGCTGGACGGCGCCTCGACCGTGTCCTCGTCCCTCCAGCCCAAGACGATGTACGTCGACCCGTCCGCGCCAGTCGACCTGTCCGCGGCGAGAAGGGTCGTGGTGTGGGTGAACTCGTACGGCGGAGCGCCCAACTCGACCGGTTACGAGGTCACGTTCACGCTGCGGTCGGGGACGTCCGTCCAGACGATCACCCAGCCGTACTCGGCCGACCGGTGGAATCAGGTCAGCCTCGACGTGTCGAACTGGGCGGGTCGCTCGTCCATCGATCACGTAGAGGTGACCATGCACGCGGTGGGCGGCGACTACCCGAACTGGGGCGCCCACTTCCAGGTCGACTCCCTCGGGTGGTTCGACACCGTGTAAGACCGCCGGGGGGGCGGGGGCGGCGGCGGGGGGCGCGGGGCCAACACCGCGCCCGCGCACAACGAAAAGAGACGCGCGAGC
>NZ_JBSHBJ010000003.1:344157-385056 GCF_053611945.1 Kribbella sp. NPDC054772 | reverse complement strand
GGTGGTGGCCCCCCCCCCCGCCGCCCCGGCGCGGAGGGGAGCGGGCGCGGCGCCCCCCCCCCCCGGCTTCAGCAGCCCGCTCGGATCAGCCGGTCCGCGCGGGTGGGGCGCGGAAATCGCCCGCGGAGGGTGATGCCGAGGCGGGGTGCGGTGCTGATCATGAGGCCGTGGAGACGACTGAGCAGGCTGGGCAGGAGCACGAGGGGCCGAGGTTCGGCCCGGTGCTGGTGTTCGATGTCGCGGTCGGGCTGTCGAGTCTGGCCCTGGCGACGACGGTGGCCGCCGCGCGCGGCGCCAAGCGGGCCGCGGTCGTGGTCCTCGGGCTTCCGCAGCAGGCCCGGAGCGGCGGCCTGCTGCAGAACTTGGCCCACCGGGGCGAGCAGCAGGAGGACGAACTGAAGACCCGCCTGTCGACGGCCGGTGACGATCTGGTGCGCGCCGTCGTCGACGCGGTACTGAGCCGGATCGACCTGAACGAGGTGGTCCGGAAGTACGTCGACGTGAACGGTCTGGTCCAGGAGGTCGACCTGCAGGAGATCATCCACAGCATCGACCTGGCCGGTCTCGCCGAAGGCGTGATCGCCGAGGTGGACCTGTCCGAGATCATCCGGCAGTCGACCGGTTCGCTGAGCTCCGAGACGGCCCGTGGCGTGCGGATGCAGGGCATCTCCGGCGACGACGTCATCGACGAGGCCGTCGGCCGGATCCGCCTGCGCTTCAGCCGGAAACCCCCGGCCCCGTCGAACGGTTTGAACCCGCCGGGCACGTCGAACACCTCGGGCACGCCCGGTACGTCGGCCGACTCGTGAGCCTGGACCCGATTCCAACCGAAGTGTGGCCGCATCAGGGTCGGCCCGCCGGACTCGTCACGCGGACCGCGGCGGGCGTCGTCGACCTGATCGTGGTGCTCGTGCTGCTGACGGCGGGCTATCTGGCCGTCAACGCCCTGCTGTTCGTGATCAACCCGAGGCACTTCCACCTGCTCACGGTGTCGGCCGTGTTCAGCCGTACGGCGAGTCTCGTCGTACTGGCGGTGTATCTGGCCGCGGCCTGGACGATCACCGGCAAGACCTTCGGCTGCCAGGTGATGGGGCTGCGCGTGGTCAACTCATCGGGTGGGCGCATCCGCGTGTGGGTGGCGCTGGTGCGGGCGATTCTCTACACGCTGTTCCCGATCGGCCTGGTGCTGTGTGTGATGCGCCGCCATCGTTCGTTGCAGGACATGCTGCTGCGGACGCGTGTCGTCTACGACTGGCGCGCCCAGCGCGACAGTCCGGTCATGCCCCCGCCAGACTGACAGGCGGGTCACCCGGATCGGGTGAACTCAACGGCTGGTGCGTCGCGCCGGCGGCACCTGGACCACCTCGACGATCGTGACGCCGAGCGTGTCCAGATGATTGAGTACGCCGGCCAGCGCCGCCTGATCGTCGAGTTCGCCGTGCAACACGGTCTGCGCGGGTTCCGGATCGGCGGACAGCGACGGGAAAACATCGGTCAGTTCGGGCGACAGATCGCCCTTCACCCGGATGACGTAATGAGTCATGCGACTGCCCTCTTCCGCGCTCGACCTTCCGCGCTCGACAGCTCCGACTCTGCTGCCCGGACACCCGCCGGGCATCACCCTTCCCGGGGGAGCGAGCCACTCGGCGACGACTGGAGAATGGCGAGTGCGGGAGCAGCCTGGCCGACTCAGCCGGAGGAGTGTCGATGGCCGGAACGGCGGATCAGCAGGCGTCCGGGCCGCCGGTTCGCGCCTCGGACACGGCCGGTGCGATCTACGGCACGATCGCCGCGATGGCCGTCATCGCCGGTGGCGCGGAACAGCTCTCCGCCGACCGCCTGCTCGCGGTCACGGTCGGGACCCTCGGCGTGTTCTGGCTGGCCCACGTGTACGCCGATGCGCTGGCGCACCACCTGCGCGGGGCGCGGCGACTGGAGTGGAAGGCTATCCGGGCCGCGATGGCCGAGGAGTGGCCGTTGCTGACCGGACCGGTGCCGTGCCTGGTGGTGATCAGCATCGCCGCGATCGGCAACCTCGACCTCGAGCGCTCGGTCCGGGTGGCGTTGTGGGTCGGCGTCGCGCAGCTGTTCACCTGGGGACTCGCGTTCGCCCGGCGGCAACGGTGGGGCTGGCCGGTCGCGGTGACCGCCGGCACCCTGAACGCCACGTGTGGCGTCGTGATCGTCGTACTCGAAGTTCTGATCCACTGATCACCGGCGGCGCTGTTCCGCGCGCTTCTTGGCCTGTCCGGACAGCATCCGGACCAGCGAGCCGACGAACACCACGTTGAAGGCGATCTGGACGAGCACCACGACCCTGGCGATCTGCCCGGCCGCATGGATGTCGCCGTACCCGACGGTGGTCATCGTGGTCACGGTGAAGTACAACGAGTCCGTTTTGGTGTGCAGCCCCGAGATCTCACCGGGCCGGGCCCGCTCGAGCCAGTAGAAGCCGAGCGCGAACACGACGGCGGACATCTCGATCAGGATCAGCAAGGTCTGCAGCCTGACCTCGGTATTGCCGCTGACCTGACGGCGCAACTGAACGGCGATCGTCCAGCCCAGCACGATCACCGCCAGGACGGTCACGACCAGACCGGCCACGAACGGGGCATCTCCGCTGAAGTCGGTCGGCATCGCGTAGTAGGCGACCAGCAATCCGCCGAAGCTGATCACCGGCCGGCGCCAGTCGCTCGAGGTGCCGGTCACCCCCTGACCGACCTGACCCTTGGTCACCGTTCAAGCATCGGTGCCGACCCACCGGCGATCCCTCACCCCGCCCGGATGAGTCCGTCCGCCGCCCGCCCGCCTACCGTCGAAACGCGGGATCCGCCCCGGCAGCAGCGGCGAAGGGTGGCGGATGAAGCGCCAATGGGCCGAGCACCACCTGGTACGGCGAACCGTGCAGTGGGCCGAGCAGACTGTGATCGGGCGGACCGTTGCGGCCGCTCTGGAAATCCGGGTGTACGACCGCGCGCTGACGCTGGCCGGCAAGGCGTTCGTCGCGCTGGTGCCGTTGCTCATCGTGCTGGCGACGCTGCTCAGCGGCTCCGGCGCCCTCGCGCTGGCCGACTTCATCGTCACCAAGTTCGGGCTCACCGGCGCATCCGCCGACGCCGTCAAGTCGCTGTTCGCCCGGCCCCCGTCGACAGGCGGCGGCCTGACGATTCTCAGCGTCATCACGGTCCTGGTGTCGGCCAGCAGCTTCGCACGGTCGATGCAGCGGACGTACGAGATCGCGTGGCACCTCCCCGCGCGTGGCGTGCGCGGAACCCTGCACGGCATCCAGGGCGCCATTCTCGTCCTGGGCCTGCTGACCGCGGTCGCCTATCTGGCCAGCCTTGCCGACAAACTGCCGGGAGGCGTGATTGTCACTCTCGTCGCGGAGACCTGTGTCGCGTTCCCCGGTTGGTGGCTGGCCAGCTGGCTGATGTTGACCCGACGGATCACGTGGCGGCTCTTGTTGCCGGGCGCCATCGCGAGCGCGCTCGGCCAGGTGCTGGTCGGCCAAGCGGGCGCGTACTACGTGCCGCGGCTGATCAACCAGAACGCCGAGCGGTACGGCGTCATCGGTGTCGCGATCGCGCTCATCACCTGGCTGGTGATCCTCGCGTTGCTGATCGTCGCCTCGGCGGTGATCGGGGCGGAGTTCGGCGCCACCCTCGCCCAGCGCGACGAGGCCCGGAAGGCAGCGACACCGACCGATACGGACGACGACGACGACGACAACACCACCACCTAGCGGGCGTCTTCGGGGTCGGCGGCGGTGAGGGTCGCGGCCCACTCCGCGGACCATCGGCCGAGCGGGCGCAGCGCGCGGTAGACGCCGTGACCCAGCTCGGTGAGGGCGTAGGTGGTGTCCGGATCCTGCTCGACGATGGCGGCGTCGAGCAGTTCGGTCAGCCGTTGCCGCAGCACGCTGGAGGACATGTTGTCGCAGCGCTCCTGCAACGCACGGAACCCGACCGGCCCGTTTTGCAGTTCCCAGACGATCCGCAGGTTCCACTTCCGGCCGAACAGGTCGAGGGCGGCCATCAGTGGCCGGCCGGTGCTCGAACCGCGGACCGCCCGTCCCGGTCTGGGTGCCGCCATCTGTCGCTCCGTCCCTCTTGCCGCTTCGATATCCGAAACACTAGCGTAGGTCTCACCGCTTCGATTTCCGAAGCACTTTGAGAGGGGACACTCGTGCACAAGTTGATGGTTCTGTATCCCGAACCCACCGATCCTGACCACTTCCGCGACTACTACGTCAGCAAGCACCTCCCGCTGGTCGCGCGCATGCCGGGCCTGCTTGCGTGGCGCTACAGCTTCGACGTGGCAGCGACGCAGGGAGAGACGCCGTACTTCGCGGTCTTCGAGGCCGAGTTCGCTGACGCTGCGGCAATGGCTGAGTCGCGGGAGTCTCCGCAGGGCCGGCAGGTGGCTGCCGATGTCGCCAACTACGCCACCGGTGGTGTGGTCGTCATGCACTATCCGGTCCAGAACGGCACCTGCTGAGCGCCCGATGTCAGATGGGCGGCTCGGCGCGGGCGCAGCGGAAACCGATGTGGCTCATCGCGGTGTCGACCATCTGTGGGCGGCGGGCCGCCGGCCGGTAGCGCCGGCAATAGCTGTCCGCGCACAGGAACGAGCCGCCCTTGATCACCCGGCGCGGGATCCGGAACTGCGGCTGCGCGGCGTCCATACCGGCCATGCTGGCCATCGCGCCGTCCGGTGAACAACAGACCGGCCCGTTCTCCGGTTCGGATTCGTACCAGTCCCGGGTCCACTCCCAGACGTTGCCGGCCATGTCGTACAGGCCGTACCCGTTCGCCGGGAACGAGCCGACCGGCGCGGTGTACCCGTAGCCCGGGTTCGACCGCCAGGGCAGCTCGCCGTGCCAGAAGTTCGCGAGCCGCTGCCCCGGTCGCTCCGGCACATCACCCCACACGTACGTCGCTCCGTCGAGCCCGCCCCGCGCGGCAGCCTCCCATTGCGCTTCGGTCGGGAGCTCGGCGCCGGCCCAGTCGCAGTACGCGAGAGCGTCGTCGTACGCGATGTGGACGACGGGATGGTCGGCGCGGTCGGCGATGCCCGAGTCGGGGCCTTCCGGACGCCGCCAGCAGGCACCGGGTGTCCACGTCCACCACTGGCTCAGCCGGCGGAGGTCGACCTGTCCGGGGGTGCGCGTGAAGACCAGGGAGCCCGGCTTCAGGTTCTCCTGTGGAGCTCCCGGGAAGTCGGCCGGGTTCAGCGGCCGCTCGGCGACCGTGACGTAGCGGGTGTCCGCGACGAAGGCGGCGTACTGGCGGTTCGTCACCGCGTAGGCGGCGATCCAGAACGGTACGACGTCGACGCGACGGACCGGACGCTCCTCGGGGTGGTGCTGGTCGGAACCCAGGGCGAACGTGCCACCCGGGATGGCGACCCACGCCTGGATGGTGGGCTTGGTCGCTGCCGCCATGTCCGGCTCCTCCCCGAGCGTCTGTGACAACTTTCGCGACGGCCGGGCGGCTCGGGGATCACCCGCCAAGGGTGAGAAAGGTGCACGTTCAACCGGTGGCGGATTCGCCGGTGGGGAGTTCGGCCGGCGGCGGCTCCTCCGGGCGGTTCGACAGCAGCGGGCCGAGCCAGTCCGCGCGCGGATCGACGTCGACGAGCAAGGACCTGACCAGCAGGCTGAGCGGGATCGCGAGCAGCGCGCCGAGCGCACCGAGCACCCAGGCCCAGAAGACCAGCGACAGGAACGTCAGGGTGGTCGAGAGACCGACCGCATCGCCGACGAACTTCGGTTGCATGATGGTCTGGATGACCAGGTTAGCGAGGCAGTAGACCACGATCACCGCGAGTGCCAGCGACCAGCCGCCGGCGAGCAACCCGAGTACCGCCGGTGGGATCAGGCCGATGACGAAGCCGATGTTCGGGATGTAGTTCGTGATGAACGCGAGCAGTCCCCACAGCACCGGCACCGGAATGCCCAGCAACCACAAGGCAATGGTGTCCACGACCGCGACGATCAGTCCGAAGACGGTCGACACGACGAGGTACCGGCGAGTCCCGTGGGCGAACGAGAGCAGCCCGTCGACCAGCGTCGGCTTCGAGGCGCGGACCCGGGACAACAACGCCGGGAACGTCCCGGCATCCATCGTCAGGAACAAGACCAGGGTGAGGATGAACGCCAGACTCGACACGGTGTCGAGGACCGTGCCGAGCAACGCCTGCACCAGATTGGCGACCTTCCCGAAGTCGAGGGCGCCAAGGAGGTCGTGCACCTGCCCGGAGCCGATGCCGGCGTCGGCGAGCTTCGACGCGAGGGCGGCGACGCGGTCGTCGAACTCGTCGGCGTACGTCGGCAACAGGGTCGCGAACCGCGCTGTCGCGATCACGAGCGAGAGACTCAGCGCGAGCAACAGGCCGTAGACCGCGACGACGCAGATCGTCGAGGCGGCCCACCCCGGCAGGTGCAACCGTTCGAGCCACCGGCGTACCGGATGGACGACGATGGTCAGCACCAGCGCGAGGAAGATCGGGCCGACGAACCCCGCCGCGGTCCGGAGCCCGCCGATCACCACCACGGCGGCGGCGAAGGTCCCGAGCACGATGAGGCCGCGCGGAAACCCTGGGCGAGCGTCGACCGAGCGCGCCATCGAGATCCTCCGAGTCCGGCGACCTTTGCCACAGTGTTGGCCGCGGGCGGACTCCTCGATTCACCCACCACGGATGAACCGGTGACGCATCGTCTAGAGCAGGCCGACCGTGCGCGCGACCCGCAGCGCCACGGAGCGTTTCTCCACGCCGAGCTTCCGGTAGAGCGACATGAGGTGCGTCTTCACCGTGTTCTCGGTGATGAAGAGCGCCTGGGCGATCTCGGTGTACGAGCTCCCCAGCGCCAGCTGATCGAGTACGTCGGCCTCGCGCGCGGTCAGGCGGATGGTCGCACCGTTGATCACCGCCTCGAGGCGCCGGGGCGGTGCGGCCGGGGCCTGGTCCGTGGGCCGGGTCATCAGAGCGATGGCGCCGGTGTTCCAGGTCGCTCGGTGCCGCGACAACTTGTCCAGGGCAACCGACGCGAACGGATGCGCGCGGGGGCTCTCGGCGCACCGGCGCAGCAGATCCATGAACGTCGGTTCGAGACCGGCCATCGCCAGCGGTTGCAGCAGGTGCTGCGGCGCGATGTCCGTCAGCAGAACGCTCAAGGCCTGTTCAGCCGCGGCCGTGTCGCCGACGCGGATCAGCAGGATGACCCGGAACGCCTTGGCCGCCGCGGCCAGTGTGGGATGCAGACACGGATCGGCCAACGCGGCGTCGATGGCCTCCAGGGTGCCTTGCGGGTCGTCCGTCACCAGGGAGCCGACCGCGCGCAGCAGTGCCGCCTCCGCGAGGTTTCCGGACTCTTCGAGGATGCCGACCTGCGACTCGGCCGCGGGACGGTCGTCGACCAGCAGCGCGACCCACAACCGCAGCAGCGCCAGATCACGCACCACGAAGGACGGCAACTGCCCGGCCGCCGGCGGATCGGAAGCCAGCGCGAGGCGTGCCTCGTCGAGACGGCCGTCCTCGATGACGTTGACCGTGCGCATCATGTCCCGCAGCGCCGTGACGACCGGGTCGGAACCGGGCACGTCGGCCTCCGTCACGGTCCGGCTCCAGTCCCGAGCGTCGTCGAGGTCGAGCCTGCTGAGCGCAGCGAGTCCGAGAACCACCTGCGCCCGTACGACGTGCTCCTCCGCGAGACCGTACTTCGCCGCGCTGTCGAGCGCCGCCTCGGCCGAGCGGGCGGCACTCTGGACTTGACCGCGCACGAGTTGCACGACCGCGCGATGCGCCTGACCGGCCGCCAGGAGCTGCCGGTGCCCGGCCATGCGCGCGGTCACGGCGACCTCGTCGAGATGGCCGAGTGCGTCATTGAGTCGATCCGCCGTCGTCTCCGCCGCCGCGAGCTCCAGGAGCACCCAGGCCAACCGCTCCAGCCCGAGAATCGCCCGGTGCTCGCCAGGACTCGCGGCCCGCTCGACGAGCAGTGTCGCGCGCCGGATCGCGTCGTCGACGTCGTACCAGCCGTAGCGCGACTCCCACAGGCGCAGTACGGCGACATCGGCTTCGAGCGCATCACTGCTCGGGCCCGATCCGTCCGTCACTTCGGCAGCGGCTGCCGCGTCCATGACGGCGCCCGTGAGGTCACCGGTGAAGCGCCGCAACAGACCGCGGACACCGGCCAGCTGCAGGTGTGTCTCGACGTAGTTGTCCGGCAGTACGTCGAAACCGCTCGCGACCAACGCAATGTCGCCGGCGGCAAGCAACGCCGGACCGTGCGCCAGGAGCAGCTCGGCAACCACCCCCGGATCGCTCGCACCGAGCGCATTGGCCAGCGCGGCGGTCGCATCACCGTGATGCGCGTAGTACGCCGCCGCCCGGCGATGCGCCGCGACGACTCGCTGACCGTCGTGATCGTTGCCGACCGCCCGCCGCCTGAGCAGCTCGACGAGCAACGGGTGATAGTCGTACGTCGGCTCACTCCCGAACCCGTCCGAGTACGCGGTGACCAGCAGACCCTGGACGCAGAGATCGGCGAGAATCGCGCCCGCGTTCGGATCCCCGCTGAGCGCCGCCGCGAGCTGCGCGGTCACCTCATGCTGCTCGAACGTGCTGAGCAGGACTCCTTGCACGCGTTCGTCAAGAGTGTCGAACGTTTCACCGAGAAGGAGATCCAGCACCGGCCGCTCGGTCAGCGCCGGCGGCGGGCTGTCCCCGGAGACGGCGAACGCCCGGGCGGCCAGCACCAGCGCCGCCGCCCAGCCCGAGGTGGTCTCCTGCAGCACTCGGATGTCGTCCTCGCTGACCCCGTCGGCGTGCGCGTGCACCAGCGCCGCCGCCTCGTCGTCGGTGAACCTGAGGTCGCGGGACCGCAGGATCGACCCGAGTCCGCGCAACTCGAGCTCGGAGATCGGGAGCGGCAGGTCGTACCGGCTCGCTATCAGCAGCCGGACGTCGTACGGCGTGGTCGACAGCAGCTCCGCCAACCGCAAGATCACGGCCGGCGGCAACAGGTGCGCGTCGTCGATGATGACCAGATCGGGGCTCGGCGCGGGGTCCGTCCCGAGCAGGGCGGCCAGGTGGCCGGTGTCATGACCGGTGACCCAGGCAACGGACCGTTCCTGGCGGGCGGCCCAATCGGCCAGCAGGACGGTCTTGCCGGTGCCGGCCGGCGCGACCAGCATCGTCAGCGGCAGCCGCGATCCGTGGTCGAGGGCGGTGTGCAGCCGCCGGCGCGTCACGAGACTGAGCGGTGGCTGCGGACTCTGTCCGAGGCCGGCAGCTACCGCTCCGTCAAGTTTCTCCCCAGGCTGCGGGGTCATCGCCCGTCCGCCTTCCCCAGGGGAGGCGCCGCCACCCGAACGGCCTGCTCCGCCTCCCCGCGTTGCCTTCGAGACTAGACCGTCGGAGATTTTCCCGGGAGGGGTCGGCGCAGGGAGGGGGCGTCGCCGCCCGCTCAGGTACGGATCGCGCCCGGCCGGGTCAGCGCCCAGATCACCCAGATGTCGAGTGCGATCAGGACGAGCGACCAGAACGGGTAGTACGGGATGAAGAAGAAGTTCTCCACCGCGCTCAGCACCACCAGGAACAGGGCCGCGATCCCGGCCCAGGTGGTCCGCCGGTACACCCCGACCGCGACCAGGATCAGCAGCACCCCCAGGATCAGATGGATCCAGCCCCACGCCGTGGTGTCGAGGTTGAACGTGTAGCCGCGGACGACCACGAAGAACTCGTCGTTGATGACCGCCACCAGCCCGGTGATGACGTGGAAGATACCGATGATCAGTAGCATCGTCGCGGCGAACGTCATACCACCGATCGCCCAGCCGGAGACGGACTCTCGCGTCCCCTCGGTGTCCTGGCTCATTGCGTCCCCCTCAAATGTGTCGCATCTGAGCAGACGTTAGAACGCTCCGCATCCGGCCGACTCACCCTCGACGGATGATGCGCGGGATCACGCGGAGTGGTCGGATCAAGGGTGTGGACGGGACGGCCCCCGTAGTGCCCGGGACGGCCTGAAGTCCAGGGGGAAGACCGATGCCAGGAGGGTCGGTGACCGCCGAAATCTGCCGCCGGCAACGGCCGCGGGCTCGGCATCTTGCGGTGGGGGATCGCGTACAGGGGCGCACGTCTTCCACCGCAGGTGCCGTGCGGTGTCCGCCGCACGGCACCATGCGGTCAGCCGGCGCTGTCCGACAGTGCCTCGGTCATGCGCCGGCGGGCCGTGTAATAGTGCTCCGGCTCGAGCACCGGCCGGTCGAAACGCAACGTCCGGTCGGGATCGACGATGTCCAGTGCCGCGGCATCCCCGTGGGCGGCGCGGACGGCCTGCAACGCCCGGTGGTCCCACATCGCCTGCGCGAACACGCGGTACCGGATCGACGGCCACGGAGTCCCGTCCGGACCGGGGTAGACGGCGAAGGGGTCGCCGGCCGGGAACGCGCCACCGGCCGAGGTGTCGGTGAACGGGTCCACCCGCCGGATCGCGTGCCAGGTGTACCAGAAGTTGAAGCCCCAGTGCAGGAACCCGTCCACACCGGACGCGAAGAGCTGGTGCCCGATCGCACGGTTACGCGCCGAAGGCATCCCGATGAAGCGGTTCGCCACGTCGCGGTCCTGACTGACGCAGTAGTACACCCACAGGCGCTCCGGACGCTCCGCGAGAAACGGCTCCACGTGATTGGTCGCGACGACAGGCAGGGGTACGGCGCCTGAGGTGTAGAACGAGTGCTCGCTGAGAGCATCGACGATCGTCCAGCCCTTCAGCAGATCGGTGACGACCGCTTTGGCGGCGAGATAACTCGCCAGTCCGTCCTCCCCGGACGGCTCGTCGGAGATGTGGAAGACCACGTGCTCGCGGTCCCACTCCTCATCGAGCACCGCCTGCAGCGCGGGCAGCAGCGCCTCCATCAGAGCGCGGTACCGGGTATCGGTCGCCGACACGTCCCACCCGAAGGCCCGCTCGCCGTTCACGACGATGCCAGGCGTGGCCCGCGCTCCCCACTGGGTGAACAGATGCGCGACCTCCACGCCGGTGATCCCGGTACGGCGGCACAGCTCGAGCCAGCGCCGCAGCCTGTCGAACCCGAACCGGTACCCCGCATCGGTCGCCGTGATGTCGACCAGCTGTACGACGGTCCGGTACGAATCGATCGCCGTGTCGAGCGGCGGCGTCCAGACCGGCGCGAGCAGCGACGTCGCACCCATGCCGGCCGCCGAAGCCATGAAGCGCTCGACGATCGTCCAGTGCTCCTCGCTGAACACCTCGACGCCGTAGTGATCCGCGAGCGCGTCCAGGTGCATCCAGTGACTCGACACGATGTCGAGCGGCGGCAGCTCGATCCCAGAGATCTCGACGGTGACCGGCGCGCGGTGCAGCTCGTCGCCGTCGGGCGAGGTGATCACGACTGTGAGCTCGTGGACGCCGGCCCGGGCGGGGTCGGTCGTGGCGACGTCGAACCACAGCGCTCCCCAACTGCCGAACCGCACCGGCGCCTCGCCGTCCGGCACCGGGCGCAACAGGTCCGGGTACAGCCCGGGCTCGTCGAACTCGTAGCCGTCGTCATGTCCCGGCAGCGCGACGAAAGCGCACGGCACGAGGTCCACGCTCGACACGGTGACGAGGTCGGCCGCCGTACCCTCGAGGGTCGCGCGGAGCGGGCGCGGGTCCCGGAAGGCCGGGTCGAGCGGCGGGCGGTACGCGAGCTGGAAGGACACCGGCTCCCCGAGGAAAGCCTGGAACCGGGTCTGCGCGGACGCCGGCCGCGGGTCCCGGACCGGGTGCACCTTCACCAGTGCGTCGCAGAGAACGAACTCCCATGTCGCGGTCACCGAGGACCACTCCTTCCACCGCCGGGCTGCGTGATGTTGGCGTCAATCATGCAGATTCGTGCAGCAATACACAACGAGCCGTCTCACCCGCGGTGGGTGAGCAGGCGGCTCGCGCGCGACCCTAGGCTCGCGACGGGAGGTCGCGATGTCCCAGACCGACGGCGGACCGCACGAGACCCCGGTCAGGTCCGGCCCGAGCCGGCTCCTGATCGTTGCCATCGCGGAAGGGGCGATCGTCGCCGGGCTCGTCATCGCGCTGATCGTGGTCGCCGTCCGCAACAACCGGAACCCAGCCTCCGCGGCCTCGGGAACCAGCAGCACCGACGCCAGTACGGCGATGTGCGCCGCGATCCCGGTCGCGCAGCAAGTGCTGCCCTCGATCGTCACCATCTCGGCGAGCAGCGGCGCGCAGGCCGGTACCGGCTCGGGCCAGATCTTCCGCGACGGCGGCTACATCCTCACCAACGACCACGTGATCTCACCGGCGGCGTCCGGCGGCAAGGTGTTCGTCCGGTACAGCGACGGGCACAGCGTCGACGCGACCATCGTCGGGCGCGACCCGGGCACCGATCTCGCCGTACTCAAGGCTTCCGACGAGTCGAAGGACTACCCGGTGATTGGCGTCGGCTCGTCGGCCGCTCTGCAGGTCGGCCAGCCGGTGGTCGCACTGGGCGCGCCACTCGGGCTGGCGAGCACCGTCACCTCGGGCATCGTCAGCGCGCTCGACCGGTACGTGCCGGTCCCGGGCGAGGGCGTCACGCACCACCTGATCGGCGCCATCCAGACCGATGCGGCGATCAACCCCGGCAACAGCGGCGGCGCGCTGGTCGACTGCGCCGGGAAACTGGTCGGGGTCAACGCCGCGATCGCGACCGTGCCGAACTCCGCCGGCGTCGGTGGCGGTGGCAGCGTGGGGCTCGGGTTCGCCATCCCGGTCGATCTCGCCGGCCCGATCGCCGACGAACTGATCCGGACCGGCAAACCGGGCCACCCGACCACCGGCCTGCAGGTTCAGGAGATCCCGCCCGCGGTGGCGCAGGCATCGGGCGCCCCGACCGGGCTGTTCGTGCTCGCCGCGACCGGGCCCGGAGCGCAGGCCGGGCTCCGGACCGGCGACGTGATCACCGAGATCGACGGGAAACCGGCCACCAGCAGCGAACAGATCGTGGTCGCGACGCTGACGCGCAAGGCCGGTGACACCCTCGATCTCACCTATGTCCGGAACGGGGCCTCGAAGACCACCACGCTCACCCTGGCCGCCCAATAGTCGGCCAGTAGCCCAATCAGCTTCGCAAGGCCTCGACGAGTTCTTCCTCGCGTTCCTTCGTGAGGTTGGTCTGGATGATGGTCGGGTTGAACGGCTTGAGCGCGTCGATGACCCGGTCCACCGTCGCCGACCGTGCGAGCAGGAACACCGCCGCGTGACCGACCTGCAGCTCGCGACCCACCTGCTTGATCATGTCGTCGCTGATGCCGACATCGGTGAGCTTGCCTGCCACCGCACCGGTGGCCGCGCCGACCGCCAGACCGGCGAGCGGGTTGAGGAAGATCAGACCGATCAGGGTCCCCCAGAGCGCACCGCCGGCCGCCCCGGTGGCGGTCATGTTCATCGTCTGGTGAATCCGCACCTTGCCCTTGTCGTCCTTGTACGCGTACGCCGCGTCGTCGCGCTGCAAGAGCTGCTGCTTCGCCAGATCCTCGGTCACCTGGAGAACGCGTTCGGCGTCCTCGCGGCTGTCCACTCCGAGCACCACCAGATGGGTCATGTCGAACTCCTCGAGGCCAGGGCGCGGCCCAGTTGCCGCGCTGGACGCCTCATCCCATCAACCCGGACCGGGCACCGGCTTCCTCCGATTAGGGTGACTCCTCCGGAGGATCGGTACCGGATTCCTTCGAGTGGTGCACACGGGGTACCTTCGCGCCGATCCAGACGGCGACCACGACCAGCAGCCCGATGCCGATGAACCAGCCCCACAGGCCCTCGGAGACCGGGCCGAGCCGGCCGAGCCCGAGTCCGCCCGAGTCCTTCTGCTGCTGCAGGGAGACGACGTAGGCGATGATGTCCCGCTTGTCGCCGGGGGTCAGGACCGGGTCGGAGAAGACCGGCATCTGCTGTGGACCGGTCAGCATCGCCTCGTACATGTGCTTCGGAGAGGTCTGCATCAGCGAGGGGGCGTACTTCCCGTTCGGGAGGGCGCCGCCGCGTCCGGCGAAGTTGTGACAGGCCGTGCAGTTGGTGCGGAACAGCTCACCGCCCCGGGCGATCCCCTCGTCGGTGACCTTGCTGACGTCGTACTCCTCCGGGGCTGGAATCGCGGGGCCCGGTCCGAGCGAGGCGACGTACGCCGCCAGCGCTGCGATCTCCTCGTTGGTGTACACCGGGGGCTTCTGCGGGATCTGGGCCCCGGGCTGCGTGGCGGGCATCCGCCCGGTACCGACCTGGAAGTCGACCGCGGCCGCGCCGACACCGATCAGCGAGGGACCGGTCAGGTCTCCGGCACCGTTGGTGCCACCCTGCGCGAAAGCACCGTGACAGCTCGCGCATCCGACCGCGAACAGCAGCCTGCCCTTCTCGATCTGCTCCGAGTTCGGGCCGGCCGCACCCGCCGTGCCGCGCGGCACCAGAGCGGTGTACCCCAGGCCGACCGCGACCAGGGCCGCGCCGATCGCGATGACCCGGCCGAGCGACGCCCGGCGCCACGGCCGAGCGGCCCTGTTGCCCGTGTCCCCCATCTCCGCACCTCCCCGGCTGCCGCCGGACCAGCCAACCCCGTCTCAGAGCGTTTGTGATCCCCCGAATCGGGTGAGATCACTTGGCGCCGGCTCGACGCGTGTCGCGTTTCGTCTGCCGGCGGGCGCCCATCGCCCGCGTGGACGCGTCCTTCTTCAGCCCACCGGTCGTCTTGACCGTCCGCGGCCTGGTCATCCGCGCACTCGTCTCCGCCTGGGCCGGCGTCTCCGGCTCGGCCACCCGCATCTCGGGCCCGCCGGCCTTGGCCTGCCGCGCCGCCTCGAGCCGCTCGCTGCGCAGCTCCATCGACGACCGTCTGGCGGCCGCCGCGACCTCGCGGCTCACTTTCGCCAGCGCCGACTCGAACAGCTCAGCCTTGTCCCGGGACCGCTGGTTCACGGGGTACGACATCCCGCGCCCACCCGCCGGCCCGACCGCGGCGCTCGCGGCCCGCCGATAGTTCTTCAGGTACTTCGTCCGCGCCCGCCGCACCCGGTCGTGCAGCGCCAGCAGCTGGTCCTCGTCCAGCCCCTTCAGCGCGTCTCGCTCGGTCTCGGCCACCAGGAGCCGCTCGGTGTCCGTCAACGAGTTCAGCAAACCTTGGTTCATCGCAGTCTCCTACTCGTCCTCTCGCAGACTACGTGCGCGACGCACCGGCGTCGAGGGCCGGAACGTCCCGCACGCAACAGGTGGCGCAACGGTTGGCTAAGGCAACTACTGCTACCAGGGTTGCACGAACGGTGTCCGGAGGAACACCCTGAGAAGATGACGACCGATGGGTTGACCGACGGCCTGGCGGCCATCCGCGACGAACTCGCCGAGTTGTACAAGGAACTGCACCGCACCCCCGAACTGTCCCTGCAGGAGACGCGGACCGCCCGATTGCTCGCGCAGCAACTCCGGGACGCCGGGGTCGACGAGGTCGTCGAGCAGGTCGGCGGCACGGGCGTGGTCGGCGTGATTCCCAACGGCGACGGCCCGGTGGTGATGCTGCGGGCGGACTTCGACGCGTTGCCGGTGCTGGAGAAGACCGGGCTGCCGTACGCGAGTTCGGCCCGAGCGGTGGATCGCGACGGGAACGACGTACCGGTCATGCATGCCTGTGGGCACGACATGCATGCCGCCTGCCTGGTCGGCGCCGCGAATCTGCTGGTCCGGTCCCGGGAGTCGTGGCGCGGGACGGTGCTGGTGGTGTTCCAGCCCGCCGAGGAGCTCGCCGTGGGTGCCCGGAACATGGTGGACGACGGCCTGTTCGAGCGGTTCCCGAAGCCGCAGATCGTGTTGGGGCAGCACGTCGGGCCGCTGCCGGCCGGGATGATCGGATACGGCACCGGCCCGGTGATGGCGGCGGCGGACTCGGCCAACGTCACGCTGTACGGGCGTGGTTCGCACGGTTCCCGGCCCGAGGCCGCGATCGACCCGGTGCTGATGGCCGCGCATGTCGTGACCCGGCTCCAGAGCATCGTCGCCCGCGAAGTACCGCCGGCGCAGTCCGCCGTGGTGACCGTCGGCCGCCTGCAGGCCGGCACCAAGGACAACATCATCCCCGAGACCGCCGAGCTCGGGATCAACATCCGCACCTACTCGGCGGAGAGCCGCGACCTGGTTCGGGCGGCCGTCGAGCGCATCGTCCGCGCCGAGTGCCAGGCCAGCGCCGCGCCGCGCGAACCCGACATCGAGTGGTTCGCCAGCGCGCCGGTCCTGATCAGCGACCCGGAAGCCACCAGGACGACGATGGCCGCCGTCACCGAACACTTCGGCCCGCAACGCATCCAGCCGATCCCGGTCGTGAACGCCAGCGAGGACGTCGGAGTGTTCGGCGAGGTCCTGAGCGCCCCCACCGTCTTCTGGTTCTGGGGTGGCCTCGATCCCGCGATCGCCGTACCCGCCTTCACCGAGGGGCGCGAGGACGACCTCCCCAGCAACCACTCCCCCTACTTCGCCCCCGTCATCGAACCGACCCTCAGCACCGGCGTCGAAGCCCTGACCGTCGCCGCCCTGGCCTGGCTCGACTCCTGAACCTCAGCCCTGGAGCCGGGTCGTGGACAGTCCGCACGGATCACACCAGAACCCGAAGACGAGGACCCGCTCCCGGCCGACCGTGGTCGCGGCCAGGAACGGCATGAAGCGACCGCAGTCCGGACAGATCGGATGGGTCTCCGGCGTCTGCCAACGCGGCAGTCCGCCGATCTGGTGATGGTCCGCTGTCGGTACCGCGGGCATCGTCACGCCGGTCTGGTTCGGATGCACCGCCAGCACCATCGAGCGTTCGGCGCTGGGGACGGACGGGCCTTGCGGATTGAAGAAGACCTTCGTTCCTTCGTCGCTGAGGCGTACGACGATGACGTCGACCTCATCGCATTCACAGGTGAACCAGAAGAACGACGGGTCCCGACTCAGCTCGTAGGGCAGGTCGGCCGCGGACAGGGTGAGGACCCGAGCGGCCGGCGTACCGCAGTCGGCGCACAAAGGGACGTCACCTGGAAAGGCACCACCGACCACGTGGCTGCCGACGCCCTTGTCCGCGAGGAAACCCAGGTAGGCCGGCCGGATGCCCGACGGGCGGTCGCTGTCCGGCATCCGCCCGGCCAGCGGCATCAGCCACTCCCAGTCCTCGGGGTTGTCGACGTCGTCCCGGACGGAGGCGATCAGGTCCGCGGCGTGCTCGGTGCGGATCAGCGCCAGCTTCCACAGGTGGTCGAGATCCCGCTCGTTCTTCCACCGGTCCAGCAACGCGTCAGCCACGTCGTCAGCGGCGCCGGACAGCGTCGCCTGCGCGATGAACGGATTGTCGATCCCGTCGGCGAAGGACCGGAGCCGTTCCGGGAAGTACGTCGCGATCGCGAACAGGACCGAGGAGTACGGCGTCCGCGCGCCGAGCTCGGCGTGGTGGTTCCGGATGATCCCGTCCAGCACGTCCGCGGGCAGCCACGGAACCAGTCGCGCGGCGGCGGGTGCGAGCTCGGGAACGCTCAGCAGTCGTCGCGCCGCGCGGAGCTTCTCCTCCGCGGCGCCAGGGATCCGCTCGAGGTACGCCGCGACGTACTCGGCGATCGCTCGGTCCTCGGTGCCCTCCAGACAGTCGGCGGCCACGCCGGGACCGTGCGGAGCCAACAACGCGGTGATGCGCTCGTCGCGGTCGCGGACCGTCAGGTCGGGATCGGCCGCGATCCGTTCGATGCTGTCGAGCACTCGGGCACTCCTCGGGGTTGCCAGCAGGGTTGCCGATTGTCGCAGCGTGCGGGGTCTTGTCGGCGCGGTCGTTTACGGTGGATCTCCCGTGGCGGAGGAGATGACTCGACGTGAACGATTCCTATTCCGTGCGACCGCTGGACGAGCACACCTGGCCGGCGTTCGCCGCGTTGGTCGAGGCGAACAACGGCGTGTGGGGCGGCTGCTGGTGTGTGGGTTTCCACCTCAAGCTGAAGGATCGGACGCCGGCGCAGAACCGGGCCGAGAAGGAGCAGCGGGTGCGCGACGGCACGACTCACGCGGCGCTGGTGCTCGACGGTGAGCGGTGTCTGGGGTGGTGCCAGTTCGGGTCGCCGGACGAGCTGCCGGAGGTCAAGAGCCGGCGCCGTTACGAGAAGGAGCTCACCACGCTGCCGGACTGGCGGATCACCTGCTTCTTCACCGGGAAAGGCCTGCGCGGGAAGGGAGTCGCCGACGCGGCGCTGGGCGGTGCGCTCCTCGAGATCGGTCGCCTCGGTGGGGGTGTTGTCGAGGGCTATCCCGAGGAGACCGACGATCGCAAGGTGTCCGGGTCGTTCCTGCACACCGGTCCGATGGCCGCGTTCGAGAGGCACGGCTTCAGCCGGACCCGCCCGATCTCTCCGCACCGCTGGGTAGTCACGCGCACCGTCACACCGACCTGAATGGATTGGGGAGGATTACCGTCCCGAATCGGCCAATAATCCTCCCCGGAGTCAGCGTGGGTGGCGGATTGCGAGCGCTGACAGTTGCGTGAGGTCGATGGTTTCGCCCAGCTGGTGGTAGGCGGCGGCGTTCGGGTGCAGGTGGTCGCCGCTGTCGTAGGCGGGGAGCAGGTGGTCCGGCGCGGCCGGGTCGCGGACCACGGCGTCGAAGTCGACGACCGCGTCGAACGTGCCGGAGCTTCGGATCCACTCGTTGACGATCGCTCGCTGCGCCAGTGGGCCCGCGCCGCAGACGCCGTACCCGCCGCACGGTGTGATGGTGAGGCCAACGATCTTCAGGCCCGCCGCGTGCACCCGGTCGGCGATGGTCTTCAGCCCGGTGATCACGTCGGCGGCCGCGACGTTGGCGGCCGTCAGGTCGTTGATGCCTTCGGCAACCAGTACGAGGGACACGCCCGGCTGGTCGAGTACATCGGCGTCGAGACGATGCTGCGCACTGACACCGAAGTACGGCGGTTGGCGGTCGATCGTCACCTCGTTGCCGCCGATCCCCGAGTTCGCCACGGCCTCGAGGTGCCCGGGCGGACCGGCGGCGATCCGGGCGAACAATGCGTCACTCCACCGGGCGTTCGAGTTGTCCGCCGTACCCGTGCCGTCGGTGATCGAGTCGCCGAGCGCCACGATCGTCCCGACATGCGGCGCGGCGATCACGTCGACCCCGTCCACGAAGAGCCAGGACGTCGTGTTGCCGGTGAACGCAGTACCGCCGGCGTCGGCGGCGTGATTCCCGGCGGCCAGGTACGACGTGGTGTGCGCGGCGTTGTGATACGTCGCCGGCCCGGTCGCGGTCGCGCTGTACAGACTCACCGCCAGGGCTTCGCGCTGCCCGACGGACAACTGCACCGGATCGCTGGCCACGTCGCCACCGACCGGGATCGTCACCGACGACGCCCCCGCGAAGGTGAGCGGGGTGACCTCGGCGGCGCTCGATCCGTCCGCCTTGCCGAGCGTTGCCGCGTCGAAGGTGACCGGTCGCGTGCCGTACCGGTTCGTGAGTCGCACCCGCAGCGTCGAGCCACCGACGCTGGGGTACACGACGTTGCGAATCGTCTGATCGGTCAGCCCGTTGTGCGACAGCCCCGAGCCCATCGCCGCAGTCGGACTGGCCGTCCAGGTCGCCGTCCAGTGCTGTCCCAACCCCGGCCGGCTCTCGGCTGCCGCCGCGGCTGGCAGCGCGAGCAGCACACACAACCCGCCGGCAACCGCCCGCCGAACCACTCCACGAAAGCAACGCACACAAACCTCCGAGGCTCGAGACCGAGCCCGACCTTCTCCCCAGAGCACGCACAGCAGCAAGCGCCGTCACGCGCACCAGAGCCCAACGGCCGGTTCCGTGCTGCGAACGGTCACAGAGCTGCTAGGCGATCGTGGTGATGCGGACGTTGTGCGGCATGCCCGCGAGCATCATCACCGCCAGCCAGAACACGGCCCACGGCATCGGCGGCGCCGTACGACGAACCGCGGGAGCGACCGCAGGCCTCGCAGCTACCGGTGATCCCCTGAGACGCTTGCGCTTTCTTCCCACCGCAGGAAGCTACTGGGCTGTCAGGCCTCCGTGCCAGGCAGGGCCGTACCGCGTTCGTCGGGCGCGGCCGCGAACACCGACGGCTTCGATCTGACCAGCGCCCGCCACTGGTTGAAGAACAGATTCAGCAGTACCGCGGTAACCGCCGCGGCACTGATCCCCGAGTCGAGGACGACGCCGACGCCGGACGGGAACTCGTCCCAGAAGTGCGGCCGGACGATCGAGACCAGGCCCATCGCCAGCGATACCGCGACGACGACCAGGTTGAGGTTGTCGCCGTACTCGACCCGCGACAGCGTCCGGATCCCACTCGCAGCAACCGAACCGAACAACACGACGACCGCGCCGCCGAGCACCGGTGCCGGGATGGCGGCGACGACCCGGCCGAACAGCGGCACCAGCCCGAGCATCACCAGGACGCCGCCACCGACCGCGACCGTGAAGCGGGACGTGATCCCGGTGATCGCGACCAGCCCGACGTTCTGCGCGAACGCACTGGCCGGGAACGCACCGAAGACCGGGGCGACGGTGCTCGACACCATGTCGGCGCGCAGCCCGTTGGCGACCCGCTTGTGGTCGACCGGGGTCTCCACGATCTGCCCGATCGCGATGATGTCGGCCATCGTCTCGGTCATGATCACCAGCACCACGACGGTCATCGCCACGATCGCGCCGGCGTCGAAGACCGGCATACCGAGACCGAAGACCGGTGGGAACGACACGACCTCTCCGTGGCCGACCGCGGAGAAGTCGGCCTTGCCCCACGGGATCGCGATCAGGGTGCCGGCGACCATGCCGATCAGGATCGACAGCCGGGACACGAAGCCCTGGAAGACCCGGCTGATCACCAGGACGATCAGCAGCGTGATGACGGCGAGCGCGATGTTGCTGGGGTCACCGTAGGTCTTGGACCCGACGCCACCGAGCGCCCAGTCGAAACTGACCGGCAGCAGCGACACCCCGATGACGGTGATGATCGTCCCGGTCACCTCCTCGGGGCGGGCCGCAGCAGGCGTGGTGGAGGCCAGGTCTTCTGCCATGCTTTTCCGCCTTCCGGAAAGAAGATTCCGAACAGCGACAGAGTGGCACAGCGTTTCAGCAACGTCAACGGTTTGTTGAAGACGAAGTTTGTAGTTGCCCAGCGCAACAGAAAGCGACTGGTCAGGTCGAGCGGGTCGGCTCCGTCAGCGGCTCGGTGGGGCTGACCGTCGTCCGGTCGTCGATCAGTTGCAGCCCGCTGACCAGGCCGGACAGGCCGGGGTGCGTCTTCGGTCGCCAGGCGAAGACGATCGAGGCGACCTGCAAGAGACCACCGAGCCCGTCGAACGCCTCGACGTACGTCGCCAGTCCGGAGAACAGGTAGTAGCCGAAGGTCCCGGTGAGCAGCGCGAGCAGCATCCGCCGACCGGCCGGCCAGCCGTTTGGAGCGACCCGCCGAAGCCGGACCGACAGCTGACCGATCGTCGCCTGTCGCCGACTGAGCGCCGGGAGCGCGAGCAGTACGACGGCCGGCAACCACGTCGTCAGCACCATCAGCAGGAAGCGTCCGCCCGCCGAATCGTTCAGCCAGACGTCGTACGCCGTGTTCGCGATCAGGTTCGCGAGCACGCCCAGCGCGCCACCGAACGCGGTCACCGACACGAAGTCGATCAGCATTCCGAGCCACCGGCGGCGCGTCGTCACCGGACGCGGAGTATCCACGCCGACCCCGGTCCGCGGCCGGTCGAACAGCCGGAGTGCGGGCGCGAGCAGTACGCCGATCGCCGTACCCACGGTGTTGGTGAGCAGATCGTCGACGTCGAACAGGCGGTACGGGCAGTCGAAGAGGAACCAGTTGCCGGTCAACTGAGTGGTCTCGATCAGGAGTGAGACGCCGAAGCCGGCCAGCACGATGAGCACCGGGTTGCGTCGGGTGTAGGGCCGCAGGTAGGCGCCGAGGGGGACGAACAGGAAGACGTTGAAAACCGCCTGCTGTACGGCGGGATTCAGCAGCAGCCCGCCGGCGCCGCGCGCTCGTTCCCTCGCGACATCGTGGACGAACTGGAACGGGTTCAACTGCGGGTGCGTGAGCGCCTTGTGCGCCGCGCACCAGGCGTCGTCGATCGTCGGCACCGGGAACAGCACATAGGCCACCAAGGCCAGCCCGTAGACCAGCGACCCGAAGGCCAGCAGCATCGCGCCGAACCCGAGCTCACCACGTCGCCGATAACTGCGATACACGAACGGCGTCAGCAACAAGAACGCCAGGAACACACCACCAACCACAGCCAGCACCGCCGGCAACACCCGCTCCACGCAGGAACCCTAGCGCGTCAATCACTCCCAGTGACGACAGGAACACACTGCGGAGCTCAGGATTCGCCGTCAGCCGGTGGCGCGACCTCGAAGTGGGTGACCGTCTCCTCGCGGTCGAGCAGATACGCGTCGTCCTCCGGGTAGTACTTCGCCCGCTCGATGTCAGCGCCCGCGAAGGCGCGAATGTGCTCGAGATCGGTCCACCAGCTCAGCGTGACGATCTCGGTCCGCCCGTCCCCGAGATCCCGGGTGAGCAGTTGCGCGCCGTGGTTCCCCGGCGTTCGGCGGTAGCCCGCCATCCCGGTGCGCTCGACGATGTCGGCGTACTCCACGGCTTTCTCGGTCGGCACCGAGCCCCTCCACATGCGTGCGATCATCTGCCCAACGTACTCCGGGCGGCGTTGATCTTTGGGCGCATGACGAGCTGCGAGGCGCGATGAAACGGCTGTGGGCGACGAATGCTGGCGCGGGTTCGTGGGTCGCTGCGGCACGCGGGCAGAGTGCGGCCGAGTTTCACCGGAGCATGCCTGGTTACGCGCCGACGCCGTTGGTCGAGCTGCCTGCGCTGGCTGACGGGTTGGGGCTTGGCAGGGTGTGGGTGAAGGACGAGTCGCACCGGTTCGGGCTGCCGGCGTTCAAGGTGCTCGGCGCTTCCTGGGCGGTGAGCCGGGCGATCGGTGCGCGGACTTTCGCCGAGCTGGCCGACCGGGTTGCGGGGAGCGGGCTGACGTTGGTCACAGCGACGGACGGCAATCACGGCCGAGCGCTCGCGCACATGGCTCGGCTCCTTGGACTGCGGTCCCGCATCTACGTACCCGCTGGTCTGCCGGAGAGTACGGTGCAAGCGATCCGCGATGAAGGAGCATCGGTACTCGACACCGATCGCGACTACGACGCGGCCGTGCGGATCGCGGCGGCGAGCATTCGGGATGGCGAATTGCTGATCCAGGACACGGCCTGGGACGGCTACGAGGAAGTGCCACGCTCGATCGTCGCCGGCTACTCCACCCTCTTCACCGAGATCGACGAACAGCACCCGGGCGAGCCCGATCTCGTCGTCGTCCCGACCGGCGTCGGCTCGCTACTGCAGTCCGCCATCGAGCACTACCGGTCGCCAGGACGAAGCCGCCGTACGACGATCCTCGCGGTCGAACCGATGACGGCGGCCTGCGTCACCGCGTCACTCCACGCGGGCCAGCCGACCGCCGTCGACGCGTCGGCGCCGACGATCATGGCCGGCCTCAACTGCGGCACGATCTCGTCAACCGCCTGGCCCGCCATCCAGCACGGCCTCGACGCCGCCATCGCAGTCACCGACGCCGAAGCCACCGCCGCCCAACACACGTTGCACAGTCACGGCATCCACGCAGGCCCGTGCGGAGCCGCCGCCCTAGCCGGCCTCCAGGCCGCCACCCAACTCCAGCTCCCCGCATCCACAAGCGCCGTACTCATCAGCACCGAAGGCACCGCCGCAAACCAAGCAGGTCTCCACTGACGTCCCGTCATGCGAACACCCACGACTGGCCGCCCTACCGTCGATAGGGTGGAAATCGATGGCTCACACAGTGCGTGATCTGCTGCCCGAATCCCTTCTCACCGAAGCGCTCGCGACTGTCGATTTCGCGGGTGTTTCGCCGGATATCGACGACCGGCCGGCGTGGGACGCCGTACCCGCCCAGGACCGTACGGCGCTGCTCGCCGACGCCGAGGAGCAGCTCGCCAGGTCGTGGCCGGTGGTACTGGCGAGTGACTACGCCCGGTTCCATCGCGAGGGTGATCGCGAGCGGTACGAGACGGCGTACTTCGAGCGGCGGCGACGGATCGTGACCAGCACGCTGGCGGCGCTGCTGACCGGCGAGTCGCGGTGGGTGGCCGACGTGGTGGACGGCATCTGGCTGGTCTGCGACGAGGCGACCTGGACGGTGCCGGCACATGCGAGTTCGGCGAGAGGCCGCAACGAGGCGCTGCCGCGACCCACGGATCGCGACCTCGATCTGTTCTGTGCCGAGACCGGCGGGCTGCTCGCGTGGGTCGACCATCTGCTGGGTCCGGCGCTGGACGCGTCCACCCGGATCCGCATCGGCACCGAGGTCGACCGCCGCGTGCTCACCCCGTTCCTCGAGGTCCGCGACTGGCACTGGCTCACCGAGTTCACCAACAACTGGAACCCGTGGATCCACTCCAACCTGACGATCTGCGCACTGCTGCTCGAGCGTGATCCGGTACGCCGGGCCGCGGTCGTGTCACTCGTCGTCGAAGGCCTGGACCGCTTCCTCGACTCGTACCCCGACGACGGCGGCTGCGACGAGGGAGCGTCGTACTGGACGCGGGCCGGCGGCGCGGTCGCGGACAACCTGGTGATGCTGTACGACGCGACCGCGGGGAAGCTGGACGGTTTCGGTCATCCCAAGCTGCGGCCGATCACGTCGTACCTGCCGGCGATGCACATCCAGGACCGGTGGTACGTCAACTTCGCGGACTGTCCCGCCCAGCTGGCCGATCCGTCGGTCGCCTACCCACTCTACCGGCTCGGCGTGCACACCGACGAGCCCGCCGCCCGTCGGCACGCCCGGGCGGTCAAGCGTCGTGACGACCCGCTCGTGGCGCGGATCCCCTCGATGCTGCGGGTGATCGGCACGCTGCTCGAGGAGGGTCTGCGTACCGACGAAGAGAGCGCGGAGCCGACGCGGGACGCCTGGCTGCCGGACACCGAAGTACTGGTCGCGCGCTCGAAGGGCCTGCTGGTCGCGCTGAAGGGCGGGCACAACGCCGAGTCGCACAACCATAACGACGTCGGTTCGCTGATCATCGCCGTCGACGGCGTACCCCGGGTCATCGATCTCGGTGTCGGCACCTACACCCGGCAGACGTTCTCGGAGGATCGCTACCAGATCTTCACGATGCAGAGCGACTACCACAACCTGCCGCAGATCAACGGGTTCGCGCAGCCGCCCGGTCGGGAGTTCCGCGCGGCCGGGATGTCGGCCGAGCTCGACGACGCCTCGGCACGGTGTCAGGTCGAACTGGCGAGCGCCTACCCGGCCGACGCAGGCATTCGCTCCTGGCGTCGAGAGCTCGTGATGGACCGCCCAGGCGAGCGGATCGAGCTGACCGACACCTGGGAGCTGGAGGACACCCCGCGATCGTTGCTCTGGCACCTCATCATCAACGGTCCGGTCACCCTGGAAGACGGACTCGTCCGGCTCGCCGGCGACCGCGCGTTGACGATCTCCTACGACACCGAGCAGCTGGCGCTCACCGCGGAGCCACTCCCCCTCCCCGATCCCAAGCTGAGCACCATCTGGGGCGAGGAAGTCACCCGCCTGGTCATCACCGCTCAGCCATCCCTCCTGACACCCACCGGCCGCACCGCCGTCACGTTTGGCATCTGAGGCAGGACCACGCCCTCGCTGGCACCGTAGTGCCCGCGGTCCCGCCTGGTGAACGGGGCCGATGGCAACCGTGCCGGGAGGACGTGGTCCTGCCATTGGTGTGACCCCGCCGGGTACGGACGGGGTCACACTCAAAGTCTACTGATCAGATAGACATTGCAGTTGTTGTCTCATCGCGCGAGACGGTCACCCAACGGACGGCCCGAGGCCGAGCGACTGCGGCGTACTGGAGTCGGGCGACGGCTGGTGCAGGCCTTCGTCCAAGGCGCCGTACTCCGTCATCAAGGACGGACTGCCACCCCAGGGGGTCTGCTCCTCGGCGATCAGGGTGTTCGTGGTGAGCAGCAGGCCGGCGACCGACGCGCCGTTCTGCAGTGCCGATCGGGCGACCCGGAGCGGGTCGATGATGCCCATGGCAAGCATATTGCCGTACTGCCCCGCGAGCGCGTCGAAGCCGTCGTCGACGTCCATCTTCGAGGTCCGCTCCAGCACCTCCGCACCGGAGTACCCCGCATTCGCCGCGATCAGGTACGCCGGTTCGCGCAGCGACCGCCGGACGATCTCGACACCGGCCTGGTAGTCACCCTGGACATCCAGACCGTCGAGCGCCGTCGCGGCGTGCAGGAGGGCCATGCCGCCACCGGCGACGATCCCCTCCGCCATCGCGGCCCTGGTCGCCGACAACGCGTCCTCGACCCGGTGCTGCAGCTCCTTCAGCTCCGCCGGGGTCGGTGCGCCGACGTGGATCACCGCGACCTTGCCCGACAACGCGCCGATCCGCTCGGTCAGGACGTCCTCGTCCACCCCGAACGTCGCGCGCTCGAGTTCGGCTCGCAGCTGCGCGATCCGGAACGCGACGTCCTTGTCGTGACCCGTACCGGCCACGATCGCGGTCCGGTCGGCGTTCACCCGGACCTGGTCCGCCCGGCCCAACTGCTCGAGCGTCATCGTCTCGAGGCTGAAGCCCGAGTGCCGGCTGTACACGGCTCCCCCGGTGATCGCCGCGATGTCCTCCAGCTTGTGCAGCCGCCGGTCGCCGAAGCCGGGTGCCTTCACCGCGACACACTGGAACAGGCCGTTGACGTGGTTGTGCACCAGCATGCTGAGCGCCGTACCCTCGAGGCTCTCGGCGATGATCACCAGCGGCCGCGGCGCGCGCATGATCTTGTCCAGCAGCGGCATCACCTCCTGGACCTTGGTAATCTTCTCGCTGCACAACAGGATGTACGGGTCGTCCAGCACCGCCTGCAGGCTGCCCGGATCGGTCACCATGTACGGCGACAGGTAGCCGTTGTCGAACTCGAACCCCTCGACGAAGTCCACCCCCATGCCGTTGCTCGACGACTCCTCCACCGTCACGATCCCGCCATCACCGACGGTGTGCAGCGCCTTCGCGATCACCGCGCCGACCATGTCGTCGTCGTTCGCGGAGATCGCCGCGACCCGCGCGTAATCCTGCTCGGTGATCACCGGGTGCGCGACCTCCCGCAGCCGGTCGACCAGTTTCGCGACGGCCAGGTCGATCCCGCGTTTCACCAGCACCGGGTTTCCGCCCGCACCGATCGCGGTCATCCCCTCGCGGATGATCGCCTGGGCCAGCACGGTCGCGGTCGTCGTACCGTCGCCGACGATGTCGTTGGTCTTGATCGCGGCTTCCTTGACCAGCTGGGCGCCCATGTTCTCGAACTGGTTCTTCAGATGGATCTCCCGGGCAATCGTCACGCCGTCGTTGGTGACGACGGGCGACCCGGTGATCTTCTCCAGGATCACGTTGCGGCCCTTCGGGCCGAGGGTCGACTTCACGGCGTCTGCCAGCTGGTCGACACCGGCCAGCAGCAGGTCGCGAGCAGTCTCACCGAATCGCAGTTCCTTGGCCATCAAAACCCTCCGGAAATGGTCTTACGGAACGAGGATCGCGCGGCCACGGACCCGGCCGGCGTCGAGATCGGCGACCGCTTCGACGGCCGCGTCGAGCGGGTAGGTCCGGGTGTGCAGCGTGACCTTGCCGGCCTGCGCGAGCGCCATCAGCTCGGCCAGCTCGTTGAACGTGCCGACGATGTTGCCGACGATGTTCCGCTCGGTCGAGATGATGTCCAGGGTCGGGATCTGCACCACGCCGCCGTACCCGATGACGAAGTAGGACCCGGCCCGGCCGGTCATCGCGAAGCCGTCGTTCTCCGCGCCCTGCTCGGCGACGAAGTCCAGCACGACGTGCGCGCCGGCACCGTCGGTCAGCTCCAGCACCTTCTCCACCTGTTTGCCGTCAGCAACAACCGTCTGGTCCGCACCGAGCTGCTCGGCCAGCTTCAGCGCGTCCGGGTTGCGGTCGACGACGATGATCCGGGCCGCGGTCAGCGCCGCCAGGCACTGGACGCCGATGTGCCCGAGCCCGCCCGCGCCGATCACCACGCAGGTCGTCCCCGGTGGCAGCAACGGGATCGCCTTGCGCACCGCGTGGTACGCCGTGATTCCGGCGTCGGCCAATGCGGCCACGTCCTGCGGCCGCGTACTCGGGTCCAGCTTCACGCAGGCACGCGCGGAAGTGAGGAGATACTCCGCCATTCCCCCGTCGCTGTCGAGCCCCGGGAACGTGCTGTTCTCGCAGTGCATGTCGTCCCCGGCGCGACAGGCGTGACACAGCCCGCAGGTCGGCGTCGGGTGCAGGATCACCGTGTCGCCGACCTGCACGTTGGTGACCGCGGAGCCGACCTCGTGCACCCAGCCGGCGTTCTCGTGGCCGATCGTGTAGGGCAGCGTCGGGTGCATCGCCGCGTCCCACTGCCCCTCGATGATGTGCAGATCGGTGCGGCACACACCGGCACCGCCGATCTTGACGACGACGTCCAACGGGCCGCTGACGACCGGTTCCGGTACGTCGTCGACCACTGGTTGCTGGTGGTACCCGTGCAGTCGAACGGCCTTCATCCCTGCTCCTCCTCGCCCGCACCGGACTCGGTGTACCGGTGCTTCAGCATTCCTCTGCAGATACCGGTGTTGGCCTCGATCCCGGTCCGGGTCAGCCGGGCCAGCCCGAGGTGCCGCGCCGCCGCGGCCGCGGCGATCGGCGCGCCGGTGCCGACGTCGACGAGCAGCGCCGCGTCCGGGCCGATCGGCAGCCCGATCTCGGCCCGCCGCCGGAGCAGCCGGTCCAGCTCGGCCGACGACGGCACATCGGCGATCGTCAGCCGCGCGACCTGTTCCGGATCCATGCCAGAAGCAACAAAAGGCCGGCAGACCTGATCGGTCCCGGCCAGTACCGCCTTCGCGACGAACGTCCGGCGCAGCTCGTCGAGCTCCGCCGCCGCCTCGCCGTCGAACGAGGCGACGAAACCCGCCCGCGCCGCGACTCCGGCATTGATCTGCGCGGCTGCGAAGTGATCCTCCAGCGCGACGTCGACGCCGCGCACGGCGGGGAGCGCGGCCACCACGTCGTACGCGTCGGCGACCATCAGGAACGCGAAGTTCGGCGCACAGAAGTACGTCGGCAGCCGGAGCCGGACGACCACGTCACCGGCGGCCGACACCACGCAGGTGGACACGAAACCCAGCGTCGTGATCGGCTCGTCGAGCTCCGGGTCCCGGACCGCACCCAGTGCGTCCAGGACCCGGTCCCGCTCGGTCGCTACCGCCGTCATCAGGACGCGACCAGCTTCGAGTCGTCCTGCGCGGCCGGCGTCGCCTCCTTCAGTTGGAGCTCTTCGGGCACCTTGAGGTCGTAGAGCTTCGCGGCGTTCAGCCCGAGGATCTTCTTCTTGCCCTCGACGCCGAGCCGCGGGTAGTCCGCGAACTCCGGCTGGTCGGGCATCTCCCAGTCGACGAAGCCCTCGACCTGCCACTTCGGCTCCCAGATGCCGTAGTCGCTGCCGAAGGTCATCTTGTCCTCGCCGACCCAGAACAGCAGCTCGCCCATCACCTTGGCGAAGAACTGCGGCCGCGCGTGCATCAGACCGCCGATCACGACCGACAGACCGGCGTACACGTTGGGTTCCTGGGTGGCCATGAAGCAGAAGTCCTCGATCCGCGGCAGGCCGACGTGCTCGACGATGAAGTTGAGCTCCGGGAAGTCGGTCGCGGCGTGGTCGACGTCGGAGACGTCGAACGCGTCCTTGTCCAGCGGCCAGATCGTCGGGCCCTTGTGGACGTGGATGTTCTTGATCCCGAGCTCCTGCGCCTTCTCCAGATAGCGGTACGCCGCGGTGTCGGTGAGCTTGTAGCCCCTCGACCCCGCGTTCCACTCGGCGGTGTAGAGCTTGACGCCCTTGCAGCCGTACCGCTCGACGTTGTGCGCGAGCTCCTCCAGCCCGACGTCACCGTCACGCGGGTCGAAGCGGGTGTTGAGGACGAACATCCCGGGGTGTTTCTCGCCCAGGTTCGCGTTCTGCTCGGTCGTGTTGAAGCCTTCCTTGTACCACTCCTTCAGGTACGTCGGCTGGAAGATCGCGACGTCCACGTGACCGTCCTCGAAGACGTCCTTCATCAGGTCGTCCTCGCTGTAGCGCATGAACTTCTCGATCGGCCAGTGCGTGTTCTGCGGAGCCAGGCTCATGTACGCGTGGAAGCACTCGATCCACCCCTTCGCGTACTGTTCCTGCCCCGGCACCCAGTTGTCGGGTGCCGCGTTCCAGAAATGCATGTGGCTGTCGACCACGAAGTACTTCTCACCGTTCTTCTCGTACACGAGAACCCCCTTGTTTCAGCCGGATGGTGTCAGCCGGATGTACGTCAGCTGGATGCGGTCAGATCGAACCCGATGTACTCGGCGGCGTCCTCGGGGTTGGCGAACAGGATGGTCCGGTCGTCGAGGTGCACCATCCGCCCGTAGTGGGTGGACATGTTCTCCTCGAACTCGGCCTGGTCGAAGTAGCCGGGCTCCTCACCGAGGGCCTCGGAGATCTCGTCGTAGACGACCTCCATCTTGCCGACCGCGTCGACCCGGATCATCGAGGGAAGGTGCGTCACGGTGACGTTGTCCTTGCTGTCCATCACCTCGGCGACCACTGCGCCGACCTGGTTGTTCATCAGCGTGAAGCCGGCCTTGTTGGACGCGGTGCTGTCGGACTTGAACGGGCTCTCGTGGACTGCCTTGAGCGTAGTCACAGTGCCAACTCCTTCGGGTCCTCGAGGCCCAGCGAGGCGAGGATTCCGCTGAACCGGCTCTTCGCGCGATCGAGGCCGTCCTCGAACCGCGGCGGTTTGGCGTCCGGCTGCGACCACAACGGCTGCATCGTCCGGGCCGCGGCGAGCGCCTTCGCGGTCCAGGACCCCAGCCAGTCCGCCAGGATCGCCTTGTTGTGCTCCTCGAACTCCCGGTCGTTCGTGAGCAGCTCGAACATCGCGGTGGTGTAGCGCAGATCGCGCTCGGCAAAGTCGTACTCCGCCGCGCCGACCACCGTCGGGGTGACGAAGTCGCCGTTACGCGGCGACGCCTGCTGTACCAGCTGGCTGCGGAACAGCTCGCCGACGAGCGGCTCGAAGACGACGTTCGCGGCGAAGATCGCCTCGCACCAGTCGTCGATCGCGGTCAGCTCCTCGGCGACCTCGCGGACGCCCTGCCAGACCGGATCAGAGTTCCACGTCGCCAGGTGCGCGCTGCCGTCGAACCCCTCGATCTCCTCGGAGAGCGTGAGGTTGTACAGCGCGAGGTCCTGGGCGGCCCGGATCCGGTGCATGCTGTTCACCGAGATCGCGTTGTTGTGCATGTTGGTCGGTGCGCGCCGGTTGGCGTTCGCGAACAGGTACAGGCCGAGTCCGTGGTCGACGTGCATCCAGGCGCCGATGTGGTGCTCGACGAAGCGAACCCAGTTCGTGTTCCACTGCTCGAAGGCCTTGGACTGCCGGGCCGCCTCGACATTCTGGGTGACCTGGCGGACGACGTTGGAGTTGTAGCGGTAGAGCGTGAGCTCCCACTCCTCGTTCGGGTCCCGGAACTCGTGCCAGCCGGTCGCCGGCCACTCCTTCACAACCAGCCCGCCGGTTCCCGGGCCCCGCTGCGGTTCGGGCTTGTCCGAACCCCAGGCCTTCAGCGCGGTCCAGTCCAGCGGGTACCCGCCGCGGCCGTCCGCGAAGCCGTACAGCCACCCCTGGGTGAGGTAGTGCCGCGGATCCGGCTGGACGTCGACCGTGACGTCCTCGTAGTGGCTCTGCTTGCGCTTCTGCGGCTTGTAGTAGTTGTAACGCCGCAAGTTCGAGTCGGGGAACTCACGGGCGCCCGCCTCGGCGTCGGTGAAGACCGGCTTCGGAACGCTGCGTTCGACCTTGATCGGTTGGTCTTCTGTGGTCGTCATCGGCTCTCTGCCTCCAGCACCTTCGAGTCACCGGCGTCGCCGGTCGTGGTGAACTTGTCGTAGTAGATGTGCTTCGTCGCGACACCGAGGCGTTCGAGCAGCGGGATCGCCGCCTCGACCATCGGCGGCGGTCCGCACACGTACGCGTCGGCTCCGGACAGGTCCGGCTCGAGCCGCCGGACCACGTCGGTGATCAGCCCGCTCTCGCCGCCCCACTCCGCCCCCGGCGAATCGGACAGCGCGGGCACGTACCGGAACCGCGGCAGCCGCTGCTCCAGCTCGTGCAGCTCGTCGGAGAAACACAGGTCGAGCTCCGTCCGGGATCCGTAGTAGAACGTCGTCGGCCGGTCGATCCCGCGCTCGGCCATCGACCGCAGCAGCGCCAGGATCGGCGCCATCCCGGCGCCGCCACCGACGAAGACCAGCCGGGCGTCCGGGTTGTCCCGGAGGGTGAACACCCCGAACGGCCCGGTCAGGTCCAGGCGGTCGCCGACCTGGAGCCGTCGGTCCAGGAATTCCGAGAACAGACCGCCCGGGTACACCTTGATCACGAACTCCAGCTGCCCAATCTCCCGGCTGGACGTGTTCGCCATCGAGAACGACCGGCTGGCGGCCTCGCCGGTGCCGGCGCCCGGGACGGTGATGTCGACGTACTGGCCGGGAAAGAACTTCAGCTCGCCGGGCCCGGCGAGCTTCAGCACCAGGTGCCGGAGGTCGTGCGTCACCGGGGTGATCGCGACGACCTCGGCGGTGCGTTCCTGGATCGGCAGCCCGGAGCGGATCATCTCCTCGTCGTAGTTGAGCAGCTCGATCGTGAGGTCCTCGAAGGCGTGCGCCCGGCAGAGCAGGGTGTAGCCCTCGTCCAGTTCGTACTCCGGCAGCGCGAAGGTCGAGTACCGGTCGAGGTCGATGTCCTCACCGTCGAGGACGAACGACTTGCAGGACGCGCACTGTCCCTCCTTGCAGCCGTGCATCAGCATCACGCCCTGCTCGGCCGCGGCGCGGAGAATCGTCTGGTCCTCGTCGACCTCGATCTCGATGCCGACGGGCTCGAACCTCACGACGTGCTTGTCTCCCATGGGATCAGGTGTCGGCAGGAGCGAAGCGTCCGGCCGGGCCGCCCTTGACGTAGCGCGCCGCGAAGGCGGTCCGCTCGTCGTCGGACATCTCGTTCAGCAGTACGTTCGGGCTCGCCAGCGGCGGGCACTTGCGCAGGTGGTCGAGGGTCCACATCTTGCTCGGGTCCAGGTCGAGGTGCGGCTGCGCGACCATGGTCTTGCCGTCGTCGCGGACGAAGCCCATGTCCGAGACCACGTCGGCCCAGTTCCAGCCGTGGTACAGGGTCTCCCACTCGCGGTGGCCGATCAGCTTGCCCATGTTCGGCGTGTTCCGGCCCATGTACGTCGGGCGGAACGCGGTCTCGTCGGTCCACTTGCACATCTCGTGGCAGTACGTCCGCCACTGGCCGTCGACCTTCGCCATCACCATGTCCTCACGGACCAGACACGGCACCATGCACGTCCAGCAGCGGTGCGGGTACTCGTAGTCCACGTCCTCGAAGACGATCGGCTTGTGCCCGTTCGGCCTCGACAGCCGGTTGTAGTTCTCCCACCAGGCGCCGTACTTGTCGTACCAGCCCGGGTACTTGTACTCGAACCACTCGAAGTCCTTGTCGGTCATCGGGTCGATCCGCCAGTAGTTGGCGAGCCAGCCGGTGGCGAAGAACTGCGCGACCTCGTGCACGTAGCCCTTGTTCCAGATCTGGTTCCACGCCTCCTCGATCAGGTCGTGCGGGATCTCCAGGCCGTACTTCTCCAGCGGCACCAGGTAGCTGCGGTAATAGTCGTCGTAGATCCACCGGCGCCACATCTCGGCGTACGACTCGCGATCCTTGCGGCGGTCCTTCGTGCCGTACTCGATGAAGGTGCCGATCGCGGCGTCGACGACGCGGTGGTTGTTCCACCACGCGTAGCGCAGGTCGCGGGCCAGCAGCTGGTGGTTGTCCTCGTCGGACAGCGCCATCAGCAGCGTGGCGTACCCGTTGCTGATGTGCCGGGACTCGTCGGACTGCACGGAGTGGAAGACCGTCGGCAGCAGGTAGTCGCCGTTCGCGGCGGCCTCGGCGGGCATCGCGACGAACAGCGTGTTGGTGAACGCGGTCTCGGCCACGATCGTCAGGTAGATGCTGGCCGCGGTGATCGCGTCACCGGTGATGAACCCCTCGGCGAACTGCCGGCCGATGGTGCCGCAGTAGTCGCTCTGGAAGTCCCGCAGGCTGGAGTTGAAGCCCGCCGGGTCGATGTAGTTGTTCATGTACAGGCGTTTGAGGTTCTGCTGGATCGTCGAGTGCCTGACCTCGTCGATCATCTGAATGGCCTGCCCGTTGTGCAGTTCGGGGTTCGGCACGGTGCGGAACAGCAGCGGCATCGCCCGCGCGGCGGAGATCTCCGGCAGCGGGATGATGCTCAGGAACAGCTTCTGCCACTCCAGCCAGCGTTCCTGCACCTGGCGGAACATGTTGCCGCGGATCGCGCCGTCGGAGGCGCCGTAGACCCGGTGGTCCTTCTCCTCCTGCATCGGGAAGTACGACCGCAGCACCTGCTTCAGCGGGTCCTTCTTCTGTGCCTTACGGAACGTGTAGTCCGTTCCGTACTGGGATACCGGCTCGTGATACGCCGGTTCCCATGACAATTCCTGGATCTTCTGGTGGGCCTTAGCCACGCTCTGGCGACTCATGGCACTCCTCCCGCTCATGTGGCCGGCTTTGTTCTTGCAGTACATCGCCGTCACGAGTGGGCTGAGGTCTCAAATTGAGATGCCGGTCACGGCTCCTCGAAGAAGGCCTCCCGGAGTTCTGCGAGGCGTGCTTCGGTCTGTTCGGCCAGTCGTTGGTCACCCTGCGGATCGGGCCGGATACCCAAGCAGCGCAGGAGTTCCGCGGCCGGCTCGCCCGGGTGCCCGGTCGCGCCGAGGACGGGATGCAGGCCGGCGTCGGTCAGGTGCTCGAAGACGAAATGAACGACTGTCCAAGGGTTGTACGACTCTTCGGGCTGCGAATCAGTCATCGAAACCTCCTCCCCGCATCACAAACCCACCGCGCCCGGATGGTTGTCTCATTCTGAGACGGTGCTTGCGCGGCCGGCTGCACTACTCTCGAAGGGAACCGGGTGGGGTCCCGTGGTTCGCGGCACCCGCCTGGCAGGGGGAGGGCCCGTGGACGAACTCGCACCGTCACTGGAGGACAACCGGCGGACTGCCTCGGCCCGGTTGAACTTCCTGACCCTCGATCCGGTCAAGCCGCAGGACGTGCGGCCGCCGATCCTCGCCTCGTGGGCGCGATCGCGGCGCTGGAACCTGCCCGCCGACCGGATCACGCTGCCGTACGTCGCGGATCCGGATCTGGACGTCCCGCTGACCCGCAGCGCGAGCGGGGTGTTGCGGCAACTGCACGAGAACCTCGACGGTCAGCCGATCAGCGTGATCCTCACAGACCGCACGGGTCTGGTCCTGCAGCGCCTCACAGCGGACGCTCAGCTGGCCCGGCACCTCGACAAGGTCTTCCTGGCGCCGGGATTCAGCTATGCCGAGCAGTTCGCCGGCACCAACGGCATCGGGACCGCGCTCGAGGGTGGCGGGCCGATGCACGTGTTCGGTCACGAGCACTACGCCGAGGATCTCGAGGACCTGGCGTGTGCCGGCGTACCGATCAAGCATCCGGTGAACGGCAAGACGGTCGGCGCGATCGACCTGACGTGCTGGCGCAAGGACGCGGGCTCGCTGCTGATGGCGCTGGCGAAGACGACGGCCGCGAATATCCGCGCCGCGTTGCTGAAGGACAGCTCCGCGCGCGAGCTCTCGCTGCTGGAGGCGTACCTGCAGAGCTCGCGCCGCCTCGGTGACATGGTGCTCGCGATCGACGACGACCTGCTGTTGATGAACGCGCAGGCGCGGCAGTTGCTCGATGCCGCGGACCAGCGCGCTGTGCTCGATCAGGCGGCCGTGATTCTCGCCCGCGGGACGACCGAGTCGGTGACGACCGAGCTGCCCACCGGCGCGCGGGTGCGCATCATGTGCCGGCCGGTCACCGGTGGCCCGGGCGCCGGGATCATCCAGGTCAGCCCGCATTCATCCGCCACCGGCCTCAGTACGCCGGCCTCGGGGCATCGTCCGCCACCGCGTCCGGTCCTGCCGGGTCTGGTCGGCCGAAGCGCGCCGTGGCTGGTCAGCGGCCGTGAGGTCGACAACGCCTGCCGTGCCGGCCAATGGGTGGTGCTGACCGGCGAGCGGGGCGTCGGCAAGGTCGCGCTCGCACGCGCCGCACACCAGCAGAACAACCCAGCAGGGCTGTTCCACATCGTCGACGCCGCACGGCTGGGCGCCGGTTTCGCCGCCGAACTCGTGGCAGAGCTGGCCGACGACTCTGTGCAGGCGCTGGTGATCCGGCACGTCGAGTGCCTCGACAAGGGCGGCGTCGTGGCCACACTCGAGGCCTTGTACGACGTCCTCGAGCACCGCCCCGCCGACCCGCCGTGGATCGCTGTCACCCTCACCGCCGACGACACCGAACCGCCGGATCTCGGTGAGCTGCTCTCGCTCTTCCCGCTGACGATCGAGGTACCGCCGCTGCGCCACCACATCGAGGACGTCCGTGAGCTGGTGCCGCAGTTCCTGAACCAGTTGAGCCACGGCGACCTGGCCTGCGCGCCGGACACCATGCAGCAGTTGCTCCGGTCCGCGTGGCCGGGAAACACCGCGGAGTTGCGCCAGGTCCTGAAGCAGGTCGTCGCACGCCGCCGGCGTACCGGGGTGATGACCCCCGCGGACCTGCCGGCCCGGGCGCAGGCGATCAGCCGGCGCAGCCTGAGCCAGCTGGAGGCGCTCGAACGGGACGCGATCATCCGCAGCCTGGTCGCCAACGACGGCCACAAGGGCCGCGCCGCCAAGTCACTCGGGATGTCCCGCGCAACCATCTACCGCAAGATCCACGACTACGGAATCCAGCCTCCGTAAAGCTGATCGGAGCTGCACCTCGGTTCGCTACTTTCGACATATTTGATCAATTTGCCCTTGCCGCGGGCGCGTCGCTCGGGGTGAGATGGGCGAATGACGCAGACGCACGCCGCTGGGGCGGTGGAGGGCGGGAGTTTCTCCTATCGCCCGTTGATCTGGCTGGCCGTCGCGACGTTCTCGATGGGGATCGACGGCTACGTACTGGCCGGGCTGCTTCCCCAGATCGCCGGCGACCTCGACGTCACCGCGGCCGCCGCCGGGCAACTGATGTCGGTGTTCGCGTTCACCGCGGCGCTGGCCGGCCCCGTGCTCGGCACCCTGACCTCCCGGTGGGAGCGCCGGACGACGATCGCGCTCGCACTGAGCGTGTTCGTGCTCGGCAACCTGGTGGTGGGGATCGCCACCAACTACCCGATCGCGCTCAGCGGCCGGGTCATCGCCGCGCTTGGCGGCAGCCTGTTGAACGCGGCCGTCACCGGGTACGTGATCGCACTGACGCCGGTCGAGCACCACGGGAAGGCGCTGTCGTTCGTGCTCGGTGGCTGGATGACGGCGACCGCGCTCGGCGTACCGGTCGGTCTGCTGCTCGGACAGTCGAGCTGGCGGTTCCCGATGATCCTGGTCGCGGTGGTCGGCACGATCGCGCTGATCGGCATCCTGCTCGGACTACCCCGGCTGCACCTGGCCGGCGGGACGCTCGTCGAACGGCTCCGGCCACTCGGCCAGCCGCGGCTCGTCGCCGGGCTGTTCGTCACCACCGGCATCCTGTGCAGCAGCTACGCCTGCTTCACCTACGCGACGCTGATCCTCGGGCCGCACTTCCACGCCGACTGGGCGATCATCGTGATCATGTTCGGGTACGGCGTCGCGAGTATGGCCGGCAATGCGGTGACCGGACGGCTGGTCGACAAGTTCAGCGCGATCCGGGTGCTGACGATCGTCCTGATCGGGCTGCTGCTGAACGCGGTGCTCGGCATGATCGCGTTGATGCTCGCCCCGGCCGTGGTGGCTGCCGTGTGGGGCCTGGTCTGGTTCTTCAGCGCCGGGGTCGGGAACGGCGGTGCCGCCGTACCGCAGCAGGCGCGGCTGGCGTCGCTCGCACCGGACTCGGCGGCGATCGTGATGGCGCTGAACGGCAGCGCGATCTCGCTCGGATCGGCGCTCGGCAGCGGGCTCGGCGGTGTCGCCCTGACCGCGGGCTCATCGGCCAACGGACTGCTCGGCGTCTCGGCCACCGTCCTGGCGATCACCGTCGGGCTGCACCTACTCGTCGTCCGCGCGTCCCGGCCCGCCGATCGGCTCGTTCGTTAGGATTCGGTCATGACCGAAAAGCTGCGCATTGTGCTCGCCGCGACGCCCGTCTTCCGTGAGATGGTGTTCGCGCCGTCGAGTGTGGCGCGCCTGGAGGCGCTCGGGGAGGTCGTCGTTCTGGACGATCCGCGGGACGCCGAGGCGTTGACGGCGGCACTGCCCGGGACCGACGTACTGATCACGTCGTGGGGTGCGGCCCCGCTGACGGCCGCGGTGCTGGATCACGCGGACCGGCTGCGGCTGATCGCCCACAGCGCGTCGTCGGTGAAGCACTTCGTGACCGACGAGATGTTCCGGCGCGATATCCGGATCACGCAGGCGGGGCAGGCGATGGCGCGCCCGGTGGCCGAGGTGTCGCTGGCGTTCACGCTGAGCATGCTGCACCGCATCCACCGGTTCGACCACGCGATGCACCGTGGCGCCTGGCGCGAGGAGGAACCGCCGCAGCACGGTCTCCCGGCGTCGCGGATCGGGGTGGTCGGGGCGTCCCGGACCGGGCTCGAGTACATCAAGATGCTGGTCGCGCTGGGAGCGGAGGTCGTCGTCCACGACCCCTACCTCACCGATGAACGCGCCGCCGAACTCGGCGTCGACCGGCTCCCCCTGGACGACCTGCTCCGCACCAGCCGGGTCGTCGCGCTGCACGCACCCACTCTCCCGGAGACCCATCACCTGATCGGTGCCCGGGAGCTCGCGCTGATGGCCGACGGTACGTCGCTCGTCAACACCGCGCGGTCCTGGCTCGTCGACACCGCTGCCCTACTGGCCGAGCTGAAGTCCGGCCGGCTTGACGCCGCGCTGGATGTCTTCGACGAGGAGCCGCTGCCGGCCGACAGCCCGTTCCGTTCGCTGCCGAACGTCCTGCTGATGCCCCACCAGGCCGCCGCGACCGTCGAGTGCTACCTCGAGATGGGCACCATCACCGCCGCCGAGATCGAGCACTACGCGGCCGGACGGCCCCTCGAGCACGAGCTGACCGAGGCCGCGCTCGCCCGCATGGGCTGATCAGCAGACGGTCGTCGACGCCGTACGGACGGCCTGGCGGTGCAACTGGTCGAGGTGGTGCCGGATGTCCGCCGACGTGGTCGAGACGAACAGGCTGATCGTGCACCGCGGACCCGTCTGGCGGAGGTGGTCGACACGGACCAGCTCGGCGAGGAGCTGCGCGGTGAGAGCGTCGAGCTTCTCGCGGATCACAGTGAGGTCGGGACCGGTGGTCGGCGCCTTGTCCGGGTGAGCGGCCCAGTAGGCGAGCAGACCGCGCTGGACGACCTTGCTGGCGTCGATCTGGGCCTGGAAGAACTGCGCGGTCGACTCCGGATCGATCCCGAGCTGTACGGCGGACTGGCGCACCGACTCCAGGATCTGCTGCTCGCGCACCGGATCGTCGACCGGCTTCCCACTGAAGTACTTCGAGGCCGCCACGTCGTCACCGATCACGATCCGCTGGATCATCAACTCGGTCAGCCCGTCGAACGTGGACACTCGCGCCGCCGGCGCCGCGACCTCCACGGGAACCGGCGCGGCCTCGGCCGGTAGGACGAACAGCGCGGACGCGCCGACAGTCCCGGCCGCGATGGTTGCGGTGATCAACTTCCGAAGCACGTGGTCCACCCTCTCCCCTGACAACTCCTGGACGGCACGCGACTGTACGCCGCAACGGGTGCACGAACGCTCACTCCCAGAAATCAATCCCGTTCCGGACCCATCCGGTCGCCGGCCCGCGCCGAAGTACCCGTGTCCGCACCTCCTCCGGGAAAGAGATCACGTCATGTCCAAGCACCTCACCCGCGCCGGTCTCGCCGCCACCGCACTGGCTCTCGCACTGACCGCATCCGCCTGTGGTGGCAGCGACAACAACAGCTCGAGCGGATCCTCCAGTACGTCGGCCAGCAGCTCCCCGTCGATGAGTTCACCGTCCGCGAGCGAGTCCTCGATGGACCCGGCCGCCTCGGGGATGGTCGGACCGGGCTGCGCCGACTACGCGAAGGCGAACCCGTCCGGCGCCGGCTCCATCGACGGCATGGCCGCTGCCCCGGTCGCCACCGCCGCCTCCGGCAACCCGCTACTGAAGACGCTCGTCGCGGCCGTGTCCGGCAAGCTCAACCCGAAGGTCAACCTGGTCCCCACCCTGAACGGCGGCGAATTCACCGTCTTCGCGCCCGTCGACGCCGCGTTCGCGAAGGTCCCCGCGGCCACCGTCGCCACGCTGAAGACCAACGACGCCCTGCTGACCAAGGTCCTCACCTACCACGTGGTCGCCGGCCAGCTCGACCCGACCGCCGTGGTCGGCAAGCACGCAACAGTCGAGAAGCAGCAGGTCACCGTCACCGGTTCCGGCGACGCTCTCAAGGTCAACGGCGCCAACGTGATCTGCGGCGGCGTGAAGACGGCGAACGCTACGGTGTACCTCATCGACTCCGTTCTGATGCCTCCGGCAAGCTGACCGTGAACGAACCCACTGCGCTTCCCTGGCCCGGGGGGGGGGCGCACCCGGAGCGCCCCGGCGGGGGGGGCGCGCGAGGGGGGGGGGGTGGGGCCGGGGGTGGGGCCCGCCGCAGGGAGCCCGATC